>JBAZHL010000011.1:0-19432 GCA_041652335.1 Patescibacteria group bacterium | reverse complement strand
GTTTGAGGATCTGGGTCAGCAACCTCTTTTAATGGCGGGGTTATCATTCCCGCGGTCCGAGTTGTTACAAGGTCAGGAGGTGCTACTAAGTGGCCAGTATTTGGCGCGAGCCGGGACCAACGCTACCACGGCGATGTTACCGTTATCTCAGTACTGGCAGAATTTGGGTAAGGATGGGAATGAGGCCAAGGATGTGGGGTATCAGGTTGGCAAACTGTTACTGAGCAACTCTAAATTGATCAATCAGGCGGTGGGAGATGTAGAGTCGGCCACAGATATATTGGGGCGGATCAGCGTGGCTGGGTTAGAGCATAAGTATGCTGAGTTGATATCTAAAGCTGCCGCTGAGACGCAGAAGTTTAAGCAGGGGATAGAGTTGGCCTCGGTAGTAGCCCAACGATTGCCGGATGCATTAGGTTTTAATCATCCACGTTACTATCTATTGCTCAACCAAAACCCCAACGAGTTGCGTTCGACTGGTGGATTTATTGGCAGCTACGTTTTGGTAGAGATGTATCAGGGTAAATTGGAAAGTGTGTTTGTGGACACCACCCAAAGATTAGACGGCCAGAATATGAGAAGCGAGGTTGAACTGCCCGCTCCGTTAAAAGCGGTAACCTACTATTACGGGATGCGAGATGCCAACTGGGAGCCTAATCTACCAACTGCCGCTCGCACGATCCAACGACTTTACGAGCAAGGCGGCGGCGGCACCGTTGATGGGATGATCACGGTTAACCCGGTGGTGATCACAGATATTTTAAGAGCTTTAGGGCCCGTCTATGTGCCAGAGTTCGGTATGAATTTAGACGCGGATAACTTTGTTGAAAAAGTCCAGAAGCATATTGAGATTGATGCACAGGGTAGTTATAACCCCAAACAGCTATTGGTGGACTTTGCCCCGTTATTTATGGATCGGCTGTTTAATGCCAATGAAAAGCAGCTGGGAGAGATCGGTAAACAATTGTTACTACGATTGACCAATAAAGACGTCATGGTCTATCTGACTGATTCTCAGTTGGAGGGGGTAGTAAAGACTGCCGGATTTAGCGGTGAGATCTGGGAAACGGGGGCAACTGACGATTATCTCTACGTGGTGGAGTCTAATTTGGGTGGCAATAAAAGTAGTGAATCTATGTCACGAGAATTTGCGCATCAAGCCACGATCAGCAGCAACGGTGCAGTGATTGATAGTTTAAAGTTAACCTACCAACACAGTGGCACCGAAGAGTTCCCGGACGGGCCTAACAAAAACTATGTTCGGGTGTATCTGCCATCGGGAACAAAGGTAAATAAATTGGCTGGCTATGATGATGGTACAGAATTAGACACCAGTGTATCGGATGGCAAAACGGTAATTGGTTTTTGGCTGACCACCAAACCGGGGGCAAGCAGCACTGTCGAAATAGAGTATGTCTTACCTTTCCGTTTGGATCTGTCTGGCGGCCAGCCTCAGTATCGTCTGTTGGTGCAGAAACAATCTGGGTTAGCTAATACCACTCTGATTAGTCGGGTTAATTTAAATGCCGAGCTAAGCTTCCAAGACAAGAGCTCTGACCGATACACGACTTGGTTTTCTGGCGCCTTTGACCGAGACCAGATCCTGTCTAAATTGATCTTTCGCCAGTAGTTAGATAATTTACAAAAGATCCCGCCAGATGGCGGGATCTTTTAATTAGCTAAGGGGAAGTGGTTATTTGAGCTTGGCGACCAGCGCACTGAATACTTCGGGATACTGGTGAGCCAATTGAGCCAATATCTTGCGATCGACCTCTACCTTGTTGGCTTTAAGCTGAGCTATAAATTTGCTGTAACTGAGGCCCATTGGTTGAAGGGCGGCATTGATCCTAACTATCCACAAGGAGCGCATGGTCGACTTCTTCTTCTTGCGATCACGGTAGGCATAGCTTAGCGCGTGCATTAAGGCCTGGCGCGCTAACTTAACCGACTTGCGCCGAGTGGTTCTAAAGCCCTTAACGGACTTCTTTAGTTTCTTATGCTTTTTTTGGGCGAGGATGCCCCGTTTAATTCTAGCCATCTTATGCTCCGATCATTTTACGCACCCGGCTTAAATCAGCGCCGGTTAAATTCTCTGATTTACGGAAAGACCGTTTCCGGTTACTCGATTTTTTAGTTAACTTATGCGCTTGCATAGCGCGCCGCCGACGGATCTTACCACTCTTAGTAGCTTGAAATCGTTTAGTGGCAGTTTTGTGAGTTTTTATCTTAGGCATCTTATTTGGGAATAATAATAGTGATCAACTGTTTTCCTTGCAGTAGGGGAGCTTTGTCGGTGCGATAGGGAACGGTCAGTGCCTTGAGGAAACGTTCCATTACCTCGTGACCCAACTCCTTGTGAGTGATCTCTCGTCCGCGGAACACCACCGTAACCTTAACCTTGTGTCCCTTACTAATAAATAAATCTACTCGTTTGGATTTAGTTTGTAAATCGTGGTCGTCGATCTTAAGGCCTAACCGCATCTCTTTTTCCTCTTGGCTCTTCTGGCTCTTGCGTTGAGACGAAAGAGATTTGGCCTGCTCGTATTGATACTTGCCAAAGTCCATGATCTTGCAGACCGGTGGACGCAAGTTGGCGGCGACCTCGACTAAATCGAGTTCGGCGCTAAAAGCTCGTTGTAACGCCTCGGAAGTGGGGATCACTCCGATGCGAACGCCGTTCTCATCAATAAGCAATACCTGAGGCACGCGGATCTGATGATTGATTCGGGCTCTTAGTTGAGGCATCGACTTAATTATAGGTAGAAACTATCATATTGCCTAACCTCTGGTCAACCCCGCTTCTTTTTAACTCTGGGGGTAGGTTGGATCACTTCGATCGTTTTGGTGACAGCCTGGATCGTCGCTGGGGTGTTGGCCAGGGTTTCGTTACCAGATACGATGGGCATATTGAGGCTACTGGTCACCTCCAACTTATTGGCCCACAGTACACTGGCCTCAGTGCCGGTCTCAGTTAGGGTATGGAGCTGAATCCGCATCTTCTTTTTGCCCTCGTCTACCAGACGAATGTCCAACCTGGCTAACTGTCCGTTGACCTCTAACTCGCTATCCAGTTTAAGTTGGCAGGCGACGCTGTGCTGATTCTTATGAGTGATCGGTCGGTTAACCCCGAAGAAGCGCTTAAGGCGGCTTTTTTGTCCAAAGATGTTTTTGATCAGGTTGCGCTTAGGAGCAATGGTCAGCTCTCCCATAAAATAGCGCTGGCCGATCTTGCCCAACCGTTTGGTGTGAGTGTGGTGATGAGCCAACGACCGAACTCCAGCTTGCCAGTTAGCGACACCCAAGAGACGGGCGAGGTGATTAGTTTTGGTGGTAGGGATGATCGCCAAAGGCAGATCATAGTCTGCCAACGCATCGATCACGGCGGTTACCGTGCCATTACCACCCATTGCAGCCACCGCTTTGATGTTGTCCTTGACGTTATCTTTTAATAAGTCGGCGGTGTTGGCCAGGTCATCGATCATTACGATCTTATGCTTGATCTTGTGGCGATTAAGCGAACCGATAAACCGGCGCTCAATGCGCCGATATAGTTTGTTGCCGGCTTTTGGATTGACCAGCAGAAGATACATTATTCTTTCTCTTCTTCCACTTCGTAGGTGGGTTGAGCTGCCGGAGCAGTTTCGGCCGTCTCTTGCATAGTGCTGCTCCCCTTAAGGATACCGCCTGGCTCGATCGACATGGCTTGGCTGGTGACGTTGCCGTTGACCCGCCCAGTTTCTAAGATTTCTAAGCGCTCAGTAGCTTGGATATTGCCCTCTACCTCGCCAGAAACGTAGACATTATTGGCTTTGATATCAGCTTTGACTTTAGCATGTTCTCCGACGATAACATCGCCAGCGGCCTCTACTTTCCCCTCAAACTGACCGTTAATCTGGATATCGCCCTCGCTGTTGAGGGTGCCTTCGGCCACAACTTCCTTGCCGATCAGGGTGTCCGGTTGATTAAAATCGGCAAAGTCTTTTCTGTCTTTAGCCATAGAAAAGCTAATAAAGCGACAGCCACATTGTAAGTGATAGTGGGGGTTTAGTAAACCCCGTTAGAGGTTGCCCGGATAGCTTACAAGTGGAGTGAAATTAAGCTGAGCGCCGTTCGTTTACCACAAATACGGTAGAGGTTATTCTAACTCTGTCGGACCTCTAACGGGGTAAAGGGATTTTTGGGGGCAGTTGACCAGAAGTCAGGTTGGGATTAGAATAGTGAACATACCTAATTAATCATTATGAAAGCACGTTTTTGGATAATCGGCTTAGTCGTTTTAGTGGTGATCCCTACCATTGTTTTTGGGGTATGGAAGCCATTTGCCAAGCAACCAGTCTACGAGCTCTACTCGGTTAAGCGAGGTGAGGTCAGCAGTACGGTTTCGGTGTCCGGTTCGGTGATCAGCGGCCAAAGTTTAGAGTTAGGCTTCCTCTCTCCCGGTATTATCAAAACCGTGGCGGTCAAGGTTGGGAGCGTGGTTAAAAAGGGAGACCTCTTAGTAGCTCTCAATACCGATATTTTAAATCGCCAAGCGGCCCAGGCTGGTGCCTCGGTGACCGCGGCCAGAGCGATGTTAGCCAGGGCACAGAGCCCGTTGCGATCGGCTGACATTAGTGTGCTGGATCGTGGCCTGGATACTGCTCGAGTGGCCTTAGAGAATGCCAGGTCTCAATTGCAGGATGCTTACCGTGCTCGCGACCTGGAGATCAGCAATGCGCGGGTAGCGTTAGAGAATGCACAGAGAGCTTATCAGAACGCCCTTAATAGTTATAGCGCTGGGCAGGGAGTGATCAGCCAATCTGCTGAGGTAGCTCGGGTGAGTTTAAGCAATGCCCAAACTGCCTTTAGTAATGCTCAAAACTACTATAACCAAGTACTGTCAGCCTATAATTTGGGACATGCCACTTTGGCTGAACTGCAGCAAGCTTCATCCAATCTTTACAGTGCCTCTTCGGCCTACAACATAGCTCAGGCTCAATATCAGTCGGCTCTGCGGGGGAGCGACGCCGAACGAGCAGGTGCCAAAGCTCAGTTGGATAATGCGAGATCGGCTTTAAATTCCGCCCAAGCGGCTTACAATAGCGCCGGTAGTGGCGCAGATATGAAGATCAATAGCGCGCAGTTAGCGGTCAATGCGGCTGAAGCTTCTTATTCGTTGGCGTCCGCACAGCGCTCTCAGTCTTTAGCCCCAGCGCTTTCAGCCGACATTCAATCAGCCGCTGCGCAGGTGTCTGCCAGCTCAGCTGCCCTACAAGCTATTCAAGTTCAGATCGCTCAAGCGACCCTTAAAGCGCCCATTGATGGCCGGGTAGTAACCCTCAATGCTAAACCAGCCGAGTTAAGCTCGATGGGGCAACCGGTTGTGGTATTAGAGACCGCCAGCGAATTTAAGGTTGAGGCCAATATCTCCGAGACAGAGCTAAGCAAGGTCAGGGTGGGGCAGGAGGTAAAGATCAAATTTGACGCACTGCCTAACGTAACCGCCGATGGCACGGTGGCTACCATTGACCCGGCCGCTACTATCATCATGGGTGTGGTTAACTACAAAGCTACTATTCTGTTTAATCAGTCGGTGGCCGATCTGTTCTCTTCGTTAACGGCCGACTTGGAGATCATCACCGATAGTCGCCCCGATGTATTAGTGGTACCGCGTCGGTCACTGATCAAAGAGGGCGATAGTTATCGCGTCAAAGTATTGCAAGACAATAAAGCGATCGAGAAAAACGTGGAGATCGGCTTGTTAGGCGATGTGGATGCGGAAGTGATTGGCGGTTTGACCGAAAACGAGCAAGTTATTCTCAAGGAATCTTAAGCCGTGGTAGCTCTGAGCTTAGTTCAGTTGACGGATCTCGATAAAAGTTACGGTTCGGGCAGTACCGAAACGGTTGTATTAAAACGTCTGAATCTAAATATCAATCGAGGTGAGTTTGTGGCGATTATGGGGCCATCGGGTTCTGGAAAATCCACTTTAATGCATATCTTGGGATTGCTCGATCGACCCACTCACGGTGCCTACTATCTGGCAGAGGAAAGAGTGGATAGCTTGAGCGAGGATGCTCTCGCTAATTTACGGAATCGTAGAATGGGATTTGTATTCCAATCGTTTAACCTGTTGCCGCGCACCTCTGCATTAGAAAATGTTGAGCTGCCATTAATCTACGCTGGTGTGCCGGCCAAAGAGCGGCACACCAGAGCCGTTCAGGCATTGGAGCGGATTGGGCTGGGTCATCGGATAAACAACGCGCCTAATCAATTGTCCGGAGGGGAACAACAGCGAGTGGCGATTGCGCGCGCCTTGGTTTGTAACCCGGAGATCATCTTTGCCGATGAACCGACTGGTAACTTGGACACCAAAAACAGCTGGGAGATCATGGAGGTGTTTAAACAGTTAAACCAAGAAGGTCACACGGTTGTTTTAGTTACTCACGAGGATGATATTGCCGGTTTTGCCAAACGAATCATCCGGTTAAAGGATGGTGTTATAGTCTCTGATGAAGTAAGAGGTTAATCACTATGAACCAACTGTCTACGCTGAAGATGGCTTTAACTGCGCTTTGGATCAACAAGGTGCGGTCGATCTTGACGCTATTGGGTATCGTGATCGGTATCTCGGCGATGGTGGTGATCGTGGCTTCGGGTGATGGCGTACAACAGTTTGTATTGGATCAGATCCAATCGTTTGGTACGAATGTGATGTCAGTTATGCCGGGTGGATCGGAAGATGATCGAATGGGCCCACCGGCAGCGGTGATGGGCGTAACCGTTACCACGCTAACTATGGACGATATGTATGCTATTGGTGATCCGCGAAATGTGCCGGATGTCTTGGATGTGGGGGCAGCCACCTCGGCCACTCAAGCGGTAGTTCCGGGGATAGACGGTGATGTGTTCGTCACGCTCTACGGGGTTAGCCCTTCGTATTTTGATATCTCGAATATGGATTTTATCGAAGGGAATACATTTACCGAAGATGATGTTAAGGGGGTGGGCACAGTGGTGGTGTTGGGCGATACGATCAAGACCAAGATATTTGGCGACGATTCTGCCATTGGTCAGAAGATAAAGTTAGGTAATCATCGCTACCGCGTAGTGGGGGTATTAGAAGGGGGGACTACTTTTGGGATGGATATGGGCGCGATGGCTTATATCCCCGTGACTACCGCTCAAAAGCTATTGTTGGGTATTGATTATGTTACTGAGATCATGGTGCGAGTGACCAGCGAAGATAGGTTGGAGGCGGCTCGGGCTGATGTCCAAAACGTGCTGCGTGATCGTCATAATATTACCGACGCCAAAAACGATGACTTTACCCTCCGCACTATTAAGGATGCTCTGACCATGATCCAGTTGGTAATGGGCGCCCTAACCTTGTTTTTAGCAGCTATTGCAGGCATCTCACTATTAGTTGGGGGTATTGGTATTATGAACATTATGTTGGTCTCGGTTACCGAGCGAACTCGGGAGATTGGTCTGCGTAAGGCTATCGGAGCAAGACGGCGCGATATCCTGATCCAATTTCTGTTAGAAGCTATATTACTTACCGGTATTGGTGGATTGATCGGCTTCCTATTTGGTATCAGCGGAGCGGCGTTGACGGCCATGATCGGCAAGTGGAGTTTTCAGATCGGTTGGCAGGCGATCGTCTTGCCGATATTTATGACCGTATCCTTTGGTGTGGTCTTTGGCATGTATCCGGCCGTCAGGGCTTCCAAATTGGATCCCATCACCGCCCTCCGGTATGAGTAAACTTTACCCCGTTAGAAGTCGCTGATGAGATTAACCAATAGAGGACCAATGTTAGTAAAACGACATTCGGTAGTGGGTATTTTAAATTTTTGCCTGGGCTTCTCCGGACTTCTAAACGGGGTTTACATTTAACACCTATCAAGTTAGGATTATAGGGTAACTTTTAGATATGACTCTCGATAAGATCCTCATTATTGTTCAGGTAGTGTTAGGTGTTCTACTGATGGCCACCATCCTGGTTCAGGCGCGTGGTGCATCGTTAGGGGAGGCCTTCGGCGGCAGTAGCGCCTTTTATGGCACTCGCCGGGGATCGGAACGGACACTGTTTACTATCACCGTCGTGATCGCTGTCGCCTTTGTGGTGGTGGCGTTGGTTAGCTTGCTGGTTTAAACCGGCCACCAAAGAGTGAATATCTTTCGTATTCAAAAACGGCTTAGTCCTGATCAATTCAGCCAGTCGCATGGCTTAATGCGCTGGTTGTATCGATTGCAGATATTGTCCAACGCTCTTGGCGGCTTTCTGCGATATTTTGTTAGCCATCTATCTCGATTAGAGAAGATCGTAATCGCGGGATTGGTGGGGGTAATATTTATTGCTGGGGTTAGCCTGTTGGTAGCCACCGGGCGGTCGGCTGATATTCAACCAGTTCGAGGTGGCAGCATTATCGAGGGAGTAGTGGGTCGCACCCAAGTTATTAATCCACTCTATGCCGATAGTAATCCAGCCGATCGAGATGTTAGCCGGTTGGTCTTTTCTGGCCTGGTTAAACTCGGGAAGGGAAGGGAGTTTTTGCCGGATTTGGCGGCCTCGTGGGAGGTATTAGATAAAGGCAAAACCTACCTTTTTAAACTGCGTGACAACGCCAAATGGCACGATGGTGAAAAGGTGGTAGCAGGTGATGTGGCATTCACCATTCAGGTGATCCAAAACGAAAACTACACGGGGGCTCTCAAAAGTGCCTGGCAGGGGATCGAGGTAACAGCGGTCGATCAAGGTACGGTCAAGTTCTCCTTGCCTAATCCTTCGACCTTTTTCCTGTCTCAAGCCACAGTGGGAATTATCCCGGCTCACTTATTTGCACACCTACCAGTTACCGAGATAGGTAATCCGGACAATAATCAGCAGCCGATCGGTTCTGGTCCGTATCGGGTTTTAGGTACGATCGCTTCCCGTGATTCGTTAAATTTGGTGGCCAATGACAACTACTATGCGGAGCGGCCTTTTATTGATAAGGTTGTAATCTACTTTTTTGATAGTGAGAAATCTCTGCTGGGCGCGATGAAGAGCGGAACTGTGACTAGTGCCAGCTTCTCGGTCTTGGACGATGTATCTAATTTAGGATTACCCAACATCAAAACCTATATCTATTCGTTGCCACAGTACAAGGCGGTTTTCTTTAACACCTTAGGTGGCAACGTGGCTTTGGCCGATAAAGCCGTTCGGCAAGCCCTGGCTTTTGCTACCGATAAGCAAAAAATCGTGGCTGAAGCCGCTAACGGTAACGCCACTGTAGTAGATAGCCCGATCCTACCCGGATTTTGGGGGCACCTGCCAGATATTAAAAAGTATCAACTCGATTTTGTAGCGGCCCGGGACACGCTTAACCGAGCGGGTTGGAAGGATATTGATCAAGACGGGATAATGGAGAAGGATAATAATCGGTTGACGTTTACTCTCAGCTATAAAGCTGATCCGGTTCAGCAGAAGATCGCTGATATATTGGTGGCCAATTGGAGTGCCATTGGGGTATCAGTCACCCTGAACCCAGTTGACGGCGATAAACTGGTAGACGAAGTTATTCGCCCGCGCAACTACGAAGCGCTGATCTTTGGACAAAACCTGGGGTCCGATTCCGACCCGTATGCTTATTGGCACAGTAGCCAAGTGCAGGATCCGGGGTTAGCTCTTTCGGTTATCGCCGATAAGGATATTGATAATAATTTAGAGACTGCGCGCCTATCTGCTGACATCAATAAATCGATTACTTATTATCATAAATTTCAAACCGCTTTCGCCGATTTGGTACCAGCCGTTTTGCTCTATCAGCCACATTTTACTTATTTAGTTGACGCCAAAGTCAGGGGAGTTACCTCGGAGATGAACTTAAGCGATACCTCTGATCGATTCCTCAATATAGCCGAGTGGTATATTAAATCTCGCCGGACAGCAGAAGGTATAATAGAAACTGGTTCGGCAGTTGAGCCAACTTCATAGGGCGAGTGGTGGAACGGTATACACGAAGGACTTAAAATCCTTTGCCGCAAGGCTTGTGGGTTCGAATCCCACCTCGCCCACCAAAAAACTTTATATGAATAGGTGGGCAATCGTTATTATTTTGGCAGGCGCTACATTGATTGGTGGGTGTTCCAAGGGGGATACTCAGCTTTCTAATGATCAGTCCAATAACCAAGTTGCCGAATGTGGCAGCATTGAGGTGGCCGATAACCCAACCGCCTATGACCAGTTAGCTGTTCCGGAGAAACAATCGGTTGGCATATTAGAAGATAACGGCGCCAACAATGAAGTTACTATTATTCAAAGGTATTCCCGATATTCTTTAAGTGGTAAATCTCTCGCTCCCATCTCCAAGGATCTCAGCGCTTATGTTGGTCGGCAAGTAATAGTAATCGGGAAACAGTATCAATTTGAGCTGGAGGGGCAGCTACTGGACGAGTTATGGGTAAAGAGTATAAGCTGTCGATAACTTAACATCTCACGGGCGCATAGCTCAGTTGGTAGAGCACTTGGTTTACATCCAAGTTGTCGGGGGTTCGAGACCCTCTGCGCCCACCAGTCATGGGCGAGTGGTGAAATGGCAGACACGCTAGGTTAAGGGCCTAGTGGGGCAACCCGTGGAGGTTCGACTCCTCTCTCGCCCACCAAGACAAAGTTGGGTATCATATAGTAGTCGGTCGTTTGAGAATTAGCCGCGGTAGCTCAGTCGGTAGAGCGAGGGCCTGAAGAGCCCTGCGTCGGCGGTTCGATCCCGTCCCGCGGCACCAGAATGTATTAACAATAAAGTTCAGATCGAACCGTGGGAAAGGGGTCGGGGAAACGGGAGTTTCCCCGCAGTGGAAGCAGAACGCAAGCCTTGCTTGCGTACGTCGGAACCGCAAGGTTCTGAGGAGGCGGGAGGATTCCCGACCGCCGATAGGTTAGATCCCGTCCCGCGGCACCAGAACCTCTTTAAGATATGCGGCAGTAGTTCAGTGGTAGAATGTCTCCTTGCCAAGGAGAAGGTCGCCGGTTCGAATCCGGTCTGCCGCTCCACAAACAAAGCATCGCCATCGTGGCGATGGTTTTGTTTGTGCAAACGATAGGGCTGGATTCGAACCGTGGGAAAGGGGTCGGGGAAACGGGAGTTTCCCCGCGGTGGAGGCAGGACGCTCCGATGTATCATCGGAGCGGGCGTCGGAACCGCAAGGTTCTGAAGAGGGGTGAGGCAGCCCGAACCCCGATCGGTTCCATATCCGGTCTGCCGCTCCACATCACCCCGATGGATATCGGGGTTCCAACTTTTTTGAATGCCTTAAGGCTTGAGCCTCAGGGCTATTACATGATTTGGAATGGGGCGGGTAAATCCGGTCTGCCGTAGGCCTGATATAATAGGCCAGTGGAGGAGACAAAATGATTATTGGCGTAACCGGCACAGACGGATCAGGCAAAGACACAGTAGGTCGGCTTTTATTAGAAAAATTGGGCTGGCCGCACTATTCGCTATCGGATGAGATCCGGGGCATCGCTCGCGAGCGCGGGTTAGGCCTGTCCAAGGATATCTTGGGCGATCTGGCTAATGAGCTGCGCCAAGCGCATGGTCCCAGCTATTTAGCCGAGCGAATAGTGGAGCGAGCCTCTGGCAATTTTGTAGTAACCAGCGTGCGAAATCCATTAGAGTGCGAACCGTTCCGCGCTACTGGTAAATTTCTATTGATAGCCGTGGATGCCCCAATCCATATTCGTTACGATAGAACGGCTGGGCGAGATCGGGCCGGGGAAGCCAACTGGACGATCGAAGATTTTCGTCATCACGAAGAGGTGGTGGAGATGGCGGGCGGAGAGTTTGGTCAGCAGCTTAGGAAGATGTTAGAGATCGCCGACATCAAAATTATTAATGATGGGACTATAGCGGAGTTAGAGGAGAAAGTAGATAAAATAGTAATGGAGGTAAAAAATGTATCATCGGTATACGTGGGATGAGTATTTTATGGTGGTCTGTGACACGGTCGGTGGGCGGGGGACTTGCGATCGGGGGAGAAGCGGCGCGATCATTGTCAGGGATAGACGCATAATCTCGACTGGATATGTCGGTTCGCCCGCAGGGCTTAAGCACTGCGATGAAATTGGTCACGAGTTCAAGGATACCGTGCACGAAGATGGCCACGTTTCTAAGCACTGTGTTCGAACCATCCATGCCGAGCAGAATGCCATCTGTCAGGCAGCCCGATTTGGTGTTTCTATTGATGGCGGCACCCTCTACTGTAAGATGACCCCTTGCTATACCTGTGCCAAGATGATTATAAATGTGGGGATTAAGCGAGTGGTGGCGCAGAAGGATTATCATGCCGGGGACGATACCAAGCGGGTGTTTAAAGAGGCTGGTATCCAATTTGATATCTTGGATGATACATTAGAGGAGTACGCCGATCAGGTGGGGGCAACTCCGGCAGCGGTTTAAAATTTTAACAGTCTTGGGCCTGGTGGCCGAGCGGTTAGGCAGAGGTCTGCAAAACCTCGTACAGCGGTTCGACTCCGCTCCAGGCCTCCAAGGGCGAGTGGTGAAATGGTATACACGCAGCGTTCAGGTCGCTGTGGGAGCAATCCCATGGAGGTTCGATTCCTCTCTCGCCCACCATCCGGCCGTCGCTCTGCCAGAAGGGCAGAGCTGTGGCGGATTGATAGGGCTTGATGGGAATCGATGATTCCTCCCTGCCCGCCCGTAGTTCCGGTCCACCGGAACGAAGGAGGGTCTCGCCCACCAGGATATAAGAGAACAAAGCTATGGGTAACTACGCCGCCACAACTAAAGATAATAAGTGCGTTTTCTGTGAAATAGTCGCCGGTAATGTTGAAGCGGCGGGGAAGTTTTGGGAAGACGATAAATTCATGGCTTGGTTAGCTATCGACCCAAACACGGAAGGGTTTACCTGCGTGATTCCCAAACAACATTACGGCAGTGATGTGATGAAGATGCCGGATGATGTTTTGCAGGAATTTATTATTGCCGCCAAATCGGTGACGCAGATCTTGGAAAAATATTTTAGCGATGTGGGCAGGGTAGGGGTGATGATGGAGGGAACTGGCATTGATCACGCGCATATTAAATTAGTGCCCATGCACGGCACGGAGAATCTTAAGCGGGGGATTTGGCAACAATTTCTCAGTGGAAAGGAATTCTGGTTTGATAAGTACGAAGGGTGGATATCTTCCGGAGGCGGTCCGATGGCCGACCCAAATCACTTAAAAGAATTAGCCCACGGTTTAGTCAATATTCAGGGGAAAAGCAATGAGTGACATGGTGGACAGCCAGTTGTCCCTTAAGGACAGTCCAACCCTAAAGGATTTTCAGGAATACGCCACTGCTATAGCGCGTGAGCGGGGGTTTGATCACGAAACCGTGGCCGAACGATTTATGCTGCTAATGGAAGAGTGCGGCGAATTGGCAAAGGCGGCGCGTAAATCGCAAAATATTAAATCCGATACCAATTCTAAAACTTATCACGTGGACGAAGAAGCAGCCGATGTTTTTATTTACTTATTGCATATCTGCAACCAGTTAGGTATCAATTTAGAGCAAGCTTTCCGCGACAAAGAAGAAATTAATAAACAAAGAATTTGGCAGTAAATATTTGTACATGAGTCGATTAAAACACTATCGTCAGCACTATACCCACCAGATGAAGCGGAAATACCAGGAAGACCCGTTTGCCTTTTTGGTGCTCTGGGCAATGTTTTTTAGCGCGATATTTTTGATCTTTGCTTTTCGCGGGCTGATAGCCGTCCAGTTTATGCGTAAGGTTGATACGGATCCCAATGCGCACTTAAAAACGGATGAACTAATTGCCAACACCACCACTGATCAAAGCAGCCAGGCTCAGGAAGAGACATCACCCAACTCGTCTACCTTCGAAACCACCACCCTTAGTGGTGAGACCTACACCGTTAAGGATGGCGATACTTTGTATGTGATCGGCCAACAGTTGGGCAAGGATTGGAAAAAGATTGCAGAATTAAATGGTTTAGAACCGCCGTATAGTTTGGATGTTGGGCAAACCATTAAGCTGCCTTAGGTGTTTCGGAAGCTTAGCCTATTTTTAGCTATTATCATCGTGCTATCCGTAGCCGCTATAGTCGGAGTGGGGTTTTATTTATCACCCCAAGATGCACTCTCTAATAGCGATGCGATCGTAGTGGTAAGTGGGGGAGAGACCAGCCAGCGAGTGGCCGAGGGAGTTAAGTTGTACAAGGCCGACTGGGCGGAAGTTTTAATTATGTCTGGTGCGGCCAGAGATTCTTTAGATTCGAACGCCGCCGCCATGAAGCGGATGGCTGTTAACTCAGGGGTGCCCAAGGAAACGATCATCACCGAGGAAAAATCGATGAATACGTTTGAGAACGCCGCTTATGTGCGGGAGATCATCGAACAGAACAAATTTAATCGGCTGATCTTAGTAACCTCCCCTTATCATCAACGGCGGGCGGCTTTAGTCTTTGCCAAAGCTCTGAAGGGACTGCCGGTTAAGATAATTAATCACTCATCTTTGGATTCGGCTTGGCGGAAGAATGGTTGGTGGCTCGACGCCTGGGCCAGAGTTCTGACTTGGAGCGAGGTTAAAAAGGTGGTCTACACCTTGGTGGTACCTTTTCCTTCTCAGAAATAACAGAGTATAATAAGTGGCGTATCAGTAAGCTAAGAAAGGAATTAACATGGGCTTCACTTGGTTTCTAATTATTGTAATCTTCTTGTTGGCCATTTGGGTCATCGGCATATTCAACGGGCTGGTGGTTTTAAAGAACCGCGTAGCTGAGGCGGATAGCGATATTGATGTTCAGCTTAAGCGGCGTCATGATCTGATCCCTAACTTGGTTCAGACCGTACAAGGTTATGCTACCCACGAGCGGGAGCTGTTGGAGAAGGTAACTCAAGCTCGGACCGCGGCGATGGGAGCTGCTGCTGGCACCAAGTCGGCCAGAGCGGCAGCCGAAAACCAGTTAACCTCGACTCTTAAATCTTTGTTTGCGGTAGCGGAAAACTATCCCGACCTAAAGGCCAACACTAATTTCTTGGCGCTCCAAGAGGAGTTATCTGATACTGAAAATAAGATCATGTCCTCGCGTCGGTTCTATAACGCCAACGTTAAAGATTTCAATACCCGGCAGGAGACATTTCCCTCTGGTTTTATCGCTCGGACATTCGGATTTAAAAAGTCTGAACTGTTTGAGTTGACCGATATCATCGAGCGGGAAACGCCGAAAGTAGATTTTAGCGCCCAGGCTTAAGGCCATGTATCAACAGATCGAGAGCAACCAGCGCAAGACGGTTTTATTGATGGCGCTGTTTTGCATATTGATCTTGGGATTAGGCTACGCCCTGTCGGTCTACTACAACGACTCAGGGATACTGGTGGTCGCTTTGATCGTAAGCATCCTCAGCAACTATGTTAGCTATTGGTGGGGCGATAAGGCGATTTTGGGGCTATCGGGGGCGAGACTGCTTAGTCACGAACAGGATCTTAAAGAACGTCAGATCTACCACTTAGTAGAGAACCTCTGTATCGCTGCTGGCACCCCGCTGCCGCAGGTATTCATCATCCAAGATCCAGCGCCCAACGCATTTGCGACCGGCCGGGATCCCAAACACGCCAGTATCGCGCTGACTACCGGTTTGATCGAAAAATTAGATAAAGCGGAGTTGGAGGGTGTGATCGCGCACGAACTATCGCATGTGCGCAACTATGATATCTTGTTAGCCACGGTAGTAATTACGCTGCTGGGTTTGGTAGTCATGGTATCGGATTGGACACTTAGATCACGTTGGTATGGAAGTAATGATAACAACCGTGATCAAGGCAGCAATTGGCTAATGATTATTGGATTGATCCTTATAATTCTGTCGCCGATCTTGGCGAGGTTAATTCACTTTGCAATATCACGCAAGCGCGAATATTTGGCCGACGCCTCGGGTGCGCTACTTACGCGCTACCCAGAGGGGTTAGCCCGCGCCTTGCAAAAAATCAGCTCTGACAAAAGCAAACTGCGGATTATTAGCAGCGCCACAGCTGGTTTGTATATTGTTAATCCATTTAAGAAAACCGGAGAAGTAGTCTCCGAAATGTTTTCGACTCATCCGCCGATTGCCAAAAGGATTGCGGCGCTTAATAATATGAATGTATGAGAAAAATATTTTCTCAACTGCAGAAAATCTCATTCCTATTGGTGGGGGTTTTATTGTTGTCGGCCGCCGGTTGCGGCAGTAAGCCGGTGAGCATTGGCGATGTAGCGATCGTTACGCAGATTAATGGCAACAATAGTCCAGTTACCGAATCGCAACTCAATATCATTTCTACTGCGCCCGCCATCTATCTCTGCGCGGAGGTAGTAAATGCTCGTGAGGGGGCGGTAGTAGAAGTGGAGTGGCAGTATCTGACGGGCAACCGTTTAGTGGCTACTGAGAGCTTTACCGGTGCGCGGGGTGATGATACTCCCCAAGATTTTGCCACCGGGGTTGCTCCCACTAATAGCTGGCTCTCGTCTCGGATTAATCTTAGTAGCCTAAGCTGGGCGTTAGGTTCCTATGAGGCGATCGTTAGACTCAATGGAAAAGAGGCCAAAAGGATCGACTTTAACGTTGTTGGGAGCCAGGAATTCGACGAACTGGCCAAAAAAGCTCTAATTGAGACGGTTTATCTGGGGAGCCAGGTCAACGACCAGAACCAGGTAACTATCCCAGCTACTCGTTTTAGTCGATCTCAGGAGAAGATCTATGCCGTCGCTCTGCTTAAGAACGCTCCTGCTGGAACAGGGGTAAAGGCGGTTTGGGAGCAATTAGAGACCGGCAAGCAGATTAGCGCCTTTAATACTACCTTCTCTGGGAGCGGTTATCTGCCATTTGATATCTCTCTTTCGACGATCGGAAAGAGCTGGGCGGATCGCCTGTGGCCGGCCGGCAACTACAGCGTTTCTATCTATGTGGATAAGGTATTAGTTACCACCAAAAACTTCTCCGTTAGTTAGGTGAGGGGGGCTTTGGTTTGTCCCCAGATTGGTCGTTGGGGATACTTTTTGGTGGGGGGTATTGACACCCAACGGGACGGCCTGTTACTGTTTAGTTATGACCCAAAGATAGGGAATAAAAGTCCCATCGAGACTTTTTGGTCGTAGTTCATCAAAAGGTTCATTTTTTATATGCGCTCAAAGAGGCCCCATATTACCGACAACTCTCATTTTACTGAGACTAAGTGGTATGCTTCTGCGAAAGATGTAGCTGAGCTCCCCAATCTAAGCTCGCTCCAGACCGATTCTTACAACTGGTTTCTCCGCGAAGGATTAAAGGATCTGTTCGATGAGATCTCACCCATCGAGGACCTTACCGGTAAGAATCTGGAGCTTCATTTCGTCGACTACTACCTCGAAGAACCAAAGGTAGACGAAGTGACCGCCAGGGAGATCGACGCTACCTACGAAGCAGCCCTGAGAGTAAAATTACGCCTGATCAACAAAGAAACAGGCGAGATTAAGGAACAAGAAGTTTTCTTGGGCGATATGCCGTTGATGACCGCTTCGGGGACGTTTATTATTAACGGTGTTGAACGAGTAGTCGTATCCCAGCTGATTCGTTCTGCTGGTGTTTTATTTACCCGAGAAGAGGGTTTGGAGCATGGTCAGTACGGCGCCAAGATCATCCCAGAGCGGGGAGCGTGGTTAGAGATCGAAACAAATAGCAAGGGTGTGATCTCGGTTAAGATCGATCGCAAGCGCAAGACTTATCTCACAACTTTATTGCGGGCGTTTGGTTTGAGTTCTGATCGTGAGATCTTAGATACCTTTAAAGATATCAACACTAATCCTAAGTACGACTATCTGACGGCCACGATCGATAAAGATCCGTCTAAGTCCAGTGATCAGGCCATCTTGGAGATCTACAAAAAGGTTCGTCCGGGCGATCTGGCAACCGTGGACAACGCTCGCAACCTGTTCCATAACATGTTTAACACCTTCCGTCGCTATGATCTTTCCGGAGTCGGTCGGTACAAGATCAATAAGCGCTTGGGTCTCGATATTCCCAACAAAAAAGAGTTTAGAGTACTTACTAAAGAGGATCTCATCGCCATTGCGCGTGAGATCATTCGTTTAAATAACGAAGGTGGGCCGGAAGACGATGTCGACAACTTGAAAAACCGAAGAGTAAGAGCGGTAGGTGAATTGGTCCAGAGTAAATTTAGAACTGGTTTAGTTCGAGTTGAGCGCATCGTCAAAGATCGAATGAGCGTATCGGATATTCAAACCGTTACCCCGGCTCAGTTAATGAACGCTCGACCGATCAGCGCTATTATGCAGGAATTCTTTGGGTCGTCTCAGCTCTCGCAGTTTATGGATCAGACTAATCCATTGGCGGAGTTGGAACATAAGCGACGCCTAAGCGCTATGGGACCGGGTGGACTTTCTCGTGAGCGGGCAGGCTTTGATGTTCGCGACGTTCACACCTCTCACTATGGTCGTATCTGCCCAATTCAAACCCCAGAAGGTCAGAACATCGGTTTAGTGGGGCAGTTGGCCTCGTTTGCCAAAGTAAATCACTATGGTTTTATCGAAACACCGTATCGTCGCATTATCCATGAGGCCATCAACGACGGCGTAGCTCCAGTTGGAATGACCGCCTTTAAAGATATTGTGTTGCCGGGTAGCAGTAAGGTGCTCGTGCCGGCAGAAGCCACCATTACCGCCGAATTAGCGGCGATGTTAGCTAAACACAAGCAGGAGTTACCCCTGCTTCCAATTAAATCCAAAATTACTAATGAAGTGGAGTACTTGGACGCCTTTGAAGAGGAAGGTCTATCGATCGCTCAAGCCGATCTATCTCACGATGAAGCTGGTATTATTACCAAATCAAAGGTAGCCGCCCGCCAGAGTGGTGAACCAATCACCGCTTCGGTTGGTCGAGTTGATCACGCAGATGTATCTCCTCGTCAGATCGTCAGCGTCGCCACCTCGCTAATTACCTTTGTGGAACACGATGATGCCAGAAGAGCCCTGATGGGATCGAACATGCAACGGCAGGCGGTACCATTAGTTAAACCTTCCGTCCCGATCGTGGGAACTGGTATGGAAGGCCCAGCCGCGTTAGGTTCTGGGTGGGTGATCACCGCTCCGGTCGCCGGTACGGTCAAGTACGTGGACGCCAAGCGGATCGAGCTAACTGGCGATAAAGATGAAAAAACTCACGTCTTTAAACTATCCAATTTCCGTCGCTCAAACTATGAAACTAACTTGCATCAAAAGCCGATCGTAACTAAAGGTCAAAAGGTTAAGAAGGGGGAGCCGCTCTGTGATGGACCGGCGATCGTTAACGGGAGATTAGCCTTAGGTCAAAACTTGTTGGTGGCGTTTATGCCTTGGGGCGGATCTAACTACGAGGACGCTATCATTATTTCTGAGCGATTAGTCAGAGAAGATGTCTACAGCTCAATT
>JBAZHL010000010.1:0-25913 GCA_041652335.1 Patescibacteria group bacterium | reverse complement strand
TTGTTACTTTTCTAGAAAAGTAACCAAAAGTTCCAGCCAGACAGTAGCTTCGCTGTTCGCCTCAGTAAATCAGCTCGGCGCTCCCGGCACAACTCGTCCCGGTAGACCGGGACTCAGACAAGTGCCTCCGCCCGTAACTGATTTACTGGGCTCAATACGCTCGCTACTGATGGCTGGATGGGGATAAAATCCATGGTTCAGAAAAAGAAAGAGCATTATATCCAGTTTTATTACGGGATGGGTAAGGGCAAAACGACCGCGGCTTTGGGATTAGCATTTCGGGCAGTAGGACAAGGGAAAAAGGTAATTTTTTTGCAGTGGATGAAAGGTCAAAAAGATATTGGCGAGATGCGGGCGCATAAATTTATTTCTCCGCTGTTTGATATCTATCAATTTGGCCCCGATTATTTTACTTGGGACAAACCGGGTGATGCTGAGCATAAAAGATTGGCAAAAGAGGGGCTAAAGTTTTTGGAGATCGTTGCCACTAAAAAACAATACGATGTATTGGTGTTGGACGAGATAGTAGATGCAGTAGAGATGAAATTTATTCCAACTGCTAAAACGATTAGCCTGATCAAGCAAGCCGCAAAGAAGGGCGAAGTAATTGTAACTGGCCACACTGCGCGATCAGAGTTTATCGAAGTGGCGGATTTGGTTACAGAGATGAAAAAGGTCAAACATTATTTTGATAAAGGCCAGATCGCCCGCGTCGGCATCGAATACTAACCCCCTCGTCATTCCCGCGAAGGCGGGAATCCATTCCTATGAAAATCAACGTTAGAGTTATTCCCAAAGCTAAACAGAACCGGGTAGAGAAAACCGCTGAGGGGTTTAGGGTGCGGGTAACAGCGGCGCCGACCGATGGCAAGGCTAATGAAGCGGTAATCAAACTACTGGCCGATCATTTGGGAGTGGCCAAAAGCAAATTGCGGGTAGTCAGGGGGGTGACCAGCCGAGATAAGGTGATCGAGCTGACCCAGTAGGGTCATTGCGAGCGAAGCGCGGCAATCTTAAGAGATTGCTTCGTCGTTGCTACTCCTCGCAATGGCAATAGGGCGGTTAGGTTGTGTTATAGGGGGATTTGGCTATAATGGGAGAGTATTTTTTAATATTACAAGATGTCTACACAACATAGTGAACAGCGGGTCGGGGTATTGGTAGATGTATCCAATCTCTACCATTCCGCCAAGGTAATGTACAACAAGAAGGTTAATTTTAAGGCGGTTTTAAAAGAGGCCGTCGGTGATCGCAAGTTAGTTCGGGCGATCGCTTATGTAATTAAGGCGGAGAATCCAGAAGAGCAGAAGTTCTTTGATGCGCTGGACCAGATCGGTTTTGAAGTCAAAAGTAAAGAATTGCAGGTATTTTACGGTGGCCATAAGAAAGGCGATTGGGATGTGGGGATCTCGATGGACGCGATTCGGTTGGCCCCCAAGATCGACGTAGTAGTAATAGTCTCGGGCGACGGCGATTTTATCCCGTTGTTAGAGCATTTAAGAAGCTTGGGACAACGCGTAGAAGTGATGGCCTTTGGCCGGAGCGCTTCTGGTAAGTTGCGGGAACTAGCGGATAACTTCGTCGATCTGGATAGTAGCACCCGCAAATTTTTAATTACCGGGGGTACCGGGAGAAGTGACCATGGCCCAGTTTCAGAAAATCAGCAATAGTTTAAACCTGCCCGAACAAGAAGAAGCAATTCTAAAGTTTTGGGATAAGGAAAAAGTATTTGAGAAGAGTTTAGCCGCGCGGGCCCGTGGTCAGCGCTATGTTTTCTTTGAAGGCCCTCCCACTGCTAACGCTAAACCCGGGTTGCATCATCTGATCTCGCGCTATTTTAAAGATATCTTCCCGCGCTTTAAAACGATGCAAGGGTGTTTGGTAGAGCGGAAAGCTGGCTGGGATACCCATGGGTTGCCGGTGGAGATAGCTATTGAGAAAAAGTTGGGTCTTAAGAACAAGCAAGATATCGAGAAGTATGGAGTAGCTGAATTTAATCAGCAGGCCAAGGAAAGTGTTTGGGAATACAAAGAACTCTGGGAGAAGTTTACCCGCCGGAGCGGTTATTGGTTAGATCTGGAGCATCCTTACATCACCTACGACCCTAACTATGTTGAATCGGTTTGGTGGATCATCAAGCAGATCTGGGATAAGGGGCTACTCTATCGCGGCCATAAGGTGGTGCCGTATTGCCCGAGATGTGGCACAGCGTTATCCAGCCACGAAGTTGCCCAGGGGTATAAAGAAGTAGAAGATACTTCTATCTATGTGAAATTTAAATTAAAGGACGAGAAGAATGTTTATGTGTTAGCGTGGACGACTACGCCCTGGACACTGCCAGGTAATGTGGCGTTGGCAGTCGGAGAAAAAATAAAATATGCAAGAATTAGTCCAAAAACTGGCCCACACGAGGGTAATACTTACATAATCGCATTGGACAGGGTCAATGAGGTTTTGCCGCCGGATGTTGGCTTTGAGATTACGGACGGCAAAGCCCCCCAAAAATCGGAAGAAATATCGATTGTTCTTGGCAAAGACCTAATTGGCAAAGCATATGAGCCGTTATTCCCCGGCTCCATTTCTGATACCGTCGAGAATTTTAAGAATGCCTTTAAAATCTATCCGGCCGACTTTGTTACTACCGAGGACGGTACTGGTGTAGTGCATACGGCAGTAATGTATGGCGAAGATGACTATCGGTTAGGGGAACAGGTGGATCTACCTAAGGCTCATACCGTCTCGACGGAAGGAAAGTTCTTGCCTGGAGTAGAAAAGTGGGCTGGTAAATATGTTAAAGATCCCGAGGTGGAACAGGGGATTATCGCTGATCTGGAGCAGCGCGGATTGTTGTTTAAAACGTTGTCGTATAAACATGATTATCCATTCTGTTGGCGATGCGACACAGCACTGTTGTATTACGCAATGAACTCTTGGTTTATCAAGATGTCTCAGCTGCGCGATAAATTAATTGCTAACAACGAAACTGTTAGTTGGACGCCAGAACATATTAAAGAAGGACGATTCGGCGAATGGTTAAACGAGGTTAAGGATTGGGCGGTATCGCGTGATCGTTATTGGGGTACGCCATTGCCGTTGTGGCGAAATGGCGATGACTTTATCTGTGTTGGTAGCTTTGAAGAACTAAAAAAGTTGGCCAAGGATCCAAAGTTGGTGGGCAAAGAGTTTAACCCTCATAAACCATATGTAGACGAGATCGTAATAGTTAAGGACGGCAAAGAATACACTAAAGTGCCGGAAGTAATTGATGTTTGGTTTGATAGTGGGTCGATGCCGTTTGCCCAATGGCATTATCCATTTGAGAACAAAGAGCGAGTAGATAAGAATTTGTCGTTCCCGGCTGATTTTATTGCCGAAGGGATTGATCAGACCCGGGGTTGGTTTTACACACTGTTGGCCATCTCAACTTTGTTAGATAAAGGTGCGCCCTATAAGCATGTGTTAGTTAATGGCCATATCTTGGACAAGCACGGTAAAAAGATGAGCAAATCCAAGGGCAATATGGTCGATCCATGGGATATTTTTGATCGCTATGGGTCTGATGTATTGCGTTGGCACTTATACACGATCAATCAACCGGCGTTGCCGAAGAGTTTTGATGAGAACGAGTTAAAACAGATCACTCGTCGATTGGTGCTAACTTTATGGAACACGCTATCTTTCTTTACGACCTACGCTAATTTGGACGAATGGCAGCCCAGTAATAAACCAGCTAAACCGACAAACTTATTGGATCGATGGATCTTGGCGCGGATGAATGAAACGGTTCAGTCCGTTACAGAACGATTAGAGGATTACGACATGATGAATGCTGGTTTGTCGATCGAGAAATTAATTGATGATCTTTCTAATTGGTATGTACGTCGAAGCCGCAAGCGGTTTTGGAAGAGTGAAGATGCGGCAGATAAACTGCAGGCTTATCAAACTTTGTATACGGTTTTGCGCGCCACCGCGCTGATCTTGGCGCCGTTTATGCCGATGTTTGCCGAGATGGTTTATGGGGCTTTAAAAAGCGATGCGGATCCCCTCTCGGTTCATTTAGCAGATTGGCCCAAAGTGACGGATCCAGATAGTGGGTTGCTTACCCAGATGGCCGCGGCCAGAAGGGTGGTCGAAACTGGTCATTCCCTCAGGGAGCAGGCGAAGATCAAGGTGCGTCAGCCATTAACCGAGATGAGATCGAGCGAACCAGATCTGGGGCCGGAGCTATCGGAATTGATCGCTGATGAACTTAATGTTAAACAAGTAAAGTTCGGGTTAGCCAAAAATGAATTGGATATCCAAATTACTCCAGCATTGGAGATGGAAGGCATTGCTCGCGAGATCGTGCGAGCGGTGCAGGCCTTACGTAAAAATAGCGGCTTAGAACTATCCGATCGGATCGAATTGTTTTATGCGACCACTGATGAGTTAATCAAAAAGACCATGATTGAATTTGCGGAGTATATTCAAGGCGAGACTTTGGCGGTCGAAATTAAAGAAGATGCCAAATTGGCTAAGGATTCGGTATCGGCCAATGGGCTAACTTTTAAATTAGGTTTAAAGAAAAAGTAGATGAGTAATAGTTGGCTACTTGGTCGTTGTCGGTGGATATTGCTGTGGGCGATAGTTTTGTGTTTGTCGGGTTGTGGCCAACGGAACGTGGATTTGGCTAATAATCAGATCGGTATTGGATTGCCAGACCATTTTATTATTAAAGCTGAAGTGGCTGATACTGAGGCGGAGAGAGAGCGGGGTTTGTCGGGCAGGGCAAACTTGGCGGCCGATGCGGGGATGTGGTTCTCTTTTGAACAGAACGGTAAGTACCCAATTTGGATGCCGGATATGAATTTTGCCATTGATATTATTTGGGTTAGTGATGATTTCCAAGTAGTTGAGATAGCCCAAAGGGTGGCGCCAGAACCAGGAGTGTCAAAAAGTCAGCTAAAGCGCTACACTAACCAATCCCTCGCTATGTATATCTTAGAGGTGCCAGCAGGTACAGCCGCCGCGCATAAACTGGGGGTGGGGAGCCAGCTCGAATTGATTTCCTCATAACGGGTGGGGTTGACCCCAGTAGAAGATTTTGGAGTAGCTATCGCTTGGCTGGCGAAGTTAGATCCAAAATTCTCTACTGGGTTGACTATTGGGACTGTTTCCATATATACTCGCCTTTGTAATAGATAATCAGATGGTAATGAAAGCAGTTATCAAGACCGGGGGGAAGCAGTACCTCGTTTCCGAGGGTGATGTTTTAGATATCGAAAAAACCCCTACCGAATCTGGCAAAGTGGTATTCAACGAGGTATTGTTGCTAACCGAAGAAGATGGCAAAAATATTCAGATCGGCGATCCGCTATTAAAGGGGGCTAAGGTTGAGGCGGAAGTGGTCGACGAGCATAAAGCTGGCAAGGTAGTGGTATTCAAGATGCGCCGCCGCAAAAACTATCGTCGCAAGACCGGCCATCGCCAGCAGGTGTTAAGGATAAAAGTTGCCAAAATCTCTGCCTAATAAAAAATCCCCCGGCTGGGGGATTTTTGATATCTGATTAAAGGCCTTTGCCGTAGGACGGAGTGTGAACGGTCTTGAACTGGTCGAACGGATAGAGCACAACCCAAACCTTACCGATAACGAAACTGCGGTTCAGTACTCCCCAGCTTCTTGAATCTGAGCTGTTTGGTCGATTGTCCCCCAGAACAAAGAACTCGCCATCTTTTAGCTGCATCCTAACCTCACCGCTGGTCTGATAGGGGATGTAAGGCTCGGTTAGCTTAGTGCCGTCCGGATACTGCTTATTAAAGATAGTTACCTCGCCGTTGTGGATCAACACCGTTTCGCCGGGTAAGCCAATGATTCGTTTAATAAAGCTGAAAGCGGGATTTTTGGGATAACGGAAGACAACCACATCGCCGCGATCTGGTTGATGGAATCGGTAAGACACCTGATCAACAATAATATACTGGTTGTCTTCAAAGGTGGGATCCATGGATTGGCCGCTGACATAAAATGGTTGAATCAAGAAGAAGCGGATCAAAAACGCCACGCCCAAGACGGTGGTGACGGTTTTAAAGACATCGTAGATAAAAATAACGATGCTGACAAAAACCACCAAAACGATATTGCGTGGCTTGCGAGGTCGGGTGGCGGAATCTAACTGAGCGTGCATGGATTCATTATAAACTAATCTACGCTGAGCGATAATGCGGCGGGTTGATGGGAGTGAGTTGAGCCATGGTCTTCGTGTATAATTTAGCCGAGGGCGATTAGCTCAGTTGGTTAGAGCGTTCGGTTCACATCCGAAAGGTCACTGGTTCGAGTCCAGTATCGCCCACCACCCTTGACTAACCATATGGGGTGGGATAAGATTCCTACATAAAGCACGGCTTGGGGATCAGATGCATCCTGTCCCGGTTAACCGGGATCTGCACCTGAAGCGATCCAGCCGGAAGTAATAAGGAGAAATAGGCATGGGAAAACTATCTGTTGAGGAGATGTTAGAAGCGGGGCTCCATTTTGGGCACCAGACTTTTCGGTGGCACCCCAGCATGAAGCCGTATATATTTGATGCCCGGGATGGCATCCATATTATCGATTTGGTTCAGACCGAGGAGCGGCTAAAAGCGGCGCTGGATTTTGTGGCGCAGTTAGCCAAACAGAATGGGACTATTCTGTTGGTTGGCACCAAGCGGCAGGCGAATGACATTATTACTGAAGTGGCCAAAGCCGCTGGTTTGCCGTACGTAGCCAATCGGTGGCCGGGTGGGCTGTTAACCAACTACTCCATGATTAAGCATCGGATTAGCTACCTTAAACAGTTGCGCGAGAAGGTGGCCAATCAGGATTTTGGCGATATGACCAAAAAGGAGATTGGATTGTTAGAAAAAGAATTGGCTGATCTGGAGGAATCATTTGGTGGTGTAGACAATTTGGTGGCACTACCGGATGCTCTGTTTATTGTGGACGTATTACGGGAGAAGATTGCCCTCAAGGAGGCGCTCCGATTGGGTATTCCGGTAATTGCGATGGTGGATACCAATGCCAACCCATCCGGAATTGAATTTGTAATTCCCGCCAATGATGATGCCAAGCAAGGGATTCGATTGATCACTCAAGCGATCGTCGACACCCTAAGTGGTAAGCGTCCGGGGGTAGCTACCAAAACTAAGAAGGCCGTGGCTGAGTTAGAAGAGCAGGCCATAGACAGCGAGGACATTGCCGAGGTATTGGAACAGAAAGAGGTACAGTTAGCCGAGGCCAAACACGAAGAAGAAAAGTTAGAGGCGGAAAAAAGAGAGAAAAGAGCTACCACTAAACGTAAGGCATAAGACTATGGAGATTAAAGCAAGTGACGTTAAAAAATTACGTGATTTAGCCGGTTCTGGGATGATGGATGCCAAGAAGGCGTTGGCTGAGGCTAATGGCGATGCGGACAAGGCTTTAGCGATCCTTAAAGAAAAGGGTGCGGCTATCGCGGCGAGCAAGTCGGAACGGAACGTCTCACAGGGGCTGGTGGTTACTTATATCCATCCGGGCGACAAGATCGGCGCAATGGTAGAGGTTAACTGCGAGACAGACTTTGTGGCTCGGGGCGATGATTTTAAGAAGTTGGCCAAACAGATTGCTACTCATGTTGCTGGGATGCAGCCGTTGTATGTAGCCCCCGAAGATGTGCCAGCTGATGTAATAGCAGCCGAGAAAGAACTCTACAAATCACAGGTAGCTGGTAAGGCAAAAGATGTAGCGGACAAGGCCATCGCAGGAAAGTTAGAAGGATTCTACGAATCCGTCTGTTTGTTGCGCCAACCGTTTGTCTTGGATCAAGATAAAAAGATCGAGGATCTGATCAACGAATTAGTTAGAGTAGTAAAAGAGAATATTAAAGTAGCGCGCTTTGTGCGCTTTGAAGTGGGGGATAGATAATATGGACAATATTAAGCGAGAGTTAAGTGGTAAGATCGCAGGAGTAATTACTCATCTAACCGGGGAGCTCGCTAGTGTGAGAAGCAGTGGCGCTAACGCTTCGCTGTTAGATAAGGTAACGGTTGACGTCTATGGCCAGTGGATGCCGATCAACCAGGTGGCCGGGGTAACGGTAACTGACCCCAGACAACTATTGATCCAACCGTGGGATAAAGCTAACGCGGGGGCGATCGAGAAGGCCATTAACGATTCTGGTTTAGGCTTGGGAGTGACTAACGAGGGGGATCGCGTGCGAGTGAACGTTCCGCCTTTAAGTGACGAACGACGTGATGAGTTAGCTAAGTTGGCTGGTAAATTAGCCGAAGAGGCGCGAGTGAGTATTAGAAGTGCTCGTCGTGATGCGATTGATCATATGGAGAGTGAGACGAAGAAGGGTGGAGTGAGCGAAGATGATCAGGAGCGATTTAAAAAAGAGTATCAACAAGCGGTGGATAACGGAATTGCCGAGATCGATAAGCTGTTAGAACGGAAAACCGCTGATCTCAAATCGATTTAACTAACGCTATGGCTAAAAGTCAGATTAACCATCTGGCAATTATCATGGATGGTAATCGCCGGTGGGCCAAAAAAAGAGGGCTGCCGGTTCATTTAGGTCATGCTGAGGGGGTAAAGGCGTTAGACCGAACTGCTAAGGCTTGTAAACATCTGGGAATTCACCAAGTGACGGTGTTTGCTTTTTCAACCGAAAACTGGAAACGCAACAAGACTGAGGTCAACGCTATGCTAAAGTTGTTAGAAAAGACCATCCGTGAATATACTGACCAGATGGACAAGGAACAGGTGCGGCTTAAAGTCATTGGCCGAGTTAAAGACTTTCCTAAGAGTTTGCAGAGTGCCATCGACCAATCGGTTAACAAATTAAAGCATTATCAAAAAGATGTTTTGACCATCGCTTTAAGTTATGGCGGTCGAGACGAATTAGTGCGGGCGGCCAGCAAAGCGAGCAAGGCTGGTCGAATTGACGAGCGGAGTTTAGCGGCTAATCTGGATACGGCTGGCTTATCCGATCCCGATCTGATCATCAGAACCGGCGGCCAGATGCGATTAAGTAATTTTTTGCCTTGGCAGGGGGTATATAGTGAGCTCTATTTTACTAATACTCTATGGCCAGATTTTGGGGAGAAGGAGCTATCTCGCGCCCTCAGTGAATATGCAAAACGGAAACGGAACTTTGGCAGATAAACCCCATGATAGATCTTAAAACAGAATTGCAAGAAAAAGCTCGGCTAGTGGCCGACTATATTTTGAATAGTCCATTTAGGTCACAGTTATCGCCCAAGTACGTTGATGATGGGGCGGTGGCGTATACTATCCGGGGTGGCAAGATGCTGCGGCCGGCCATCTTACTGTTGGCCTGTGAGGCAGCTGGCGGAGATCCAAAGTTAGCACTCCCAGCAGCGGCTGCAATTGAGATGTCACACACCTGGACCCTGGTTCATGATGATCTAATCGACAATGACGACCTCAGACGAGGTGGCCCAAGTCTGCATGCTTATTATCGTCAGCTAAATAGACCGGGGATCAAAGATAGTGTCGAGTTGGAACAGTACGCCAGAAGTATGGCGATGTTAGTGGGGGATCTTCAACAAGCTTGGGCGATCAGTATGATCAATGAATTGAGCGACAAAGTTGATGTTGAAGTATTCCGCTATATTATTCGCGAACTAACTAACTACTGGGTGCCACGAGTGATGTCTGGACAGGCTCTTGATTTGGATTATTCTCGGCTGCCTTTTGACCAGGTGACCGAAGAGATGATCGTGGACATGTTGGATAGGAAAACTGCTTCAACGTTTGGTTTTGCGGGACAGGCTGGGGCGATGATTGGGATCAACCGGTTAGATAAAGAAGACCCCACGGTTAAGGCTATTCAGCAGATCTGTTTGGACGCGGGGTTGGCGTTTCAACTGAGGGACGATGTCTTGGGTGTGGTGGGAGATGAGAAGGAGTTGGGTAAACCGATCGGATCGGATATTCGCGAGGGCAAGAAGACGTTGATCATTGCTCACGCTTACCGCACAGCCACCGTTCAGCAACGAGAGTTATTGTTATCCGTGCTGGGTAACGAACTGGCTACCGATGATGAGGTGGAGCAGGTTCATACTATACTGAAAGAGTTGGGATCGATCGATTACACTGAGTCATTGGCAAAAAAATATGCTGATCAGGCCAGAAAGGTGCTCGACCAATTGCCGGACTCACGAGCTAAGGGGCTGTTTGAGCAATGGGTAGACTTTATTGTTAATCGAATTAACTAAATGTTAGTTGCGATCGTTGCCTTTATCGTTATTTTTACTTTAGTTATTCTTGCCCACGAGTTAGGCCATTTCTATTTTGCTAAACGCAATGGTGTCCGGGTGGAGGAGTTTGGTATTGGCATGCCGCCGCGGATTTGGGGTATTAAAAAACATGGCACCATCTATTCGATCAACTGGATCCCATTTGGCGGGTTCGTTCGCCTTTACGGCGAAGCAGCTGACGAAAAAGCTGGTAAGCATTCGTTAGTTAATAAAAGCCCGGGCGCTCGGTTCTGGGTGTTTGGCGGCGGGATCTTTATGAACTTGCTACTGGCTTGGTTGCTTTTAATGATCGGATTCTGGTTTAGTATGCCGCCAATGGTGGGCCCAGTTGAGGACTATGCTCCAGATAGTAGAGTGCAGGGCAGAGTGGTGGTGATGCAGGTAGCCGAAAAGTCTCCGGCCGAAGCAGCTAAGTTACAGTCGGGGGATTATATTCTATCGGTTGATGGGGCAGCGGCGGATAGTCCAGCCGCATTCAAATCGCTGATCGCTGACAAGGCGGATAAAGTAGTTAAACTACAGGTCGAGCGAAACGGCCAGGAGTTAATGGTGGCAGTCACGCCTAACTCGACTGAGGATGGTGTGGTGATTGGCGCCTGGATCGATCGAGCGGTTCAACAGGTAAGTTATGTTTGGTGGCAAGTGCCTTGGATTGCGCTACAGGAGACCTGGCGAATTATCTGGATGGTGATATTGGCGGTGGTTGGTCTGATCTACAAACTATTTACTACTGCCAGTTTGCCAGCGGAGTTATCTGGTCCGGTTGGTATTGCCCGGATCACTGCCGATATTGTTCAATTGGGAGCTCTCCGGGTGCTACAGTTTGTGATCTTCTTATCTATAAACCTGGGTATTCTTAATTTGGTGCCTTTCCCTGGTCTGGATGGTGGCCGATTATTATTTGTTGGTTTAGAGGTTTTGCGCGGTGGGAAAAAGATCTCTCAACAAGTAGAGAGTGTGATACATACTATCGGGTTCTTCTTGTTGATGGCGCTGATTGTTGCCGTTACCTATAAAGATATTCTCAAGTGGATATAATCACCACGTCATCCCCGCGAAGGCGGGGATCTATAAAATAAAACAAAATATTCTTTTTTATGTCTGGGTCCCCGATGTCGAGTTGCTACGCATTCGGCTCGAGGATGACAAGGAAGGAAAACATGATAATTCTGGATGGTAAAAAATTAGCCGCCGAACAGCACGTGCAGCTCAAACGCGAGGTGGATAAGTTAAAACGTAAGCAAATTACTCCGGGTTTAGCGATCATCATGGTAGGAGCTACGCCGGATTCCCGGATCTATGTCGAGAAAAAACGTCAGCTGTGTCATAAGTTAGGCATCAGTTTCTGGCTAAAGGATTTCCCAAGTAAGGTAGGTGAGGCAGAGATACTATCGGCCATTGCCGCCTTTAATCGCAACAAAAAAGTTCATGGGGTGATCGTGCAGTTGCCGGTGCCTAAAAAGTTTGATGCAGTGAAACTAATTAACGCCATCCATCCGCTCAAGGATGTGGATGGGCTATGTGCGGAGAATTTAGGATTACTCGAATTAGGTCAGCCCCGCTTTATTCCAGCGACCGCGCTGGGCATCTGGCAGTTGATCGAAAAATATCATATTACGCTGAAGGGTAAAGATGTTACGGTAGTTGGTTTTGGTAAAGTGGCAGGCATGCCAATCAGTATTTTATTGGCCAACTTAAAATCGACTGTTACTATCGTTAACGAATCCACGCAGAATCTAAAAGATAAAACTGTATTGGCTGATATTCTAATTACCGCAGCTGGTTGTCCAAAATTGATTAGCGGCGGGATGGTAAAAAGGGGAGTAATAGTGATCGATGCGGGCATGAGCAAACTGAATAATCATTGGGTGGGCGATGTCGATTTTGTCTCGGTATCCAAAAAAGCCAGCCATATTACACCGGTGCCGGGTGGGGTGGGGCCGCTAACGGTTAGCGCTTTGATCAATAATGTGGTGCAGGCAGCAAGAATTTTAGGTTGTGGGCGCTAATTTTAACCCTATTGACAGGTTGGCTCCCCTTCGCTTAAATGTACATATTGTCTATAAGGAGGCGGGTTTATTAATGTTTAAATATCACCTATGACACAGCAGGATCTGTACATCTCTCGAGCTGGTTTAGAGGAATTAAAGCAAGAGCTCTCTAATTTGTTGGAAGAACGAAAAGAGATCACCGCGAAGATTAAAGAAGCGCGGGAGTTTGGCGATCTATCTGAGAACGCTGAGTATCAAGAGGCCAAGACTAAGCAATCGTTTGTCGAGGGTCGAATTGTTGAGATTGAAGCGATGCTTAAAGTGGCCAAGGTGATTGATGACAACAATCGGGTGAACGGTCGGATTGCATTAGGCTCCACCGTCAAGGTTCAGGTTAATGGTGACGCTAAAACATTTGTGATCACCGGTTCCAATGAATCAAATCCAGCTGAAGGCAAGATCTCTAACGAATCACCGATCGGACGAGCATTAATGGGGCAGAAGAAGGGCGATAAGGTCGATGTGATCACGCCCGATGGGACAAAGACGTATACGATTATCGAAGTCCACTAAACTAACAGATTAAAGCGCCCCGACGATCGTCGGGGCGCTTTTTATCCGCCTCTGATATAATTGAGGGGTTATGGAGAGCTTAGACCAAATTATCGCAGCCCGAAAAGGCAAGCTGCAAAGATTACAAGATCGGGGAATTAACCCGTATCCCTCTACAACCACCCGTAGCCTGCCAGTGCTGGGTTTTGTTGAGCAGTTTAGCTCTTTAAAGCACAGCCACAAGCCAGTTACCTTAGTTGGACGTTTGATGGCTAAGCGGGAGTTTGGCGGCTTAACTTTTGGGCTAATCAAAGATGGTCACGGTGATGTCCAGATCATGTTTAAAAAAGATGATATCGGGCCTAAGGCCTACGCTGACCTGGAGTTGGTGGATGTTGGCGATATTATCCAGGTAACCGGTAGTGCCACGTTGACCAAAAAGGGCGAGCAGACCCTGTTGGTTAAGAAATTAGTTTTGTTGGCTAAATCGCTTAGGCCACTCCCTGAAAAATGGCACGGATTGACCGATCAAGAGACGCGGTTCCGTCAGCGTTATTTAGATCTGATATTTAACCCCGAGGTTAAGGAGCGGTTTTTGATCCGCCACCACTTGGTTCAGGCTATCCGTGAATTCTTGTTAGAACGAGGTTTTATCGAGGTAGATACGCCGGCTTTACAGCCGATGCCGGGTGGGGCTTTGGCAACTCCATTTAAAACTCGCTACGAGGCTTTAGGCACCGATGTGTATTTAAGAATTGCGCCAGAGCTTTATTTAAAAAGATTAATTATCGGTGGGTTTGAGCGAGTGTTCGAATTCGCGCGCGTATTTAGAAACGAGGGCGTATCCACTCAACATCTGCAAGATTTTACGATGTTAGAGTTTTATCAGGCCTATGCAGACTATCACGAGTTGATGAAACTAACGGAAAAGATGTTGAGCGGTGTGATTAAAAAAGTTTTAGGCACTACAAAAATAAAGTTTGGCGATAAGGCAATTGATTTTAAGACCCCGTGGCCAATTAAAAGTTTTCGGGATCTGATATTAAAGGAGACGGGTATCGATATTGATAAGTACCCGACGGTTGACGAATTGCATCAAGTCATCAAGGCCAAGAAGATAAACCTGACCTACAAGGGTAAGGCGGGGCGGGGCAAGCTGATCGATGAGCTATATAAGGAATGCGTGCGTCCTAAGCTTACTAATCCGATATTCCTGATAGATCACCCCTTAGACCTCTCGCCACTGGCTAAAAAGAAAGAAAGCGATACCACCAAGGTTCAGCGTTTTCAGTTAGTGGTCTGTGGGATGGAGATAGTTAACGCCTTCTCCGAGCTAAATGATCCCGAAGATCAAGCCGAAAGATTCAAAGAGCAGGCCAAGCAGAAAAAAGAGGGAGATAAAGAAGCCCACTCGATGGATGAAGACTTTGTTAAAGCCTTAGAGTATGGGATGCCGCCAACCGCCGGATGGGGGATGGGCATCGATCGTCTTGTTGCGCTTTTGACTAACGCCGATACAATTCGCGAAGCAGTTTTATTCCCATTTGTTAAATCCCGTTAGAGATCACCTAACGGCAACCCCTTAGCCGGCTAAATTAAACTGATGATGATCCATATGTTTATATCACTAAAGGCACAATATTAACGATAGGTTGCCTATCTCTAACGGGATAAAGACAAGTAAATGATTTTGCACTATTTACGATTAGAGCCAGATACTTTGCGGGCCGCGATGAAGAAGCGCGGGGCTAAAGTTGATATTGATGAGTTGCTCAAATTAGACAAACAGGTGACCGAATTACTCCAGAAGTATGGAGAGATCAACGAACAAAAAAATAAAGCCGCCAAAGATAGAGATGTCAAAACGGGCGCTCGGCTAAAAAAAGAGAGCGATCAGTTGTTGGCCAAGCTGCGTCCCCTGCAGAAGAAGCAGTTTGATATGGGAGATATGATTCCCAACCTTCCTCTATCAGAGGTACATCCGGGTGGTGAAGATGATGCCAAACAGGTTGGTAAGCCGGTGGGGATTATCTCCAAACTGAAAGATCCCAAGGATCACATAGAATTGGGCGCCGCTTTGGATATTATTGATGTGGAGCGGGGAGCCAAGGTGGCTGGCTCGCGGTTTTATTATCTTAAGAACGAGGCAGTCCAATTAGAGTTTGCGCTGGTGCGGATGGTCAGCGATATCTTAGCTAAAAAAGGTTTTCAGTTTTTGATGGGCCCACAGTTGTTGTCTGAGAAGGCGATGATGGCCGGTGGTTATTTAGGCAAGGCGGCCGAAGAAGTTTATAAAACTCAAGACGATCTGTACTTAATTGGTACATCCGAGCAGAGCATGCTGGCTTACCATATGGACGAGATCATTACATTGCCCAAGAGATATGTTAGCTTCTCCACCTGCTTTAGGCGCGAAGCGGGCAGTTATGGCAAGGATGTAAAAGGAATTATCCGAACGCATCAGTTCGATAAGATCGAGATGTTCTCGTTTGTTGCCCCCGAAGCGTCCGAAAAAGAGCACCAGGCTTTAGTTGAAATTGAAGAGGAGATTCTAAAGAGCTTAGAGATCCCTTATCGCAAAATGCTGTTGGCAGCTGGAGACCTGAGTATGGCTTCGGCTAAAACTATTGATTTGGAGAGCTGGATACCTTCGCAAAATAAATATCGTGAAACCCACTCGTGCTCTAACTGCACCGATTGGCAGGCTGAACGAGCGCGCATTCGCTATAAGAACGAGGCTGGCAAGAACGCTTATGTTCATACCCTAAATGGCACCGCGGTGGCCGTGGGGCGTTTGCTGGTGGCTCTCCTCGAGAATCATCAGCAAAAAGATGGTAGTATAAAGGTTCCAAAGAAGCTACAGCCTTACTGTGGGTTTAAAGAGATCAAGGTATGAACTGGTTAGATAAGGTGCTGGGGGATCCTAACAAGAAGGTGGTAAGTCAACTAAAACCGATCGTAGATCGGATTAATTCATTTGAGGATAAAATCCAACCGCTGTCCTATGAGGAGTTGAGGGCCAAAACGATTGAATTTAGGGAGCGGTTGGCCAAAGGCGAGACGTTGGACGATCTGTTGCCCGAGGCGTTTGCGGTTAATCGCGAAGCGGCCAGAAGAGTGTTGGGTGAACGAGCTTTTGATACCCAGTTGATGGGGGGCATCGCTCTTCATCAAGGCAAGATCTCGGAACTAAAAACTGGTGAAGGAAAAACCTTGGCCGCTACCTTTCCGGTTTACCTAAACGCGCTAACTGGCAAGGGCGTGCATGTAGTTACGGTAAACGACTACCTGGCCAAGCGTGACTCGGAGTGGATGGGAAAGATCTATCAGTTTTTGGGTTTAACCGTCGGGGCGATTACTCATGATGTGCCACAACACCAGCGGCGAGAAGTGTATGCCTCTGATGTTATCTATGGCACCAACAACGAGTTTGGTTTCGATTATCTGCGCGATAACATGGCCACTCGAGCAGAGGACCTGGTTCAACGTGAGCTTAATTTTGCCATCGTTGATGAGGTGGACTCAATCTTAATTGATGAAGCCAGGACTCCATTAATTATCTCGGCACCGGATGAAGATTCGACCGAGTGGTATAAAAAGTTTTCTCGCATCGTGCCATCGCTAACTGTTAACGTAGATTTTAATATCGACGAGAAGATGCGGACGGCGATTTTAACTGACGAAGGCATCACCAAGGTTGAGCAGTTAATGGGCATTAAAGGTTTCTACGAAGGTGGTGATGTAACAATGGCTCACCATATTGAGCAAGCCTTGAGAGCGCACGCGCTCTATAAAAAGGATGTCGATTATGTGGTTAAAGACGGCGAAGTAATTATTGTTGATGAATTTACTGGCCGTCTGATGGTGGGGAGGCGCTATTCCGAAGGTCTGCATCAGGCGATCGAGGCCAAAGAAGGAGTGGAGGTAAAGCAAGAGAGCCGGACGATGGCGACTATTACCTTCCAGAACTATTTTCGCCTCTACGAGAAATTAGGTGGTATGACGGGTACAGCTAAGACCGAAGAGGAAGAATTCTACAAGATCTATGGCTTGGAGGTAGTGGTAGTGCCGACTAACCGCCCGATGGTGAGGCGGGATATGAACGATCTGGTATTTATCAACGAGGCGGCCAAATTTGATGCGGTGGTACGAGAGATCAAAGAGCGGCACGCCAAAGGCCAACCGATTCTGGTGGGCACTATCGCCATCGAAAAGTCCGAACTGCTCTCCGATATGTTGAAGATGGAGGGCGTAACGCACAACGTGCTAAACGCCAAGAACCACGAACGGGAAGCGGAGATCATCAAAGATGCCGGACAGAAGGACGCGGTAACCATCGCCACTAACATGGCGGGTCGTGGTACGGATATTAAATTAGGTGAAGGGGTTATCGAATTAGGCGGTTTACATATTTTGGGCACAGAGCGACACGAATCTCGCCGGATCGATAATCAGCTTAGGGGTCGTGCCGGTCGTCAAGGCGACCCGGGGTCTTCGCAGTTCTTTGTCTCGATGGAAGACGATCTGATGCGCTTGTTCGGATCGGAGCGGATCAAAAATATGATGAAGACGATGCGGATCCCAGAAGATCAGCCGTTAGAGCATAAAATGATCAGTAATAGTATTGAGGCGGCGCAGAAAAAAGTAGAGGGCCACAACTTTGATATCCGCAAACATGTGGTTCAGTACGACGATGTAATGAATCGTCAGCGCACCGTTATCTACGCTAAGCGGCGTGATAGTTTGCTAAAAGAAAGTTTAAAGGACGAGATCAAAGATAGTATTAAATCCGAGATTGAGGGTTTAGTTAATTTCCACTGTACCGATGATAAAAAACAGTGGAATGTCAAAGAAGTATTAGAAGGCGTTAACACCATCTTCGATTTAGGCGAATCGACCAAGATGGAGATCGAAGATGCTAAGGGCAGACAGCAGATCATTGATCTGCTCATCAAACGCGCCGATAAGTTATACGAAGAGCGTGAGCAATCCACTGGCCTAACGATGTGGCGACAGGTAGAAAAAGCAGTCTATTTGCGGGTGGTGGATATCCTATGGGTAGAGCACTTAGATGCGATGGTGCGGATGCGCGAAGGGATCAATCTGCAGGGCTACGCCCAGAAAGATCCGTTAGCGGAGTACAAGCAGGAATCTTACACGATGTTCCAGAGATTACTCAGTATGATCGCCTCAGACGTTACCCATATGATCTACAAGGTTCGGGTGGAAGCTCAGCGTCAGACCCCAGAGAGCCAGGAGATGACAGAGAAGAAGAACCTGGCGATGAAGGGGGCGCAGGAGCCAACGGGCGATTTTGAAGACGAGAAAAAAGAAATGCCCCAAAGTAGTCATCCTGAGCGGAGTCCGTCGGCTGACGGACGAGTCGAAGCCCACCCGGACGAAAGTCCAGTCGGACGGGGATCTATGTCCGATTCGTCGGATCGCAAAAACGCTTTGATAGATTCTTCGTCTACGCCTCAGAATGACAGTAGAGCCGCGGTGCGTGACCCCAACGACAAAAAAGAGAAGATTGGCCGCAACGATCCCTGTTGGTGTGGTAGTGGCAAAAAATATAAAAAATGTCACGGGCAACAATAAATAGTAATTGAGGGTATTCGTTATGGAATTTCAAGAACTTATTAACCGAGCAAAATTAGTTAGAGATAAATACACTGAATTAGAGATAAAGCAGTGCGGAAAGCGGTGGGGAGCTTTAGAGAGAACCGAAGGGTTTGTAGCCGATTCTGGTGGGTTAATGAAGTTGGTTATGGCCAAAGCCGGTCTGCGCAAGATACATAATGTAGATGATGTGGATGCCAAACTATCTCATGAGTTGGCAGACTGCTTGTGGTCGATCTTAGTAATTGCGGATGAATTGGGGATCGATCTGGAAAAAGAGTTTGGCAAGGCGATGGATGCGTTAGAAGAACGAATCGCATCTGGTAGGCAGTAGCTACCGCCACAGGCGTAATATAAAGATATGCATTGGATCTTACTCACAGTACTATCTTCTGCTTTTACGCTGGTTAGCATAACGATCGCCAAGAGTTGGATTGGTAACGGCAAATGGTATCTGTTTGTCATAGCATTGGCTCTGACAACTTTATCCGGGCTTTCGTATATATTGGCGCTACGACTTGAACGGATAGTGCTATTAGAATCAGTCTGGACGGCAGTTGTTCTGTTGGCCACACTGGCCTTGGGATTTTTTATTTTCCACGAACGTGTATCCATCCAAGAGGGAGTAGGGATCGTCCTTTTAATTGTTGCGATAGTTTTATTGGCAGTTAAATTTCCAGTGAGCTAATTGATAAAATTGTAACGGAGTACAACCTATGGAAAACGAAGAAGCAAGAGTTAAGGTCGGTATTGGGGTGATGATCATCAAAGATGGCAAAGCCCTAATGCATAAGCGCAAAGGCACCCATGGTGAAAATACTTATGCCTGGCCGGGTGGGCATATGGAGTATATGGAATCATTCGAGGGCTGTGCCAAGCGGGAGACGATGTAGGAAGCCGGAATTGAGATTGATAATGTTAGATTTTTACGGCTGATGAATCTTAAGGATTACGCACCAAAACACTACGTGGATATTGGCTTAGTTGCCGATTGGAAAAGCGGCGAGCCCAAAGTAATGGAACCTGATAAGAGTGATGGTGAGTGGGGCTGGTACGATCTGGATAATTTACCCCAACCTTTGTTTGGCACTATCCCGAGCTACATCGGGGCGTATAGAAACGGTCGATATTTTTACGATAAGTAATGAAGGACATAGAGCAGCGGATTAAAGCTATCGAAGAGCGAAATCGCAGCGTCGAGATCGATAAGGCGTGGGAGATCAGCTGGGCTCGGCGAATAGTTTTAGTTGTTCTAACCTATCTATCTATTGGAATATATATGTGGGCGATTAAACTACCGTGGCCATGGCTCAACGCCATAGTGCCAGCGGTAGCTTTTGTGATTTCCACATTGAGTATGCCTTTTTTCAAAAAGGTTTGGATGGAAATATTTGGACTCAAGAAATAATTTGATGGACAAAAGTAGGCCGCGTAAAGTGATGACGTTGTGTGTTCCGCAAAGAGGGGATGCGATTTGGTTGGGGATGAAAAAACGGGGATTTGGGGCTAATCGTTGGAACGGATTTGGTGGCAAAGTTAAAGAAGGCGAAACGATTGAACAGGCCACTATCCGAGAGATGGAAGAGGAGACTGGCTTTAGAGTTACTCAGTTAGAGCCGGCTGGTGTTTTGTTGTTCCAAAATGGCGATTCGCCAGAGCTGATCGAGATGCACATCTTTAGGCCAGCGGACTTCCCGGAGGCGCTGACGGAGGGTGAGGAGATGCGGCCGCAGAAGTTTAAAACCGACCAGATACCATTTGGTCAGATGTGGAAGGATGACCCCTACTGGATGCCCTATTTTTTGGCTGGTAAGCGGTTTGAGGGGGAGGTTACCTTCGATAATAACGACTGCGTGGTGGAGGCCAGAGTCTGGGAATTAGTGCCAGCTTGAGCTGTATTATACCAGATATTGGCTAATTAGTCAATAGGTTTTAGGTGTATACGGCTTATTCGTCATTCCCGCGCAGGCGGGAATCCCCACCCGAATGTATCATTCGGTACGGGCGGGCAGAAAGAAAAAGAAAATTTTTGTTTTTGTCCCTGGCCGCGTCTCGCGTCCGCGGGCAGGCTGGATCCCCGATCAAGTCGGGGATGACGCCCGGATGGGGAGTAGGTGGCAAAAAACGAGGCTGGGAGCCATAAAATGCTTGACAGGATCCCGGATCTGATATAGACTGCAAGTGTTATTTGCACCTTGAGTGTCTAAGCCTAATTTAAGGTTTTGGACACGAGGCGGCAAAAATCAAAAATAAACTCAACAAGGAGGGGACTAACAGACTACGGATCGTGGTCTGATTCTTCGTCGTTGGGTTTGTTTTTTATCCAGCCGATCTTGTTGCCAGCGCTCTGGTGGAGTAGAAGTTGCTCTTCTGAATTTTTTGCTTTTGGCTTTTGGGTCAAGGGTTTTTGGGAAGTGACTTGCTCTTCGCCGGAGCGCTGACAGCAAGAGTTAGCCCTCGTGACCTAAATTCAACCATAGGTCGCTATAAGCGAGGTTCCTCGTAGGCGTACGAGGGAAGAAAAGTGAGCTGGGAAGGCCCCGGCAAGGAGAAGGTCATGAAAAACCTTCGCAATCACTTAATCGTGTGCGCCGGGGCCTTCGTGGTCCTGGCGCTGTCGCTCTTGATTTCCTGTGATGGCGGTGGCGGCGAAGTCACTGTCACTCCCGAAGTTCACGTCGGACCGGATGTTACCTGGCAGGAACAGCTGGTGGCACAAGATCCGCCTTCAATGTTCACAGGTGTAACGGTTGACTGGCTTGCGCCAGATCGCCTGCAACTGAACTCTTCGGACGATCGCATCGTCTGGGGGGTCAACTCCGCCGTCGTGTCCTATTGGGACTTGTCGGCGAAAAAGATGATGCAGGTTCCGGTTGAGGTGGTCGGTGGATCGATCACTCACGCCGGCGCCGGCATCCTCGACTCGTATGGCAAGTGTACGGTGAGCGGGATCGATGTTCCCGTGGGCTCCTCCCGCGATTCGTCGATCTCGGTAACCGGCCTAACTTCTAACGATCCGGTTGCCCTGTGGCTGCGCCTTAACGATATCGATCCGGCGGGCGTTACCTACACTACTAAGGATGGCCAGGTGCATTGGGAGGGGGAGGACAACCTCCTAATTATCCCGATCCCACTGCCCATCCTGCCCGTTGCGGCGGCGGTTTGCAGCGTGAGCTCGGTAGAGACCAAGACCGTCAGTGCGACTGTGGCGGAGACAAGGAAGTACACCTTCACTCGCAAGAGCGAAGTGACACCTCCGCCCACCCATGTTCTGGTCAGCGTCGACGGCAAGCCGGATGAGGTATCCGTGTTAGTCGGTGGGACTCAGCAGTTTACTGCTACGGCTCGCGACGATGCTGGGACGGACATCACTTCCAGCACTGTCTTCACTTGGTCCATCGTTTCCGGAAACGGGACGATCACCCAAGCGGGGCTGTTCACGGCTGGTAATGCAGCGAGCGATGTTACCATCAAGGTGACCGGCAACTGGAGCAACATCACTAAGTCGGACACCATCGAAGCAACGGTGACCGAACCGGTGGAGAACCAGTCGCCAACGGCCAACATTGATGCTGACAAGACATCTGGCACTGCCCCGCTTACCGTCAACTTTGATGCTTCGGCGTCAACAGACCCGGACGGGACAATCGCGGGATATGCCTGGGACCTAAACGGCGACGATGTAACCGATGCCACCACTGTTAGCGCATCTCATGCCTACCCAGCCGGTACCCATGTTGTAAAACTGACGGTTACCGACAACGATGGCAAGACAGACTCTGCAACAGTGACCATCACGGTAACTGAGCCGCCTGTCGGCGACATCATCTGGCCCATCGGCGACGATAGCCCGGATGCCTGGTATACCGATACCGGTTCTGCGCTTCTCACTGTGGGGGTTGCCCCCATAGTGGGTTACGTCGAATGGATCATCACCAACGATCCATACGAGGGCATGGTGGAAAAAACCTCGGAAGAGCCATGCTGCTTGGTGAGGTACTGGCCTGGAACATGGCCAGCCGACGTCACCGAGGCAACCATTACGGTGGAGGCCCGGGCTCACAAGACCCAGGCTGATTACCTTGATGGCAAGGCGGCGCTCGACAAGGTGGTGTTTACCATCCACATGACCAGGGAGTAACATCTCGGTCGGTGGACGCACATTCGGCTTAGGCCTGGACACAAATAGCGGGAGCAGTTACACTGTTCAACCAGTCAATGACTGTTCCCGCCTCCTCTTCTGGTTGCTTCATTCTTCTTTACAATAGGTTTCCCCCAAGCTTATTGTTAAGTGGGGAAGCGGCCAGAAGAGGGGGAATTCGGAATTTATCACTTAGGAGGTGAAAATGGGTATTTTTAGCAAGATTGGTCTTGGTATTTATTACCGGATCCGCAGAATGAGAAAAGCGCTGAAAAATTGGCGCAAGTTTGGCGTAATTATATTTGGCAGCATCTTGGTGGCTAGTACACTGATGCCGCAAATTATTGGAGCCGATGATTTTCGGGTATCCATTACCGACGCCGATGGTCGTAATTTAGAGAGTTTCGCCATCGCCGCTGGTAATACTCGTACCATCAAAGTCACGGCCTACAAGGGGACAAAGGATGTCACCTCCGACACTACTTTCTTGTGGTCCACTAATGCGAGCTACAAGCCCTCTGAGTTAGGTAAGATTAGCTCAACTGGTGGTACTCAAATCACTTACACCGCTGGTACGGGTAAAGCTGGTAGCACCACTGCTACTACTTACTCCGCGGCCATTACTGTAACTGGTAACTATGGTACTGATGCGCCGAAGTTCGACGCTGTTGGTATCTCGGTTAACCCAGCTGTTATTCCGGCCAACCAACCGCCGGTAGCGAAGATTGCAGTTAGCCCAACTTCTGGTACCAATTCACTGTTGGCTAACTTAAACGCTTCGGCTTCTACCGATGCTGATGGCACCATCGTTAAATACGAGTGGGATTACGACGGTAACGGTACTTACGACTACAACAGTGGTAACGATGCAACCGTTTCTCACACATATGGCATTGGTACTTGGTACCCCAAAGTCAGAGTAACTGATGATGATGGGGCGACCGGCGTGGCAGTTGCTGCTACTCCGATCGTGGTGGTGGAAGTTCAGAACAGACCATGGACGCTATCCGTTAACCCGGTATCTGATGTTTTGACTTTGACCGGCAGTTCGGTGGGTCGCGACTTTAATCCAGTGGCGCACTACACCGACAGTACTGGTGGCAACGTTACTTTAACTTCAACTACTTGGCAGGTAGTTCACCCCAGTTCTAATAGTGCCAACGGTTCAATTAATGCTAACGGTTACTACACCGCTACTCACACTGGTAATGACCAGATTAAGCTGACTGCCAGTGATGGCAAGACCACCAAGACAGCTTGGGCGAATATCGAAGTAGTGGCTGAGCCGGAAGAGCAGACTTTGGCCTACGTAGTGGTTGATCCGATCATCAAGTACTTGAATTTCTACCAGAGCTATCAGTTCCACGCTACGGCTTACGATCAGGATAACAATCAGATCCCTGATAGCCAGGTAACCTATCGCTGGGACGTAGTAAACGCTGGTGGAACTATTAACCACTCTAACGGTACCTTTACTTCCGGTAACGACGACGGTACGTTTGACCATACCGTTCAGGTAAAAGCGACCATGAACGGCGTAGTTGAGTATGCGTACGCCACGGTGGTGGTTAATCCGATCATCACTCAGGCGGTGTTAGAGCGGGTAGAGATTCTACCTTCCTCGATCACCATCAATAACTACGATGAGCATGACTTTACCGCTTACGCCTACGATACCAACAACGCTCAGATGTTTAGCGACGTTACCTACACTTGGGACGTGATCGCTGGTCCGGGTTCCGTAGACCAAAACGGTACCTACACCGCCACTAACTCTGATAACACTGCCACCGTTCAGGTGGAGGCTCGTCAGGGCAGCATCCGAGTGTACGATACGGCTTACGTCTATATTCGGGACAACAATGACGACTGTAGTGGTATCTTAGATCACGTAGTGATCACTCCTTCGACCGGCTATGTTCAAACTGGCCACTCGATCGATTACGACGCGCAGGCCTACGATACTACTGGTTGCTTGGTGAGCGCCGATCTCGACTTCTCATTAGTCGGTAGCGTTCCGGGCACGATCAATGATAGCGGTTACTTTACTGCTAACTACACCACTGGTACTTACGACGACGATGTGAAGGTGAGAGCCTATCACGATGGCGTCACAGTATATGACTGGGCGACCGTGGTCATCTCCGATAGCAATAATAATCAGAACTACTATGTCGATTCCAGCTTACGGGCTTACGATGAGACGATCGGTTCGGATTACAAAGCGAACGAGGGTGATACCGTGCTTTACACTCTGAAGTTGACCAACAATCGGAGCAACACCTTAACCAGTGTAAGGGCAACGATGGACGTTCCGGACTACACCACCTTTGTCTCGGTGTCCGCCAGTAACGGTACTCCTTCGATCTCCAACCGGGCAATTACTTGGGAGTTGGGCAGTCTCGCCTCGGGCGAAACCAAAACCATGTGGTTGCGGGTACGAGTTAAGGATGGTGTTCCTTCCAACACAGTCATTCGCGGTAAGGCGTTTGTTAAAGCCTACGAGATCAGTAATGGTTTCTATGTATACGCTAACGACCTACCGGTTAATGGAACAGGTAACTATAATCCGATTGAACCATTAACTCCGACCGGTGCGATGGAATGGATCTTAGCTGTGATCACCGCGCTATTAGCCACCATCTTCACCCGCCAGCTGTTTAAGACCCGTCGGTTGCTGGCCCAAAGATAAGAATAAGCAGGATTTACAACCCAAGAAAAGCCGCCCCTTTACGGGGCGGCTTTTCTGTTATCGAGTTATAATAAACATAATGAAAGAAATTAAACTATCTCTGGAAGAGGCGCTTGATCAGTTTGGAAGATTACGGAGGTATCTTTGACCCGGCGGGTCTTACAGCGCGCAACCAACAATTAGAGAAAGAAATGGTGGAACCGAGCTTTTGGCAAGATCAAGAGAAGGTTCAGGTAGCCACTCGTGAGTTTGATAAGAACAAAAAGCTGATAGCCGAGATAGAAGATCTGGACAGCAAGTTAGGCAGCTTAGCTTTGGTGATGAAAGACGAGGATTTCTCGAGCACCGATGGGGCGGCCACGGTGTTGTTAACGGAGGTACAGCAACGATTAGATCAGCTGGAGATCGCCACTATTCTTAATGGTCCGTACGATCGAATGGACGCATATCTCTCTTTGCATAGCGGCACCGGTGGGGTAGACGCGGCCGATTGGACACAGATGCTTCGAGATATGTATCTCAAATACGCCGCCAGAAGGGGTTGGAAGACTACCATTATAGACTTTACTCCCGGGGGAGAAGCGGGGATAAAGAGTGCCACTATTAAGATCGAGGGCGATCTGGCATACGGTCTGCTGAA
>JBAZHL010000009.1:0-26948 GCA_041652335.1 Patescibacteria group bacterium | reverse complement strand
GTCGTTGGGGATCTCCGTGTCCTTAATGGTGGTGACCAACTGCTCTCCAGCGGGTGCCTGATATTTGATTCGTTTAGGAATACCACTAATGCCATGACCAACCGGCAGGGTTAACCACCCCAAGAGCGCCGCTCCCACGAGCGACCCAATTAGCATCCCGTAAACTAAAAGCTTTTGTTTTTTATTTGACATTTTTTGATGTTTTTATATTATACTACTTTTTGCCTAAAATGTCAATAGATAACCTCATAGCTCAGCTACTCTATTATGTTGTATGATAAATAAGGTTATAGCCCTTATAGATTGATTATGAACAACGAAGACCTCATCTCTCCTCAGCCCGCCACTCCCACCCCGTCAGTTCCACCAGTAACGCCGCCTGCCTCCACACCTGCGCCCGCTATCCCGACGCCCATAGAACAGCGGGACCAAGTGTTTGCTGCGCTCAGTTACGTCTCTTTTCTATTTATTATTCCTCTGATCGGACGTCGCAAGGTGACTGAAGTGATGTTTAACGCTAAACAGGGGATGGTGTTGTTTATCGCCGAAGTTATTATCTGGTTTGTGTTGTTTGTTTTAGAGATGTTATTGATCGGTCGGTTCAGCGGATTAGGCACCACGATCTTTTATGGGATAGCTGGCATCTTTTGGCTGATTCCACTGATCTTTAGCCTGATGGGGATCTACTATGTGTTTCAAGGTAAACACTGGGTGATGCCGATCATTGGCCGGATAGCCCAAAAGCTCCAACTTTAATCCTCCGCTGTGGCGAAACTGCCGGCTGAGTTTGAGCTAAGTGTCGAAAAATTAGTATTTGGCGGAGAGGGCCTCGGCTATTTTGCGGGACGGCCTATATTTGTAATGGGAGTATTGCCGGGGGAGCGGGCACTGGTGGCGCCAGTAAAGGTCAGTGGCAAATTTGCCAAAGTTCGATTAATAAAAATAATCGAATCGTCTCCGATTCGCATTGACCCACAAGAATCTCAATATCTATCAACGAGTCCGTGGCAGATCATGCCCGTGGCTGATCAACAACAATTCAAGATTGATTTGGTTGAGGAGGTGTTTTCTAAATTTGCTACTTTACCACTCTCCTCAGCCGCCATCACGTCCAGCCCGGCCGAGTGGGGGTACCGCAATAAAATGGAGTTTAGTTTTGCGACAGATGACGATGGTCAGTTAGTACTGGCTTTTCATCAACGTTATTCGTGGAAGCGATTTATTACGGCATCCGAGGTTAAGATCGCTCATCCATTGATCAATGAGGTAGCGAGCCAGATACTAACCGAGCTACGCCAACGTAATATCCCGCTCCCGGTGCTAAAAAATCTACTGATCCGTTATAGCTACCAGCAGAATAAATGCATTGCCGCTTTGTATGTAATGGATAAAAAATTTGCCCCATTTAAGATTGATCTGCCGGGGCTATCCGGGTGGTTAATAGTTTACTCCGACCCCAAAAGTCCGATCGCCAAAACTACCGAGGTGTTACACCAGGTGGGCAGTACCACATTAGTAGAACAGCTCGGTGAAGCAATCTTCCAGTACGGTTATGAAAGCTTCTTTCAAGTTAACCCGCCTGCATTCGAACTGGCCGCTCAAAGAATGTTGGAACTATCCCAACCCCACCCAACCTCCCCTTCAAAATGGGAGGAGCCACAATTACTTTCCCCTCCTTCCCAAGGAGGGGCAGGGGGTGGTTTGTTGGTGGATCTTTACGCGGGGGCTGGGGTGATCGGTATGTTGTTGGCCGACAAATATGACCGGGTAGTTAGTGTGGAGTTTGACCCGGCTGGAACCTTGGCAGCTAAAGAAAACATCAAATTGAATCAGCTTACCAATATAGAATTGGTCGGTGGCCGAGCTGAAAAAGAGGGATTGCCGCAGATCCTTATGGGCGCCGACACGGTGGTGGTCGATCCACCTCGCGAAGGACTGCACCCCAAAGTCATCGAAAAGATCATCGAGGCTAAACCGCGGCAGCTGATCTATCTTTCGTGCAACCCAGCCACTCAGGCGCGGGATTGGAAGATGCTATCCGAATACTATCAAGCGACTCATTGGGAGTTGTTTGATTTCTATCCGCAGACCCCTCATGTTGAGAGCCTGATCGTCGCGTCAATTAAGAATTAGCCGCGACTACGCTTAACTCGTTGCTGCAGGCGTTTAAACTCTTTCTGTTTGATGGCGGCGCGTTTGTCGTATTTCTTTAAACCACGGCCGATGCCTAACTCGATCTTGATGTGGTTGTGTTTAAGGTGAACATTCAGGGGGATTAAACTTAAACCTTGTTCCTGCAGTTTTCCGATTAGTGATTTTAGCTCAGTTTTCTTGAGCAACAGTTTGCGGGAACGAGTTGGTTCGTAACCAGCTGGGGTTCCCGAAGGGTAGGGGGCGATATGAGCGTTCATCAACCAGGCCTCTTCGTTTCTGACTTTAGCAAAACTTTCCTTTAAACTAATTTGGCCGTTCCGAGCCGATTTAACTTCGCAACCCAATAACGCTACGCCGGCCTCGAGGCGCTCTGTAATCTGATAGTTGCGGGTATTTATATTAGTAGCTAATACTGTCATAACCTCACTATATATGATTTGCTGTAACATCCGCCATCGGAGCCCGAGCCTCTTCCGCCCTCCGGAGTTGAGCGTGAGCCATTTGGAAAATCACCGTCGCGGAGGCACTTGTTTGACCCCGATGGATATCGGGGGAGTTGTGCCGGGAGCGGTAAGGCGATTTTACATTATGGATAGCGAGACGGAGGCCGGGCGGCCGGTTTGGCGCCACCGTTTGCCGGGACAAATGGTGGCAAGAAGATATTGTAAAGATTCTGGACAAGCCAGAATGACGCACAAATGGATCAGTATATAGCCAACCGCAGGTTATAGATCTAAGCGGAATACTTGGGTACCGGCGAGGATCCACAGATTCTTGGCGGTTTCGTCAGCATAGATATTGGTGGGGCTGGTAATCCCGGAGAAGATATACTGCCGCTGGTAAGCCCCGTCCTTGCCAAAGACTAATACCCGATTATTGGCGGCATCTAATACATACAGACCAGAGGTTCCTACGCCGGTAAAGATATCGTTGACCGTGCCTAAATTGCCGGTATAGCCAGGCACATCTCGCAGGGAGAAGTCGACCTTCTGGCCAGAGGTGTATTTGGTGATCGTGCCGCTGTTTAAGGTGTAGACATCACCATCGATTTCAAAATCGGTGACGCCCTTTAGGTCGATGCTGGAGTTATCTTCAAAGTAGGGGGCGATCCGAGTGTAACCATCGGTCAACCGTTTGTACTTCCAGATATTGTTGTTATCGGGATCCAAGAGATAAAGTTTGTCGGTGTAGGCAATAATGTCGACGGCATTGTTCCAGTTGCCGGAATCCAATCCCAACCCCTTCATTGAATTATCGGCCAGATCTAATGTGTAGACACCGGCCGGATTGGTATAAAAGGCCAAGCTATTCTCTTGTACGGCGCCGACTTTAAGTTTCTTTTCGTTACTTACCAACGAGTTAACAATACCCACCTCACTTCGGCTACCGTTATATTTATAGATCTTGTTGTACTCGGTATCATAAGTGTAAACATCACTGCCGACGCCTAATATCGTGTTGATGTTGATCTTGGCCGTGCCCTTGCCGGCGGTATCGATCTGAGAGGCCAAGGATGCAAAATCGGCTGCTAACTTAGGGCTCTCGACCCGCTTTACCCGGCCGACCTCGTCTAATTGCCCTTTAATCTCAGCTAACAACGGTACAGCTTGGGCTTTAGTGGAATCATGGCGGCTCGCCGTCTCGGCTAACTGGTAGGCTTCATATAATAAGGTGCTTGCCTTGTTGTTGTCCTGGTAAATTATGGCAGCGCGAGCAGCATCTCGTTTCTGAGTAGCGGAGTTGAGCGATTCAACAGCCACCTTTTTGCTAACCCTAACGGAGTTATTGCGCGCCAGAGCCAAAGTAGACCCAACCACAATCACCACCAGCACGCCAACAGCGATCATTAGGATACGATTGCCATTTGGACGCTTGCGAATATTATCAACCCAGTCACTGACAAAATTAAATACCAGATCGATCACTGCCAATACGACCATGCCGGCGTATTTAAGGTATCGCCAGACCACGTTGCCAGTCTTCTTAAGGTTAGGGTTTTTAGCAATTGATGATAGCGAGGCTAACGCTCCGCCAGCGGCCTTCAGCCCGTCGCCATAGTTTATCTTTGGCATTACAAACTTAGTTCCCGACTTAGGAGCAGGCTCGTGGGTGGCTTCGGAGGTCTCTTCTAACTCCTCGGTAATATCTAACTCTTGCGCCATCTCGCCATCGTCCTTGGCGGATTTTGGCTGATATTCGTGTACTTTGGTTTCTTCTTCGGAAATGGCTCTGGAAATGGGGGTTTTTTCGATGGCACTGCTTAGTGATGATCGGCTCTCACGAGGGGAACTGGTCTCGCGCCCAACTCCGACCCAGTTATCTTCTGGGGCGGTTTCGGCTTCGGCGTCGATCAGTTCGGGCAACGAGAACTCGGCAATGATCAAATTGGTTTTGCGGACGTCGTCTTCTTGGCCTAACTGAGTGGCAATCTTTTGGGCGGCGCCAGCCGGGGACTGTCCCTCGATGATGCGCTTCAGTTTTTCAACTGACAGGTAATAAAACAGCTCGGCAGTACTCATTACTACTTTGTCGCCAACTGTCAGCTCGCCTTCAATAATATTAGTCAGGGTCTCCTCCGGTCTGGGGGTTTCGCCTGGGGTATACATCCCCTCGGACAGATTCATCATCTTGCCGTTTCGCCAGAGGTGCGTTTCGCCCGTTCCCCGGTGAACTGCTAATAGATGGTTGCCACTAATGGCGGCGATCATAATGTTGGTTTTTCCCACCCAGCTTTTTTCGCCTTCTTTGGCGATGGCGGCGAACTCTTCGTTGGCACTCTTGAGAGCTGTTTCAAAACTCTGAGCTGGATCGCGCAACAAATCGCGGTAGTATTCTTCTTTAACGATATCAATTAAGTTGTAAGCGATATCGGCGGTCAACGGTGAATCACTGTTAATATCAATTACAAAATAGAGGCTGCCATGCTTCTGCTCTTCCGGCGCATCCGGCTTGTATACTAACGCGGTCGAAAAACCGGTTGCTCCCGTACTTTTGGAGAGCACCTTACCAATGCGCGTAGCAAATTTTGATTTAATAGCTGTGGGACTAATCGAATCTATCTCTGTCATAGCCGATCAATTAACAAGGTTATTATAGACTACAACTATTTAATTCATCAAATTTATCGCTCCTGACATCTTCCGCTAATCAGGTGGCTGATATATCTTAAATATGTGGGTGGAACAAGAACAGGGTATTTTAGGGGGGTGACAGTCGGGGTGGTATTGATGGTGTTAGGGGGAATTGCCCTGACACCGTATTTTAAGGGAAACTCGATGGTTAATCCAGTCCTCGTCAATATCGGGGGCTTTCCTATCTATTGGTATGGCTTGGTTATGGCCAGCGCCACCTTATTGGCTTTCCTCTGGTGGCAGCGGCGGGCGACCCCTAAATTGGGAGAGATCCATCCGATCAATCTGGCGGTTTGGTTAATTTTAGCCGGGTTGATCGGCGCCAGGGTGCTGTTTGTCATTCTGAAATGGCCGGAGTTTAGCCACCTGCCGTGGTGGTCAATTTTAGACCTGCATAGCGGAGGGCTAAGCATCCATGGCGCCTTGATCGCGGGCGCCGTTGCCACTATTATCTACGCTCGTCGATATCATTTACCGCTACTATCTATATTGGATCTGTTAGCTCCGACTGTAGTCTTAGGCCAGATCGTTGGTCGGTTAGGCAATTTCTTTAACCAAGAAGCATTTGGTGGCCCAACCGTTTTGCCTTGGGGGATGTATGTAGCGCCAGAGTTTAGGCCGATTCAGTTTACGGATCAATCGTTTTTTCATCCCACCTTTCTGTATTCGATGATCGGCTTAGCCATAGTATTAGTCGTCGTGTTGTGGGTTGAGCACAAATCGGCCAGGCCGGGAGTAGTGTTAGCAACTTATTTAATTGCCTACAGCGTTGAACGATTTGTGATCGAATTTTTTCGGGTAGATAGTGATCGTTTAAGTGCCTTAACGTGGGCCCAGTGGGTTAGCGTAGCTGTTATTATGATTGCCCTGGTAATTAGTTTAATATGGAAGGGTAGAACCATAAAAAAGATATGACAACAGCTCTCGTTATTGTTGGATTAATCGCTCTGGCCGCCGTTAGTGTGGTGGTGTGGTTACTATTGAGGGGCGGTTCCTCGGCCGCGCCGATAAATTCGGATATATCTGTATTACAAAAAACCCTCGAGCTGTTGCTCAAGGACACCCAGAACCTTAAGTCCGAGCAACGGGTTGCCCAAGAGGCTGGCCAGCATATTAAAACCGAGATGCGTCAGCTAACCGATGTGCTCAGTCAATTTAAAACTCGCCAAGAGGAGCGTGATCGTCAAGAAACTGAATACAATATGGCGATCCAGAGTTCAGTCAAAAACATTGAAAGTTTATTTCGGGGGTCTAAGTCTAAGGGGATTGCTGGGGAGAGCATCTTAAGAGAGATTCTTAAAGTATTTCCTCCCGAGCTGATCGTGTTCGATTATCCCATCGAGGGCAAACCGGTGGAGTTTGGCTTAAAGTTAGCCGATGGCAAGATCGTGCCAATGGACTCTAAGATAGTCGCCCTGGAAGAGTTAACTCGATTAGAGACCGAGACCAACGAAGACGTGCGAAGCCGATTGATCAAAAAGGCGGAGTTAGAAGTAGCCAAGAAGATCAAAGAGGTGGCCAGCTACATTCATCCCCCTACCACCTATGAGCAGGCGATCATGCTTATCCCGGATCTGCTTTACTCGGTGCTTAAAGAGGCACCTTACCGAGCCAGCCAACACTCTGTGATCTTGTTGTCTTATAGTATGGCCGTGCCATATATTCTGACTCTTCGGCATCTGCATAGCCGAACGTTGGCTACTTATGATGAGCAACAGGTCACGGCTTTTTTGGATGATCTCGGGCGAATATTAAACGAGATGGAAGATGCCTTAGAAAATAAATTGACTCGGGGCAATACTATGATCACCAACGCCACTGGCGAATATCGCCAGATGCTCAGCCGAATCCGAGGTCGAATCTCGCGCTTAGCGGAAGCCAGCCATTTACCAGAATTAGTAGGTAGTACTAAAGATGAATAAAAACGATCGGGCGGTTAATAAAAATGCTTTTGTCGTTTTGTTTATAGCCATGGCCAGTTTGGTCATTATTGGCACAGTGGGTTATATGGTGATCGAAGGTTGGTCGTTTTTGGACGCTTTATATATGGTAGTCATCACCCTGGCAACAGTGGGCTACCAAGAAGTCCACGCTCTCAGTTCCGCTGGTACTGTATTTACTATTTTGCTAATTGTCTTCGGGATAGTTACCTTATACTATGTAGTCAGAGTATTTGGGGAATATGTTTTAATCTCCCGGTTAGATCCGGACTATCGTAATCGTCAAATGCAAAGTAAAATCCAAAACTTAAGAGAACACTACCTGATCTGCGGCTTTGGCCGAGTGGGGGAAAAGGTGGCAGAGGAGTTAGCCAAAGAGAACGTTCCGTTTGTGGTGATCGAGCTTGATCCAGGGGTGGCGGAAGCCTGTCAGTTAAAAAACTACCTCTGCGTTGTGGGCGATGCGACCAATGAGGATGTGCTGCTAAGCGCGGGGGTTATGTCGGCTAAAGGCCTAATCTCAACCTTAGGCCGGGATAGCGATAACGTCCTCTCAGTGATCACTGCTCGGACGCTCAATAGCGAGCTATTTATTGTGGCGCGAGCCAATACCGATACATCAGTAGCTAAACTACTTCGGGTGGGAGCTAATCGGGCGGTTTCGCCATATCAGATCAGCGCCTTTAGAATGGCGACCTTTGCCTTGCGTTCTGGGGTAGCTGATTTTGTCGATAGCGTGTTAGACCCAGCCAGCAGTGAGGTCCAGATATCTGATATGACCGTGGGTGACAGCTCACCCTTGGTCGGCAGCGAAATAGAAAAATATCTGGCCAATCGTAAGGCCGGCATAACTGTATTGGTGGTTCACAGAAGCGATGGAAGTGCTATTATCAATCCATTGGGTGATACCGAGATCCAGGCGGGGGATCGCTTGATCATAATGGGTACTCGCCCCAATCTACAAACGGTCGAGAAGTTATTTAATCGTTAAACATATGAATCAATTAGCTTACAGTGCGGATTTTTTGAGCGCTCAGCAGCAAGCCTTAATTGAAGAGAAGGCTCGATTAGAAAAGATCCTGAACGATTCGGCAACCTATGATGCCGAGGATGACCGCTACACTCCAAAATTTCAGGAGTTTAGTCCAGACGAGGCCGAGGATGAGGACGAAGCAGTTGATGAGGTGGTTAACTACGAAGAGACCGCTGCTCGGGTAGCGGATGCAGTCAAATCCCTTAACGAAGTTAATGCGGCTTTAGAAAAAATGGCGGCTGGCCGTTACGGGGTGTGCGAAGGTGGTGGCGAATTGATCCCGGAAGCGCGGCTCAAAGCTTATCCGGCGGCGGCTACCTGCATCGAGCACGAAGCGTAAGCGTAGTGATGAAAACTATATCTAAATTACTCTGGCTAACCATAGGCGGTGGCTTGTTAGTCTGGGCAGATCAGGCCACCAAAGGTCTGATCTGGTCAATTGAGCCAAGCGGTTGGTGGACTCACCATCAGAATTATGGGATCTCTTTTGGGATAGAGCTGCCATACTATCTCTCGGTCGGGTTAATGGCAGTTTTCCTGATATTTTTGTTATGGGTACTATTTCAACGTGGCACCTGCCACCCGTTAATGGTGATGGGTTTAGCTCTTAGCATCGCCGGCGGACTAAGCAATCTGATCGACCGGATCAACTTGGGTTTTGTACGTGATTTTGTGGCCTTATCCCCTTGGCTGCCTATCTTTAATTTGGCAGATATATTGGTAGCGGGCGGAGTAATACTAATGTTGTGGTCGATCTATCGCTATGGCCGATCGTAAACTGAGTTTTAAAGTGTTACCCAACGAAGCCGGCACTCGACTGGACGCCCTTTTGGTTAAACATCACCCGGATCGTTCGCGCAGCTTATGGTCGATCGCCATCAAGGCTGGCCAGGTGATGGTAGACGGACGGCCAGCTAAAGCCAGGCACCTGCTAAAGCGGGGTCAACAGATAGTAGCCAATATCCCCGCATCTAAACCTATCGTTAGTGTTCCGATAAAACTATCGATCATCCATCAAGATAAAGATCTATTAGTGATTAACAAACCAGCTGGATTGGTAATGCATCCGGCGGGCCGTCACCAAAGTGGCACTCTCTTAGACATATTAGAAGCCAAATTCTCGGAGGTTTACTTAGTCCATCGGTTAGATAAAGATACTTCGGGGGTAGTGTTAGTGGCGCGCAACCTCAAAAACAAAGAATATCTCTCTTCTATCTTTGCTAAAAGATTAGTCAAAAAAACTTACTTAGCTTTGTTGGTCGGTAAGGTCACGCCGATGCAGGCATGTTTGGATCTGCCGATTAAGCGCGGTCGGAGCGGAAAATTTGAAGTAGCCAAACAGGGGCGTAGTGCTAAAAGTTTTTACAAGGTATTAGAATATTTGCCCGGGTATAGCCTGGTGGAAGTTCGTCCAGAGAGTGGACGCACGCATCAAATCCGGGTGCATTTTAGAAGCTTAAGGCACTCGGTAGTGGGTGACGAAATATACGGCCAAAAGATATCTGGGTTATCGCGGCAATTTCTACATGCGTTTAAAATAGAATTTGTAGACGCTGCCGGTAAGGCCAGGCAGTTTACTGCCCCCCTGCCAGACGAGTTAAAGAGTTTTTTGAATGAACTACACTAAAAATAAATTTGCCAATAAATTGGTGGTGATCACCGGGCCATCAGCTGCCGGAAAAGATGTGGTGGCTAACGAAGTGTTAAAGTGGTTGCCATTAAAGAAGGTAGTCACCACTACCACCAGGTCTCCGCGCCCGGGTGAGAAGCGGGGGAGTGATCATCACTTCGTTAGCCGAGAGCGGTTTAAGGAGCTGATCAAGCAGGACCTACTCTTGGAGTATGTTGATTTTGACAATAACTACTATGGTACGCAAAGGCAGGATCTGCGCCGAGCAGCGTCGGTGGGGTTAGTGCCGTTGTTGAGGGTTGATCCTTTAGAAGCGCTTCGGGTTCAACGGCATAACCCAGACGCGTTGGTGGTCTTTATCCGGCCAGAATCGTTACAGATTATCAAAAAACGTCTGATGGAGCGAGGCACCAGTATCGATGACATCGACAAGCGTCTGCGGTTGGCTAAGGAGGCTTTGGCTAAGGAAAATATCTTTGCCTACAGTGTCGTCAACCGGGATGGCCACTTGGACGAAACCACCAAAACCGTTCGGCGGATCATCAAGAATTACCTCGGCATTTAGATGATCTTTACCCCTCCCCTTATCAAGGGGAGGTTGGGTGGGGTTGTAGAGATTTATGAAAGATGCTGCAAAATGGTGTTTACTACACCATCAAGGTTAGCGTAAACTTCGGTGTTGCTAAATCTAAATACACGTAAACCCAGAGATTTTAGAAACAGATCTCGCTCTGTATCGTATTGTTGGCTATCATCATTTGCGAAGTGGGACTCTCCGTCGATTTCTATAACCAATTTGATCGATGGGCAATAGAAATCGACGATAAATTTACCGATGCCTTGTTGGCGCCGAAATTTATATCCACCGAGCTGACAGTGCTTTAACCTTGACCATAACAGCTGTTCAGCTAACGGCATATTTTGTCTCAGCAATTGCCTCTGTTCTTTGGTAACGGTTGGGTTAAAAATTTTGTCTGGTTGATTCATTAACCACCCCCAGCCCCTCCTTAAAAAGGAGGGGAATTAAATCTTTAGCCCAGCTTAGATTCGGCTGTTTCCAGAGCGAGGACAACGGGGGTTAGATCACCCTCCAAAATCTTTTGGATGTTATGCCAGCTCTCATTGATGCGATGATCGGTTATCCGATCCTGCGGAAAGTTATAGGTGCGGATCTTCTCGCTGCGCTCGCCGGTGCCGATCTGAGAGCGACGATTTTCCTTACGTTCTTTATCCTGCTTCTCGTGTTGGGCATCTAAGATGCGAGTTCTTAAGACCGCCATTGCCTTCTCTTTGTTCTGGGTTTGCGACCGCTCAGTCTGACAGGTAGCCACCGTTCCAGTAGGCAGATGAGTGATCCGCACTGCCGAATCGGTAGTGTTGACCGATTGTCCGCCTTTGCCCGAAGAGTGAAATACATCGATCCGCAGATCTTCTGGGCGGATCTCGATGTCGACCTGCTCGGCTACCGGCATCACCGCCACTGTGGCAGTAGAGGTGTGAATCCGACCCTTAGCCTCGGTGTCTGGTACGCGCTGAACTCGATGTACTCCGCTCTCAAATCGAAATTTAGCAAAAGCTCCGTCGCCCTCGATCTGCATCAAAGCCTCTTTATAACCATCACCGCTCTCGGTTGGGCTGAGCGATAGAGGAGTTACCTTCCACCCCTGCTCGGCGGCGTAACGGGTATACATTCTAAGCAGATCTCCGGCAAAGATGGCCGCCTCGTCACCGCCAGTGCCAGCCCGGATCTCTAAGATCACATCCTTAGCAAAGTCGGACGCTTGGGGGTTGAGCAGATAGTTCAGCTCTTTCTCGTATTTGGCTTTGCTCTCTTCCAGCTCCTTGAGCTCATCGTTAGCCAGATCGGCCAGTTCGCCAGTTTCGTGCTCCGCTATCTCTTTATTGTCGGTGATCCTTTTTTCGGTACCCGCTAACTTATCGGCTAATGTAATCACCTTATTGATCTGGGATTGGCGACGGGATAGATTTTTTATCTCCTCTGGTTCCAAAGACTGGATCTGAGATAATCGTTCCTCGATCCCAATCAACTCCTCGCGTAATGCTTTAACTCGGTTATCCATATTTACAAAACAGGCTTAATAGCCTGTCTTTATTATAAAGAAAACTTGCCCCGTTAGAAGTCCGGAGTAGCCTATCGAGTAATTTTTAGTTATGAACAGCCGGCCGCCGCTCCGCTTATTACCAATTAGGATAGCAGATCTCATCAGCGACTTCTAACAGGGTTAATTACTTGCCCGATTTAGGCTTTTTACCGGTTTGTTTGGCGGTACTTTTGGCCATCCGAGCCTTAAACTTCTCTACTCGACCAGCCTTATCTAAAAGCTTCTGTTTTCCGGTATATAAAGGATGGCAGGCCGAACAGACCTCGATCTTTAGGTTTTCTACCGTTGAACCAACCTCCAGAACGTTGCCACAGGCACACTGGATCTTGGTCTTGGGGAAATAAGTTGGGTGGATATCTTTTTTCATCCTTTTCTACGATACCCTGATAAACTACCATCTTTGCTATTAGCGCGCAAGTGGTTACGCTCTCCAGACCGGCTCAATCTTGACAGAGAGGGAAGTTTGTAGTATAATGAGAAAACAAGCTGGAGCCTTAAATAAAGGGCAAAACTAAAACAAAAAACCAAAACCATGCTTGAGGAGTTGTATAACCCAGTCGTACCTAAGGTGTACTGGTGGAAGAGCCGGGCTTTCCGTATAAGTCTGGCTATTTTTGTGGGCTTAGCCGTGATCGCGGTTGTTTTGTTCAATCAGCAGATCGGTGATCTGTTGCGATCGTTTGGTACCAAAGCTGGTGTCGACAAGGTTCTAACTCTGGATGGCTATCTTGATCATGCCGATGATAGTTCTCATTACTTCTTTGATTCCAGTGGCGTTGGTGATGGATACTTCTCCACGCCGATCAACGATTCTTTCCGAGTGGATGATAACCATCGATTGATGCTTAACCCAGCTGCTTCAACTGAATAAAATGAATCAACTAATTCATACTATTAGCCGAGCTATTAAGAGCCAACGTCCGCGCCATCAGTTTGCGGCGCAGATCGTTATTGCTTTTGGTTTTGTCACGATCGCTTTGGGGTATCTGGTGATTGGTGCTACCAACGGTGTCCAAGCGCAGACCACTCCACCCGCGGGAGGCGGGGGAGTAGTGGCTGGCGGTAATGTCACGGTACCATCACCGACTCAGGCTTCGTTGTGGGAGATCGGATCTACCCAAAAAATATACTTTACCGTACCCAGCGAGGCGTTGGTCAATGGCAAGGTAACTGCGAGCTTGTGGTGGAGTATCGCGGATTATTCGACCGGCAAATGGAGACCCTACCGTATCATCGATGAGCGGGAATTCTCTCCAACTGGCACATCTGACAATAGTGTTAGATGTGAGACCACTTGGCAAGTCGGTGAATATACCTTTAAAGACGATGGTACGCCCGAGCCGGATACGTTCTTGCCGACCCACGTTTCGGTTATTCAAGTTTATGTCACTAACTCCGCTTTAAGCAAAACCTGGTTTGGTTGGAGCTCATCTTTTACCGCTGCCCATACTCCCGGTCAGAGCGGTAGCACCGTTTCGTTTGGCCCGCCGGAAGCCCATGATCGCTGGCCCATCGGCCAGAACCGTTCCATATTTATGGCGGATGGCTCTTCGGGCTCGCAACAAATTTCTCGTCCTATCTCTGTGGTAGCCAAAAACTCTGATGGTTACTGGCGGGTGTATAAATTAGGCCAGATGAACAGCGGGACTACCTTTAGTTGGAAGGTAGGTAAATATAACAACAACGGCACCGATATCCCGACCGGAGTCTTGCCGTCTAATGATGTATTTATCACTTCGTATAGCTCTACTGATGGCAAGTACGGTAGCAGTGATTATTTTTCAGTTATCTCTACCACTGAGCTGCCAGAACCGGTGGAGGTTGATGAAATCTATTCTAACTATTTGATCGATCAGTATGGTGAAGGGGCTCAGCGAGTATATGTAATAGGAAAAAACTTTGATAAGGCGTATGGAAATGGTGGTAGCTATACGTTAGCGGTTTATACCGGTAGTGCTGGCAGTAGTGCGGTGGTAAAACCTTTGGCTATCGGTTATGGACTAATTTATGGCTTCAACTATAAATACCATGCCGATAACGCTGGATTAGTTTTAGATGCTGATCAGCAGGCCATTATCTTTGATATGCCGGCTGGTAAAAACTTTGGCGTTACGGGTGATTTTACCAGCATTGGTATCACTTCTTTGGCAGATCTGCCAACTGATTACTGGCAGTACTATTGGTCCAAAACGGCTGATACGACCGATCATCTTCATTTGGTTCCCAACAGTGCCAGAAATGATAATGCAGTTCACTTGGCCAGCCCTTATGGCGGCCAGAAGGCTTTGTTTAACTCCATCGACAACTTCAACTGGACGGTTGGTAGTGCCTATAAGAATAGTTCGTATCGGGTAGATTTTGACTATTACGCAATTGAGCAGTTTAATAATGTTCACAACCAGTACCCGGGCTTTACCATCCCTGTTCATCGCGATTTTAATACTATCGATAACAGTAGCAGCAACGGTTGGGATGCCGCGCCATTAGGAGCCATCGGCTGGGGACGAAGCAAGATTCGAGTATTTCTTACTCGAAATATTGATAATCGAACCGTGGTGGCTTGGGATGAAACCGATGCGCCTTTTACCGGATATCCCTCCACTTTTAGCATGACTTACGTTAATGTTAGCGACACCACACCGGTCAGGGACGATACCTGGCGGGTGGGTGAGACTCAGCCGATCACGATCAAAACATCGGCGCTATACAGCGCCACCAACCCGGTTCGGATATTCTTGGAAAAATTAGGTAGCCAGAACGAATGGTTGCCCAACGATGACCTTGTCCGTTACGAGCTGGGTAGTTTACCGATCAGTTTGGGTACGGAGGGCACCTTTAATTGGGTGGTTGGCACGGACAGCTCGGGCGAGATCATCCCCGATATTAAAAGCGGTGATTGGTTGAGAATTGCGGTTTCTGTTACTAACGAGAACTACTCCAACTCTCCTCTGGGTGGGGTCTTTGATCTGAGTGGCCGGTTCCACATCGCTGATGCCAAAAGGATTGCCATTCAGGGCAAAGACGAGCAGACCGGTGGATTGGTTCTGCATTGGAATGAAGATAACCAAATTGATTTCGATCTGACTGGAGGAGTTAGCGCTGTTAAGATTGAGCAGTCGCGTGACAGCGGCAACACTTGGTCGGTCATCGAAGATAATTTGGCCGTGTCGGGCGACTCTGGCAGCTACACTTGGAACCCGGGTCTGCCTGGAGCGCAGGATAACGCTAATGGTATGCGGATGTTACGCATCTCGGATGTTAGTGATCCGGGCATATTCGACACTGCTCATCTATCGATCGTTAGTCAACCACTAAATGTGAATCTGGTAGTCGATAAGTCGGTTGGCCAGAAAGGGATTAGACTGTATCCCTACATTACCACCGCAGCTGAGGGATCTCACTATAGTGCCATCACCGTTACTGTGCAGAATATCGGCACTGAGGCGATGCCATTTAGCACCTATGGCTTATATAATTTGGTGGGCTTGCCCAGCCAGGACCCAACAGTGGCGGGACCGTTCTTTGTTATTCCAGCCTTAGGCGCCGGTGAACGAGTGGAGATATTGTTAGCTACTGATTTTAATCTTACCACTGATAAAAAATGCGCGGGTGCCGTCATCTATAAGGGGGAATTAGATGTCACTCGTTGGATTACTGAGATCGGCGAGGATGCCAGTGGTTTGCCGTTGCAGACCGAAGGCATCTTTTATACCACCCCATCCTTTGGTTTGGAGGGAGCCGAGGTGTCTGTGTTTGGCACTAATTTTGGTGCCGAACAAAATAATCGTGAAATCCGTTTTGGCGGCGTAGCTGCTACCGAATATGTTAGCTGGTCCAACGAAGTTATCGTAGTTAAGGTGCCAGCCGGGGCAGTCTCTGGTCGGGTGACCTTAAATGAGGACGACAATGTTGTTTATGAAGGCACCTGGTTTAACATCGGTGATGCTCCGGATTACTGCGCCATGATCGAAAACTACTCTGGAGACAACACCTATGATAATCGGTTTACCGGTGTTCTCCATCTGGATAATTTGGGAGCGAAGTTAGAGTTAAAATTGGCCGAGGGCTCACGGAGTTCGGCTTTGAGATTGAACGAAGAGACGGCCGTGGATATTTGGTTGACTCCGCCAGTTGGCGAAAGCGTGGTGGCAGCCGATATCACCATCAAAAACTCCAATGTAAATGTAATCGACTATGTTCGATACGAGCTGTCCGACTTGTTTGAATTAAATGGTGATCCTATCTATAACGATCAAACCGGCGAATTAAAGCTCTTGGTCTCAGCTGACGGCGTCAGTGGGGATCGGGTTAAGATCGCCACATTCTATTGGCAGGTAATCGCTCGCGACAGCGGTAACGCCAGCTTAAGCCTGCAGCTGGGTGAGCGTGGGGTCGAGGGGGATGCCACGGATATCAAAATAAATTCTTACCCTGTCACTACCGTGGCTGATCATCAGTCAGAGATGTTGGAAGGACCAACTGGCGAATATATGGGCGAAGCAGCCTGGGACGGCACTGCCTTGATGGGCGATGTTCTAAACCCGACGCTGAGCGACGCCACCGATATAGAGACAGCATTTACAGTTGGCTCCGATCCGTTTGAATCCACTTACTACTCAGCTCAGTGGCCAATTGATGATCCGGTTGCCAACTTATCGCTATCGGAACTAATCAACCTGACCAGCGAGCTTTCGGCTCCGGGTGGCGCCCAGATCGTTTTAGGTATTCAATTCTACGATAAAGATGGTGATCTTTTAGTTGATCCGTTAGGCCATCCCGACGGCTATTTCCAGATCGCCGATATTGATAATGAAGGCAGCGCCGATGCCGGAGTTAATAAAGATTTTGACCTCTCGCAATTTAGCGCTCAGACACTGACTTGGTTTGATGAGATTCGTCAGATCCAGTTGGTAGTCTATATGGCCACCCCGGACAGTTCGGACCCTGACTCGTTGCCGTGGGTAGCTAATCTGACCGTTAACTACTCCATGCAAGAAGCCACCATCGGTATGATCAACTTCGTTAGCGGCGAGGATGACCAAGCGATCGACAACGGTGCCACTATCGAATTTGATCTGATCGCCACGCCACTCCCTGGTTTAGGCGAGGAGTCGGTTACTGTTCAGTTAGGCCTTGATTGGGAGGGCGATATGCCCGATGGCTTCTCCGAAGATGATTTTGATTTTGTTCAGACCATCAGTGGGCAAGAGGTGGTCGACGATAATCTGTACGAATTTGCTTACTCCACTGATTCGACTGGTTATCCGTTCAAGCTCAGAGTAACCAGCTCAACCGAAAACAAGAATACTGCCGATTACAACTTCTCAGTCACTGGCATTGAAGTGATGGGGGCAGGCGAAACCGGTCGCACCTTAACCGCTGCTGCTGGGATCTTACAGGTTAACGGCGGAGTGGTGACTGAAGGCGATATCGATCTATCGTTTGTGGGCGAGGGAGATAAAGATTTCCAACAAGGCGATACCGCCAGTTACGGTGTTCTAATCACCTCGGTTAATAATTTTAGCGGCACCGTTACTCTCTCTACCAATCTTGCCTCTCAAGTTAGTGGTATAGGCACCCCGGTTTGGACGCCCAGTAATGAGGTGTCCGTGGCAGCTGGTGGCACCGCTTACGTTACTCTCTCAGTCCTGATCGATGAGGACGCTGACGACCAATCGAACAAACAGTTTACCATTACCGCCACGGCCGCTGGCGGCGACATCAGCGATACCCTGACCGGTTATCTGACGATCGACGCAGATGCGCCTGATCGGCCGGAGATCACTATCCACGCTACCGTGCCGATGCAGACAGAGCGTACCGCCACTCAACCAAAGTTTTACTTTAGATTGTATCCGGATACCGCCACTGCTCGGATCGGATTTACCTATCAGGTGTTAGATATTGCTCCTACCGAATTTAGTGGCAACGACATCGATATTACTATCCCAGCCGGCAACGTGTTGGATGGCCAAGAATACGAAGGCTATATCAAGAGCACACGTCACTTGTGGGCCAGATCCAGCAATAGCTTTATCGTAGACGCAGCTGCGACCGATCAATCGTATAACCTAACCTTCCCTACACTGATCGCCGGAAACGTTGGTCCAGTGCCAGATGCCGCCCAGTTCTTAGAAGATGATTCCATTAATGCGATCGACTGGACTACTTGGTTTAGCGAAGCGGTTGGTTTATGGAGTTCGATCTTCTCCGACTTTGATAATAGTGGCGTGGTTAATATGCCCGACCTCAACTACATCTACGGTGATTACGGCGCTAACTGGTTTAGAGAGGGAGATTTAGAAACTCGTTGGCCGCAGTCTTAATCAAAAAACACAATGGACACTAACTATCAATTTGATCTGGGCCTAACCCCGCCGCCTACTCGTCGCAAGAGCCGCTGGTTAAAGTTAACTGGTATTATCGCCAGCATCGTGATTGTGGCCGGACTATTGGTTTACTCTGGTGGGATGGAGTACATGCTTAAATTATTAGGCGTCGGCGCCTCTGGTATCTACGATATTACCCTGACTAATAATCGTGATTTTGTCGGTGACTCTAAATTTTTTGCCGATGGCTCTCGGCCGGGGATGGAGGGAGTAAGCGTCTTTGATCAATTTACTGGCATTCCCAGCGATCCTAACCAGGATGGAGCGAACAAAGGTTTTGTAGCTCCTATCTTTAGCTCTCCTTCGGATCCCACCCAAGAGACCTACGCGGAGCATTTTTACGCTTCGGCAGCGATCGATATGACCCTGGACGCTCCGTTGGTTAGTGCAGTTGAGGTAACCGATTTTAATACCGAAGGATCTACCATTCGCTATGCTTATCGCACCGCGGCAGCGGCTTCGGCCATTGTCTCGGCCGTTTGGCAACCACTCGATCCAAGTGTAGAGAACAGCGAGACAGAAGACGGAGTAAAGATACATACAGCCATAGTGGAACAAAATGTTGAGCAGTTTGTGCAGATCAAATTTACTTTCGAAGATGCTGACCCGATGCACCGATCTGCAGTTTACGCCGTGAGCTTGCAGTATAAGGAGGGGGAGGCAACCGGCGAAGGTATGACCGGCGGGGATGCAGCTGAGCGTGAGATCTCAATGCAGTATCAATCGACTAACGCTCCAACCAACGCGGACATCGACGTGTTATCTGCCGATTTAGAGAATCGAGTAGTTTATACCCAGAAACAGGTCGATCTAACTGAACGGTTAAGCTATACATTTGCTACTACACTATCGCCGGGGGCTTACGCCTTGGTGGTAAGTGGCTCTACTGTCGAGACCCAGATCATACCTTTCCAGGTGAGGGATTTTGACGAGAAGATCGGGGTGGAGTTAGGCTCCTTTAATGCCCCTACCGGCCAGAATTCTGAATATGACCTGAACGGTGACGGGGTGGTTAATAGCATCGATTTAATGCTCCTGATGAATGCATTTACCTCATAAGTAACCCTTGACAGAAGCCAAAAAGTGTAGTATAATAAGATAATAGGTCAGAACCTCTCGGGGGAGACCAAAAACAAAAATGAAAAAACTGCTTACAGCCATTTTAGTCGGATTCCAACTGATCGCCGCTCCTTTGTTAGTGGTGGCTCAGACGGGCGTCGCTAACGGGAACGTGGCGGTTTTATACTTTGCGCCTCCGGGGGAAAGCGCTACCACCGGTACGGTTAAACTTAACGCTACCGGTGAGTTTAGTGTAGACGTTAAGATCAATACTCACGGTGCCAATTCGGCTGGTGCCGATGTCCACGTTACTTTTGATAACACCCAGATCCAGTATGTGCGCGGCTCAATGGCTGGTGTTGGGTCTGGTGATTTTTACCCAGTTCAGGTTAAGGGCGCTCCTACTACCACCGCTGGCGTGAGCGCAGCCAACACTAACGAAAAAGTTTCGATGTCGCGTACCATCAATAGCCCGGAAGTAGCTGGTGCTACGCCGGATTACACTAATGGTAACAGCACCTTTGCTACGTTAGTGTTTAAGCCGGTATCGACCAGTCCGGTAGGCACCACCGTGCACTTAGGCTTTGACTATACCAGTGGAGCTACCTCCGATTCTAATGTGACTGGTACTACTACCAGCAATCCCGATATTCTGTCGGCAGCCAAAGAAGCCGATCTTACTATTCAAGCCTACGAAGAAGAGGCAGCGGTGCTTAGCTCGGTTTCCTTAACTCCAGCAAGTGCCACAGTGATCCCCTATGGTGAGAAAACCTTAACTGCTACTTCGACTGATTCTGACGGCAATACTATCACTTCAGGCGTTACCTACGCTTGGGAAGTTGATGGTGATGGTACATTGAGCTCCACTACCGGTAGTTCAGTTATTTACAAAGCTCTTTCCCATGGCTCCGCTGAGGTTACCGTAACCGCCACTCAGGGTAGCGTAACTAAATCGGATAGCTCGAATATTACTATTAGTGGTGGTGTGGTCACTGATGGCCCGGAGATCGACTACATTGTTCCTGGGCAGGGTTACGAGGACGAGGATGTCGAGGTTGATATCCACGGTAGTAATTTTGATAGCGATGAGGGCCGGGTATATGTCGGCACTCGTTTAGCTGATATTGTCTCTTGGAGCGATAGCAAGATCGTGGTGTTAGTGCCCCAAGTAATTGTTAACGAAGACACTGAATATCAGGTAAAGGTTCGGAGAAGCGATGGCGAAGAGGCTACCTATATGGGTTACACTTACTTAGATAAAACTGGTTTGCCGTTACTACCTTGGTTGATCATGTTCCCGTTAAACGGTGCTGCCGCGGTGCTGGCTAAGAAAAAACTGTTCCGCAAAAAATAATTTACTTTGGGTTGGCCTTGTGCCCCTCGATCATTCGGGGGGCCTTTTTTATGCTATCTATAAAAATCCCGCGGAGAAAAGATTGGGAATCTCCGCGGGAGTTATCTGTCCTGTGTGCGATCAGTGCCAGTTATTGGTCTTGGGGGTAATGGAAAGCGATTGGATCGCCCATCCGTGATTAACTAAATCATTTGTCAGGTACCGCTTGAGCTCGTTGACCGACAAATGGCTGCGCTCAGTAGAGGCCAGATACTCACTAAAGATGTTTCCGATGGACGATGATAGCTCATCATCCTGGGCTGTTATCTTGCGGGCAATCGATCGATCAAACTCAGCGACAATCTGGTGGTTTTGGATAAATCGCCGGTTCAACTCCACCGGTGACCAGGTCCAGCGCCAGTTGGCGGTTTCCCCGGAGCGGCCGATTATGGCATTCCTCACCTCATCCTTAAGGTCGAGAGGTAGTTTGTGCCGGCTGATTAGCTCTGTGGAGAAAGGCTTGGCCGATAGCGAGACCGTTGCTGAGACTAAGCCATGAGCTGACACCTCGGTCTGCAGCAGATCGCTGTAACCGGATACAACGATGCGCCCGGCATCATCCCAACGATCAGGCACGCCCGGGTTAAAGTAGGTAACATCTTCCAGGATGTATACCGCTTCCGACTGTTCCATCCGCGCGCCGCTTAGCGCCAGTTGACCGCTTAACATCCCCGTCGGGTTGTGACCAGCTGTACAGACGATAGCAAGGATAATGCAGCATCCTAAGACCCAACGAAATATAGGGTACACCTCATTGTCGATCGCGCCGTTACTTTTGAAAGTCACGGTGAGCCAACCCTTCTTCTCTTTGAAGCGCCGACCGATCTCTGATAAATTGCTCCGTACTGTCAAAATAACGAAGATCAGACCAACAACCCACCAGAGCCCCTCCCAAGTGTTCATAGGCGACATTGCGCCCAGGAGCATTGCTATTGCCCAAATGAGGGCGATGCTGAAGACCAGCCGGAGGCCGATCTGAATGATGTCTACGACGATACCCCTAACGGCCACAAGCCGATTCTTCATTTTTCTCTCCTATGTCAATGTGATTACCACCTACAGGCTATGGTTGATCTGCTGCAGTGTCAAGTTGGTGGGGGCCTTTTGTATGTTATGCTTCATCCTGTCTTGTCATTGCGCCTGCCCGTTGCCACGGGACGCGGCCAGGGAGCGAAGCGCGGCAATCTATTAGATTGCTTCGTCGCCCTGCTGGCTTCTCGCAATGACCAGGGGAGATACGATATTCACCGTATAATGAAAATACTATGGCTTTTGCGGACGAGGTAAAAATTAATGCCAAGGCAGGCAATGGTGGCGATGGGATCGTCTCGTTTCGGCATGAGCGATATATATCAAAAGGGGGACCTGACGGTGGTGATGGTGGTAGCGGTGGCAGCATCATTCTGGTGGCGGATCATAATGAAACCAGTCTGATCTCTTTTTTGCGCAATAAAAATTTGCGAGCCGAGAACGGCATTAGCGGTGGCCACAGAAGAAGGCTGGCAAGGCAGGGGAGAATCTAACGATCAGAGTACCAGTAGGTACCCAAGTGGTAGTGGTTAATACACCTAAGCGAGGTAAGCCATCTGAATACGTCTTAGCCGACTTAGATCGATCTGGTGGTCGGTTTGTTTTGGCCAAAGGTGGTAGCGGGGGATTGGGTAACGCCCACTTTGCGAGGGCTGCCTTTCAGACTCCCCAGTTTGCGGAACTGGGCGAGCCGGGCGAAGAGCGCGAAGTAATCCTGCGGTTAAAGATGATTGCTGAGGTGGGTATTATTGGATTGCCAAATGCTGGTAAATCCACGCTGCTCTCGGTGATCAGCAACGCCAGGCCCAAGATCGCTGACTACGCCTTTACCACGTTAGTGCCGAACTTAGGCATTATTGATTTTAAAGGCAAGCGATTTATGGCAGCCGATATCCCGGGCATTATTGAGGGTGCTCACCAAGGCAAGGGCTTAGGTTTAGATTTTCTTAAACATGTTGAGCGCACTAAGGTTCTGATCCATGTATTGGATGGAACCAGTAGTGATATTAAAAATGATTTCAACGTTATCAATACCGAACTAAAAAAATATAATAAGACCTTAGCGGCTAAGCCACAGGTGGTGGCGGTTAACAAAACAGACGTGCTTAACAACAAAAGCTTGGCCGAGATTCGTAAGCTTAAATTTGGTAAATGGCCAGTCCACCATATCTCCGCGGTAACCCATCTGGGGTTAGAGCCGCTGCTCTATGACGTTTTGGATACTCTTAACTCGGTGCCCCAGGCTGCTGCCCCTATCCCGGTCTATACTATTAAAGATCTGCCCAATGAACGGTACGAGGTAAGTAAACTACGGGGTGGCTGGAAGGTTGTGGGCGACAAGATCGAACGGATGGTGATCAAGACGGACTTGCGCAATGAGCAGGCTTTGGGTAGATTGTATAAAATATTGAAGCGAATGGGGGTGCAGGCCGAATTAAAAAAGATCGGGGCCAAAGAGGGGGATAGCGTTAAAATTGGTCGGTTTACGATAGAATATAGAATAGTCTAAAGTTGGCTTAATGCGCAGCATTTTACCCCGATAGCAATTTTGTTCTACGGGCCCGTCGTATAGTGGTATTACATCGCATTCGCATTGCGGAGACGCGAGTTCGATTCTCGCCGGGTCCACCACTAAGATTTTAGCTAATATACCACCCGTTCTATGAGCAAAGCGGACCACTTTGTCGCCGATATCACTCAAAAAGCCATCCTGGAATATCAGGGCAAGGTTTTGGTTACCAGTGGTGATGGAGAGTGGTGGGAGTTGCCCGGTGGCAGATTGCACTGGAATGAAAAACCCATTGATGGGCTCAAGCGGGAGATGCAAGAAGAGTTAACGATCACAGTCGAACCGCTAAGCATCTTGGGAGTGGCCACCTTTATCAGCTCGTCGGGGAACAGCCATTTTGGGGTGTTTTATCTCTGCGCCCCCGTAACCGATATTAACCAAATTAAGATCAATGATGGCGAAGTGGTAGATATGCGTTGGATCGTGGAATCCGAAGTGGACGACCTCAACGCATGGCCACAGTATAAAGAGGTTCTTCATAAGTTCTTTAGATCTCGCGCGTAGCATCAGAGGTTTTACCAGATAGAAAGCCGCTCTCAGAGCGGTTTTTATCTTGACAGATTGGTTAGAATCGGATATGCTGCAGTGTTGTGGGGGCTTTGATAAATCAATTTATAAGAGGGGGCACAATATGCCAGCTGTACCAGATCCATCGGACGGAATCCCCGAACCGATACTCAGGAAGTTGTTGCAGATCGGCTTGTTGATCTCCTCTAAGTTAGGACTTCGCGAGCTGATCGAGGCAGTCATTGAAGTGGCCGGCCAAGCTGTGCCGGCAGACCGCATCAGCCTATGGTTAGTCGATGACAACGCCCACGAACTGTATACATTTGTGGGCGAAGGACTTGATCAGGAGATTCGTATTCCGATCGGTGGCCAAGGTATTGTCAACGAATGTGTAGTAGCGCGACGGGAGATAAATGTCCCGTGCGCTTACGAACACGCATCATTCGATAAGTCGTGGGACACGGAGAACGGGTACACTACGTACTCCGTGCTGTGTGTGCCGATTAGCCGCGGAAATCGGGTGGTGGCGTGTCTGCAGTTTATCAATCGAAAAAGGGGAAAGAGCAGGCGCCGGATCTATTTTCCGGCCGAGGAACGACAGATGTTTGTCGGACGGTTTACCAGCTCGGATGCACGAATCGCCAGAACGATCGCCGATTACATCGGCGTGGCGGTCGAGAAGTCCCTTTTGGTAGGGAGGCTCAAGAGTCAGTCCTGGTCGGCCATTAAGATGTTGGCCGATGTCACCGATGGTCGAGATCCGACTACCGGTGATCATACAAAGCTTGTAACCGCTATTGCGGTGGCGATAGCTCGTGAGATGGGGCTATCTCAGCACATGATCGAACGAGTGATGCTGGCCGCGATTCTCCATGACGTCGGGAAGATTAGCATCCCCGACAGAGTGCTGCGGAAAAAGGGTCCCCTTAATAAGCGGGAATGGTCGATGATGCGCCGACACCCTACCGAAACTCGAAATCGGCTGGCTCGGTTAGAATTCGCACGTGGGTTTGAGGATATTTTGTTCGCGGCGGGGGCCCATCACGAAAAGATGGATGGCAGTGGCTATCCAGATGGTCTCAAGGGCGACGAGATCCCGATCGAAGCGCGAATCATCGCACCAGCAGACGTGTATCAAGCGCTAACGCAAGAGCGGCCGTACAAGCCGGCCAAACCTTCCGCTCAAGCGTACGGCATTTGTTGCGAGATGGAAGGCACCCATCTCTATCCACCAGCTGTCGCCGCATTAGGCGCAGTGTTAGATAGATGTGGTGGGGATCCAACCACACTCGTTGAGTTGATTAATTGGTAGTTGATACTACCCATAGCCTCACCAAGGACGGTGGGGCTTTTTTATTATCAAAATCGTCATTGACCGGAGGGGGTATTTTTGGTACTCTTGTCTGTCGCCCAAAAGGGCGATTTTGGGTGGAGAAAGTGAGTTAGGCTATGAACGTATTTCATCTGTTGGGGGGCTTAGTTGCTGCCGTTTTGATCTCCTCCGGCTATGTGGCGGCTCCGGTGGTTCCAGTGGACCCCAGATTGGCCCCGCTGGAGCAGTTTTTGGCAGAGAAGGGCAGCCCTCTTCCGGCCGAAGAGCTGCTTAAATATGATAACTGGCGGACGATCGTGGCTCTCTCCTGTGCTGAGTCCGGCTACGGCAAAAACATGGCAGGTACCTGGAACGCGTGGGGGATTAAAGATTTTACGCCGGGCAGCCCTAAGTTCGACAAGACCCGCGACTTTACTTCGTGGGCGGAATCGATCAAGTATACCTCCGAGCTACTCTATAAGTACGATGAGGTTGATGGTGAGCCGAAAGCGGTAGAGATGGTTTACAACTGGAAGTATGTATTGCCCTATAACCATTGGGTGGGTAACGTTAACTACTCGTTGTGGGAGATCAACCAAGCTGTGCCGGTTGTGGCCGCTTAAGTTGGTATAATAGTTACATGAAAGCAAAACCGAGATCCAAGGATCAAGTGCTGGGCGCTTTTGCTCAATCCTTAGAGAAATACTACAACGGTTGGAGCAACCTAATGGCTCGCTCATTTGTAGCTGGCTTATTTACCGCATTGGGTGCTACCGTTGGCTTGGCCTTAGTCTTGACCTTAGCTGGGCTTATTTTAGAGTGGCTGGGGGTTCTGCCGGTGGTGGGTGGCTTTTTCTCTCGCCTTAACGAGGTTATTAGCCACGCTCTGCCGCTCGGGCAATAAGTTATGCTAATCACTCCACATTTTCTAACTGGGGTGGTTATCGCATCGCAGGTGCCGGAATTAGCCCCGGCGGCTTTAGCGGCAGTAGGTTCACATTTTGTGTTGGATGCAGTGCCTCATCGCGATACGATCGGCGGTCATCATCTTAATCTCGCCAATGTAGCTTTGATCTTGATTGATGGCGTTGTGGCGTTGGGTCTATGGTGGTGGTTAGTACCCGCTCCGCTGCGCTGGTATGCTTTTATAATTGGTGCTTTTGCTAATCTGCCGGATGTATTTGAGGTCCCGGGTTTGTTCTGGCCCCGGTGGAACCAGTTCCCCTTGATAAAGCAGTTTCACAATTGGCATACTGCCATTTTGCAGTACTCTCATGAGCCCAAAGGTTGGGTGATCGGGCTGTTCCCACAGTTGATTGTAATTGGTGCTATGGTTTATTTTTTGTTGCATTAAGCATTAACAAAAACCCGCCTGTTAAAGAAGCGGGTTTTTGATTTGCGTAAGAGATAATACCTGAAGCAGGACTACTTGCGAGGCATAAATACCTCGTACAGACCGAAGATAACGTAGATGATACCTAACACAACGGCTAAGGTCCACCCCCACTCGCGGTTAATGAAGACCAAGATCAGGTCGACAATACCGATTAAGAGATAAAGATACGGCATGTGTGCTTTCCTCCTTTCTTCTATGTATTACCTTATTTTCAAATAAGAACACCTTAATTATACCAAGCCAGACAGAAGAGTGGGGTACCCCTTTAGAAAATCTGCTCCC
>JBAZHL010000008.1:0-27494 GCA_041652335.1 Patescibacteria group bacterium | reverse complement strand
CGCGAATATCTCGAGCGGCGGTGGCTGCTCGCTGGACAGATTGATCACCTTCAAACAAGATATTTGTACCATCACCCAAGAAGTTATCCATTTTGCCGCCATAGTTCCGGACAATTCCGGCAATTCGTTCCCTCAGATCATCCATCAATAGGGCGACCTTACGAGCCGCCAAACTGGGTTTATCCCCCATTTCGTAGGCTCGAGTAATTAAAGTCGAAAAACCGGCCACATCAATTGACAAGATGGTGGCATCCTGAATTCTAATTTCGTGTTCTTGATCCAATCGCTCATCAATGTAGTCCTGGTCCAAAGAGTACAAACGAGATAAGAATCCAGGACTACGGCGGAGATGCTCCAATTCATCCGGGGTAATATCAACCCACCCGGATGATCCCCCTACGTCCGTCACCTCGCCGTTAGATGGGGCTAAAGAAATGACCTCTACGTGGCCATTTTCAGTGGTCGGTAAACTGGCCTCAGGGGCAACTACCGAGATCTCTGGGATTTCGGCTCCCTCAGCCGCCACAGGCTCCTGAATGTCGCCTTTTTGAGGCATGACCTTAGATTATTATACCTGATATAGGATTATCCGCTTCCAGAGCTATATATTCTATCATATCCCACCCATTTTGTCAATAACTAAATGATGCCCCCGCATTTGGGTAACCGCCGGTTGGCAGCTCCAAATTTGGGGGCATTCTGTCGATAACAACCCGCTCGATCGTGCTCAGTTGCAACGGATGTGCACGGTATATGAATTGAGTACGTTGATTGCGGCTAAGGCATAGTACCCCGGCTCCGACACGTTGGCCTCGGCTGTGTACAGATCGCCCTTTACTTCCTCTCGCATACGCACCTGCTGAGCCTCGTTGGTGTACGCGAAGTTATCGTCCTTGACGGTCAGCTTGTACAGGTGCGCTATGCTGTCCGCTTCACAGCCTTTTATAGCTCGGGTTGCCAGTCGAATAGTGCCGCCAGAGAAATCGACGCAGTCCTCCTCAAGATCCGGAACCCTGCAGTGAGTCACATCTCCGAAGTCGTATAAACCAGCCATGTAGCCAATCAGGGAGGTACCGGTACGATACGGCTCCATTGATACCCAGCCCTGACCAAAGTTAACATAGGCTCCGGCTTCGGCCGGGATTCGCCTATCGCCGCTCGGCGGGTCGTCAACATCGTTGGATGCCACCGGCTCCTGGTCTGACTGATCGGTATAGCTGGCCGCGCTGGTCTCAGACCCTGATGTATCGATGTCCGATGCCTCGGCCGAATCAGCCGAGTTGGACATATTCGCCAGCGAGCTGCCGCCGAAGTTCTTGTGCCCACTTGGGCATGCCGCCAGGCAGACAATGACGCCTGCCATAAATAAACAAACTATCAACGAACGCATCTTCTCCACCTGCCCTGCTCGGGCTTTCGAATAGTCGCCATACTTCGCTCTGGGAGCGAAAAATCAGACGCCACCCCAAAGATAGCACTTTCTACCCTCTTGTCCATAGCCCAAATAAAAAAGCGGGCGTTGGGGCTCACTTTGAACCCCGGCCCGCTTCGCAATTTGCTGATTACGGAAGCATGCATACATCCACCCTAAATCCGCTGCTGTATGTTTTTAACTCACCATTGACGTCCGTATACCGAATCGATACCAGATATCTGCCCGGAGGCAAACAGGTGAAAGCCACCTGATGAATCGAGAGCTGTAGTCCGGTAACTGGCGAGGGACGAGCAACCGTTCTAACAACATCTGGATGGATTCTATCCACCTCTCTTCTGGAGCACGCCACCAGTGAATGACGGTAATCCAATAGATCAGGGGGGTATCTCCGCTCCTCAAATTCTTTGGGTAGCACTTCACGAACCGGTACCATGTAAACTGTCCCTTCAGAACTACCATAACCGTAGTACACCCAGACTGAGATATCATTCCCCACCACTGGATAGGAGAAGCAATCGAACTGCCACCCGTCATAGATCACTAACTTTTCGCCAGTGTCAGGGTAGTCAGGTTCCAAAAGTGGGATAGCATGCATCTCCATTTGGGAGATCCAGCAGCGTTTAGGGAATTCATAAATCCCTCCACAATCCGGGATCCCGTCCGGTGGTTCGCAATCATTGCCAGTTAGCGTCATCGGCAACACTCCGGAATCCGTCGACGATGACACCGTCGAGGTCGACGGAGCCAAAGCGATTGGGGCATCTAACCGACCGAACAGCTGCTGGAAAAAATACACTGCCGCCAGGCAGATCAGCACAGCCAGCAACCACCACCAATCCGATAGCTTGGCGGACGTCCAGGCAATTGCCTTTTGCAACATGTCAAACCTCCTTTGCCCCTTTAGAGGGCTACCTAAACTGTCCCTACCTAACCAGAAATCTACGCTCTGGTCAAGTAATTTTTGACATACTGCTCAAATGTTCCGCCTATAATTGCGGCACGAGCACCCTTGACTAATTGGTAGTTATGATACCAGTTATGAACCATCAATTGCCGGACGGTCTCACGATCTTTTTGCTTGAATCCGACTCGCAACCGAGCGCGTGAAACGCCAGAACGACAGGTGGGGCAATCGCATGTTGCATCCAGTGGTCGCTCATCATTTTCGAACTCAGCGTTACGAATATCAAAATGCTGGCCACCCTTGATCCACACTCGGCCATGTCTCCCCTCTCTCGTAGCCGCAATACCATCGAAGGTATCCATCCCTCGCTTGATGCATTCCAAAATATCGACTGGCTTGCAGACGCCTAACATATGCCGAGGCTTATCATCGGGTAGTCTGTTTACACAAAACTCCACCATTTTATACATGGCTGGTCTTGGTTCGTCCCACGCCAAGCCACCAATCGCTACCGCCGGAATCCCACTATTTAATTGTCGGCGAGCGTCCCACAGACTGATCGCACGAGCCAACTTATTTAATCCACCCTGCACAATGTAATAAAGTTTGTCGTCCGCTATCCCTCGCGATCTACCGTGCCACACGGCAGTGATAATCGCAGAATGAACAAATTTCCACCAACCGCGCGCCATCGTGTAAACCGTATTGTCCAGCGGCATGATCAGATCAACCCCCGCATCTCTTCCCCACTCCACCACTTCGCGCGGAGTAATAAAAGTCTGTTTACCGTTTAGATTAAAACCGATCCCGGAAAAATTCTGATGCAGATGTTTTCCTAAACTCACCATCTGAAATCCGCCAGAATCAGCCATTACCGGACCATCCCACTTTATCCCTTCTCGCACATTGGCCGCTCCACTCTCTCTCATCCAAAAAGCATTCCGAAGCAGTATCACATCCAGAGCGCCCGTAATATCGGGGGGCAAAAATCCCCAGTTTTCCAATGCTTTGGTGTAGTTTAAAGTGATCGCCGGGGTAGCAATATCCCCGTGATCAGTTTTCAGCACCCCCGCCCGTGCCGCACCACTTTTTGCCTGAATAACAAACTGAATACTCATAATCAAACAATACGCAATTTTAGCAACTTTAACCACGAGATAAAAAAGAGCGCCGGTGCAGTGGGGTCTGCACCGGCGCTGCCCGGGATGGTGGTTAGTCCTGAGCCACTCGCTTGTACTGGTTGATCACATGGAACAGACGATCGCCCGTAACCAGGTCGATCCTCCTCACCACCAGAGAAACACGGTTCTCCTCGTCCAGTTGCCCCCAGTAGCTTTTGGCGACCTCCTCGGTATCCGCCGAATTAATTGGCACCAGCAGGGGCTTCTCGTCAAATGGCGGCAGCGGGCTCCCGTCTCCACTGTAGGTAGTGATGCAGCGGCCAAACCCCGGCGCCAAACCACGGTAGGTGTATAGCTCCTGGTCACATGTGGAGTTAAATGGAGAACAGCGCAATATTGAGAGACTCACGATCGGATCTCCATCTCCACCTCTCAAGTTGGTTACCCCCGTGATCCTGGAGGTAAAGTTGGGCGCATCTGGCTCATAGCCATACGCCCGGAGCCCATCGCTCCAGTGATAGCCAGCGGCATCTGCCCGCAGCACCCCATCGGTCTGCTCTCCATTGCTGACCACATACAAGTCACTCTGCCCGCCCATCGCGCGGTAGATGATCAGGCTCGGATCCGTGACCTTACGGGGATCGGCCACACGGGTACGGACATTGCCCTGCCCATCGGCCACGAGAATTCGGTTTCGGCTATTGTCGCTTCGCCCCATAACAAAGTACAGGGACATTGAATAGCGCCCGATGGGAGCAACGCCTTCAATGACCCCGCGACCCCAGTATGGATTGCCTTTCAATCTACGGAAATTTCTCTCCGCTTCTTCGTTCAACAACTTCACTCGATCAGACATAGCGACCTCCGCAGAATTTCAAGCTCGTTGCGAATATCTCATCAGACGCCTCAACCTATCGCAACACCTACTTATACCAGGCTGCTTATGGTTATTCAAGTAGGTAACAACACAAAAACCCTGCCGTTGCCAGCAGGGTTCCTGCTTATTCCTAAATTAATGTCTGGATCCCCGATGTCGAATCGCTTCGCGTTCGGCTCGAGGACGACGCATGGCGTCGATTACTGGAGCTCGACGGTCGCGCCAGCTTCCTCTAACTTCTTTTTGATCTCTTCGGCTTCGGCTTTCTTGACACCCTCTTTAACAACTTTCGGTAAGGCATCAACTAAATCCTTAGCTTCTTTGAGACCCAAGGTGGTTACTTCACGGATAGCCTTGATCACGCCGATCTTGTTGCTACCAGCGGAAGTCACATTGATGTTGAACTCGGACTTCTCTTCGGCGGCCGGGGCATTTGCAGCACCAGCACCTGCAGCCATTACAGCTACCGGAGCGGCGGCACTTACACCAAACTTGTCTTCCATCACTTTAACCAAGTCGGCTAACTCCAACACGGACATCTCGCCGACCATATCGACAACTTTCTTCGCGTTGCCAGAGAGTTTGCTCTCATCAGCTTTCTTTTCGGTAGCAACCTCGGCTTGCGTTTCTTGCTTCTCTTCGTCTGCCATATCTACTCCTCTTAAATTAAACCTTTATAATTTTTATGATTTTGATTCTTGTAACGCCTTAACTGTGTTGTAAAAACCTTGGAGCGGGCCGTTTAGCACCCGGACAAAACCACTGATGGGAGCAGCCATACTACCCACCACTTTGGCCAACAACTCATCCCGGCTGGGCAGTTGCGCCAGCTGCAGAATAGTTGCAAGCGTTACCACTTGCTTATCGATAACACCAGAAAAAACTTTTACCTTATCGTTGCTGCCCTTGGCAAAGTCATAAATTAGCTTGGCCACCGCCACTTCATCCTGTCCGCCGGTCGCTATCGCTAACTGACGATTGACCTTGCGAACATCCCAGCCCTTGATCCCGGCGTCCTCAGCCGCTTTGGACAACAGCGTATTCTTAACGATCTGTAATTTAACGCCCTGCTTTTTGGCCTTCTGACGGAAGGCTGTCAAATCAGACATCAATAAGCCACTAAACTCAGAAGCGATGGCAGCCTTACTGCCAGTCAAACTCTCTGACAGCTTAGCTAATTCGAGGCCTTTTTGTGCTCTATTTTTAGGCATAAAAATCTCCTGACCACCGATCAGGAGACGCCGAAAGTAGCGCTCGCCTTCTCGGTAGGATTTATGGGTATACCTACGGTCTTCAAAGGTGTAACAAAGAAAGTCTACCCGAAGCCACCATAGCTGTCAACCCCCGTAGGGGAATTGGCATATTCTCCTACTTGACGAAATCATGTCAATCTCTACGGTCAGGGTATAATGGGCTGTAGTATCACTTAAGTTAGAGGGATTATGGAGATAAGCCGACGGTTTTGCGAAGAGGAATTTACCCCCGAAGAACTGCAAATTTTAAGCCAGTTCGTTAGCAATCCAGAGGGAGAGGTCTTTATAGTTAACGACAAAGAGCTTCCCGGATTGGTCGGCGCCGTCTACGCTCGCTACTCAAGAGCCAGCGGCGGATTTAAACGCACCATCCTAAAAGAGTTTGTCGGACCCGATGGTCGCCTCAAAACCACTAAGGCGGATGATCTAATCAGACGAGTGCTGATCGCTTTTGGCGATGATTCGGTAGGCGAGTTAGAGGGTGCTCACCTCTCACTGGAAAATATCTCCAACTTGGCCACTAAAGAGATCGAAGATCGGCGGATTGGCCTCTCGCCGATCGAACAATCGTCTCGCTACGTTAATTATGATCAAAAGGATCAATACGGTCGGTGGCGCTATCTGCGCGATGAAACTATTCTCAGCTCTCCCTGCGGCAACCGATATATCCAAGTTATGGATGAGATCTTTGAGACCTATACCCAACTTGCCCATCGCTTAGAAGAACACTATGCCGCAATCTATCCGTTAGAAAAAGCCGAGTACCAGATCCGCGAGGGCCGCGACAAACAGCGTATCGGAGAGTTAACCGATGAAAGCGAGATAAAAGATTTCCAGCGCACCTACAAGACAGATATTCATACTCGCGCCTGCGATACCATTCGTATCCTTCTGCCAGCCGCTACTCTTACCAACGTTGGTCTATTCGGCAACGGAAGAGCTTATCAGCATATGCTATCTAAACTCTACAGCCATCCCCTGCCAGAGATGTGGCGATTAGCTGGAGAGTCTCATGTGGCCCTTAACCACATCATCCCTCGCTATGTGGAGCGAGCCAGTGCTAACCACTACATAACCGGAGTTCGAGGACAGATGGATCAGTTAGCTAACAAACATCAGCTCCCCAATTTTGTAGCTGATGACGGGTACAAGGTAGAACTGCTGCCGGATACCAACCTAACCACCTCCACTTTGGCACAGATGCTTTTCCCTCATTCGGAACTACCAACCAGACGACTCCGGGAGATCGTGGCAGGGCTTACACCCGAACAACAATCCGAAATAATCAGATCCTATCACGGCTATAGAGAAAATCGACGCCAACGACCCGGTCGAGCGCTCGAAGATGGTTATCCGATCAAATTTGAATTCCAAGCTGATTTTGGTATCTACCGCGATCTCCATCGTCAGCGAATGCTTACCCAAGAGCGTCAACCATTGACCACCCACCTGGGGTTTGTCAGCATCCCCGAAGTTATCACTCAGATCGGGGCAGAAGCGGAAGTTGAAAAATGTATTCGCCTGTCCCAAGAGCTCTACGAAGATCTGCGTCGTCATCTGGGCAAATATTTTGCCCAGTATGCTGTCCTGTTTGGTTTTAATATTCGGTGGACAATGGGAATGAATCTGCGCGAAGCGATGCACTTTTTAGAATTACGCACGATCAAGCAGGGGCATCAATCCTACCGCCGAGTGGCTCAAGAGATGCACCGACAGCTGGCCGATCGTTACCCAGAGTTCGCGGCGGAGATGAAATTTGTTGATTACAACGAATACGAATCCGCCCGAGCCGACTCGGAAGCCTACCAGCGCCAACGCGAGGCCAAACTGACTGGTTAGACCCCCAACACTGCGCGAGCCTGCGCGGCGATATCTTCTACCCCCTGTTCACCATTGAGCGATTGCATATGGGGATAGTTTTCCATTAACCGAAGGTAGTTCTGGCGGATGGCCGACAGTTTTTCTTCGTACTCAAAAAACTCTCTGGTCTCACCCCGACCCTTTACTCGCTCAACCGCCACGGCTGGGCTAACATCCAAAAAGAAGGTAGTATCCGGCACCGGGAACTGTTGGTTCAACTCTAATAACGTCTGGTAGTCTGCCCCGCTCCCCGATCCATAAGCTACCGTGCTTGGCACATATCGATCACAGATCACCCACTCACCACGAGCGAGGTGCTGCTTGATCTCCTCAACGTGAACCCGTCGATCTTCCACGTAAAGTTTTTGAAACTCTAATGGGTCGTTAGGCATGGGTAGTTCGCCCCGCAAGGTCGCCTTGATCGCTCGACCAGCTTCCGACAAAGTTGGCTCACCGGTTAACCACACTGGTACACCGTGTTCGGCAATATAATCGGCCAACAATTTAGTCTGGGTGGTATGACCAGAGCCGTCGATCCCCTCAAATACAATAAATCTATTATTCTTCATCGGTGCTCCCAAATCCACCACGGCTAAGCGTGGCTAATTCCTGTTCTTCGACTAAATCGGCTTTTTCTATCTTCACAAAACCAGCCTGAGCGATCACTTCGCCCCGCTCAATAATTATTGGCAAGCTGCCAACGTTCATTACTTGCAGTTTCATCTCATCCTCGGGGCCGCAGTAATCCTGATCGATCACCCCGACACCATGTGGATAGATCAGCCCCGGTTTTTTACTTGGCAGAGAGCTTCTGGGCACTAACATCAACATGTAGCCGGCCGGAGTTTGTACCACCACATTTAAAGGTAACCTGGCCAGTCCCCCCGGGGCAACTACTGTACCCTCTCGAACCGACAGATCAAAACATACCGAGCCAGCGGTCTTGTACATCGGCAAAGGTAGCGTTGTATCAATGCGTTTGATCTTAACTTGCATGTAAATTGATTACACTAAAGCGAGCTGAGATCGACCTTAATGCCTGGGCCCATAGTGGAGGCCAGTACCACCTTTTGTAAGTAGGTCCCCTTGGCTGAAGCTGGTCGAGCATTTGATAGCGCCCTAAACAGCGCAGAAAAATTGTTCATCAAGCCATCTTTGCCCAAAGAGATCTTACCAAAACCAACATGGATGATAGCATCCTTGTCTAACCGGAACTCTACCTTACCTTTTTTGAATTCCTCTACTACCTTAGCCACGTCTTTAGTAACCGTGCCGGTCTTGGGGTTAGGCATCAGGCCCTTAGTACCCAAGATTTTACCGATCTTACCGATCTTTACCATCATCTCGGGCGCAGCAATTGCAACATTAAATCCTAACCAACCATTTTTGATCTTTTCGATCAGATCCTCGCTACCCACAAAATCGGCACCTGCCTTTTTGGCTTCGGTCGCTTCCGTTCCTTCGGCAAAAACTAAGATTGTGGTGCTCTTGCCCAAACCGGCCGGCATCGCTACTGTCCCTCTAATATTTTGGTCGGCTTGTTTGGGGTCCAAGCCAGTTTGAATATGGGCTTCAGCTGTGGCGTCAAACTTAACTGGCGATGTCGAAACTAACAGATCGATCGCCTCTGCGATCGGATATAATTTGGCGCGATCAACTAATTTGATCACGTCCAGATATTTTTTGCCCCGGCCATGCTTCTCAACCGGAGCCACTTTACGTTCCTTCGTGGAACTTTTTGCGCGCTTAGCGCTTTTCTTCTCTGCCATCTTTACCTCCTCGTGGTACAAACCCCTTTCGGGTCCCACAATTACGGATATATCCTTGCTGATTGGAAATTGGAGATTGGGTATTAATTTCGGACTATCCCGAAATTTCTACACCCATATTACGAGCAGTGCCCTCGATGATCTTCATCGCGGCTTCAATGTCCTCGGTGTTTAGATCGGGCATCTTACGCTCCGCGATCTCGCGAACCTGAGCTTTGGTTAATTTACCCACTTTAGTCTTGTGCGATTCACCGGAGCCCTTATCCAACCCTAATGTCTTTTTGATCAAGACCGATGCAGGTGGTTGTTTAAGGATAAACTTAAAACTTCTATCGTCAAAGATAGTAACCACAGCCGGCACAACCATCCCAGCCAGAGACGCGGTTTTTTCATTGAATTCCTTACAGAACTCCATGATCTGAATACCATGTGGCCCTAAGGCTGTACCAACAGGAGGAGCCGGGTTTGCCTTCCCTGCCTCTACCTGGAGCTTAACTATAGCGATAACTTTCTTAGCCATACTTAAGATAGTATCAGTTATCCCCCATTTAGTGTCAAGCCGATCTTTGGTAGAATGGGGCGTCTGGCACGTTGATTTACTGGTCTGGACTATCTCAGAGGAAGCCTGTTAAAGGAGGTAAAACTTGCCCAACTGGCAGATTGCTTTTGCGCAATTAGTCATGGAATTGTTTCTGGAGCTTGATCAGCGGCTGGGTCAGTTAGGGGTTATTATCCGGTCACCCGCCTCAGAATCCGACCTGAGAGCGGCACGTCAGCAGATGATCAATCGTGGGATAACCCCCGACTGCGCCATCCTGATACAAACCTATAACTACCTCTGGTCATTGGCGTATCGAGCACTATCTGGTCTACCGGGGACTCTCGCATTCACAGATATCCGCGACGATTCCACTGGGGTTCAACAGTTGCGCCGTGATCCTCGTTTTGCAGAGATGCAACAACTATTGCGCCAAGCAGAGCTACCGGCTGGCCAACCACCTCGGCTCTATATTGGTGAAGAGGACAGAGTTATCCCTATTCTGACACCCGCCCTACCAGAATCACCTCCAGCGATCCCGGAACCCCCGCCAATCGACCCCATCCTTCCCGTGCCACCATCGATGCCCCCAACTGATATCGAGCATGCACCAAAAAACCAGCCGACCCGAAAACCAATCCAGACCAAACTGTTCGATTAGCCCCGGCGAAATTCCGGGGCAGATTTTTATTTAAATGAGACGGAAAAATACCGATGTTCGTGAAGATGAGCGGCCAGATCGGTCACTGTCTTGAGTAGGATCAGAACTGCCAGCGCCCAGATCGGATTTCCCAGTTGTAGGCTTAGAAAGGCTCCGAAGATAAGGGTCAGCTGCATTACGATAATGCGCCCATAGACATTGCCCAGCATCAGGTCGTTGATCGTTAGCTTGTGCGCCTCACCCCCAGAAACAAAATTTTGCCAGAACGATATCCCGTGGCTAATTAACAGTGCCAATCCGGAGATAGCAAGACTTTTACCCACTCCGACGACCTCCGCCTGGATCGCCATAGGGTCAACGGCATCTTTGACCAGAAAGAAAGCCACAATGAACATTAAATGGACAATCATAAAGACACCGAGATGGAAAATAAAAAATATGGCCATCGCTAACCCTATCCAGCGACCCAACACAATGAGCTTAAAAATGTTATATAGGCCAATCACCGCACTCTCCGCCCAATACAAAAACATGATCTGAAATAAACTCCAGTCCCACCACAAAACACCGGCCAACGGGATTAAATTGGCTACAATTAGCGCCACTACCGACCATTGTTTAAGCCAAGATGGCAAACTCATATTTTAGACAGTTACTGGCCGGCTAAATATTTTAACGGTCTTGGCTACTTCCTCCGGGATGCCATCAATGCAGGGATAGTTTTTAACCTCTTCGGCATTAACCCAAGCATACTCAGTAAAGCCGCCCTTTTCTGGGATAACCTCCCCACCCAAATATCTGGCGGCCACTTTAACCATCATCACCGGTGTCTCATCCGGACGAACAAACGCCAGGCTGTTAATATAAGCAAAGTCGGTAGTATCGATCTCGACATTAGCCTCTTCCCTGGCCTCGCGCGCTAACAAGGTCTCTAACATATCGTTGTAATCGAGCACCGTTCCGCCGTTAACTCGAGTTGGATGATTAAGATCGATATCATCCCACTCTAACTTGCCACCCGGCACCCCCCACCGACCGGGGTGAACCTTTTCTCTCTCATCTCTTTTTAATATCAAACACCGGCCATCGGACTCCCGATAGACCACTACATTGCCAACAAAATAAAACAGCTTGTTCTGTTTGGCGTTGTCTAAACTGATCTTAGTCGCTGGCATAAGGAAACTGTGTATAGAGGAATCCGCTTCGCTAGAACCCGTCGGGGTTCGGGCTACCTCACCCTCCTCGACACCTTGCGGTTTCGATTCTTCCACTACGGGGAAACTCCCGTTTCCCCGACCCCTTTCACTGGGTTCGATCCTAAATTTCAGCTACCAAATATTTTTCGCTCGACCGTTGGCCGATCGAAAAATACTGTGGAGCCGGAGAGAGGAATCGAACCCCCAACCGTCACTTTACAAAAGTGCTGCTCTACCGTTGAGCTACTCCGGCCCATGTCAGGGATACACTGTGGAGCCCGCGAGCAGATTTGAACTGCTGACCTACCCCTTACCATGGGGTTGCTCTACCAACTGAGCTACGCGGGCATGGTGCCGAGGCTAGGATTCGAACCTAGGAAGGCACAAGGCCAACAGATTTACAGTCTGCTCCGTTTGACCACTTCGGTACCTCGGCTAAATAGATTTTGGAGGTGCTAAGCTATTTTAACTTTTCTTCCGCATCTGCCAAGAGTCTCTTGTACTCTTCGTTGTGCGGTTCCAAGATCAGGGCTTTCTCGTAGGCATCAGCAGCTTTGCGATATTTTTTGGACATAAAGTAGGCCAAGCCCAGGTTCATAAACCGCGAGGCCACTTTGTTGTTGATGGCGATGGACTTTTCGTAACTCTCTACCGACTCGTCATACATCCCCTGCTGGTAGAACAACAAACCAAAATTGTTGTAGAAGGTGTCGTTATCGGGCTCGATCTGCAGCGCCTGCTCTAAAGCCTTAGCCGCATCTTTATATTCTTTATTGCCCAAATATACCAGAGCTAACTTGTTGTACAATCCAGCCGCCTGGGGATCTTTGGTAATCAGCTTAAGATACAGCTTCTCTGCCTTAGTGTACTGACCATCCTGGGCTAACTTATCGGCATGCCCCAAGAGGTCTTCGTCCTCGTAGTCTTCTTCACTCTTCTCGGAAGCATCCTCATCGTGGTCTAACTCCCTTGCCTCCTTAGCCAACTTTTTGACCACCTCTTTCTCTAAGGGGAGTTTTCTAAGGACGATAATCAGCAGGATCACCGTAGCCGCAAAAATTATCAGCTCTAACATAGTTATCATGTTATAGGCTTCGTAAACTGATTATATCCCGTTGGGGAGAGAATTATAAGCCTTTGTTAGCCCCCAACACCAACGCCTCTATGACCACGCGCACATTAGCTCCTCCGTTCAGCGCTTCCCCCGCCTCCTGCAAACGAGCCAAAAAGGCGATTGACCATCGCTCGTCAGGCAGCTTTTTTATATCATTTAGCCAATCTATCCGCTTATCCTTAAGATCGGCTAGCATTAATCTACGAGTTAAGTTGATCCAAGTGGCTACCAGGCCCTGAGCTACTTCTCGTTCCTTAATATTAGCTACAGCCATCCCCTTGATTACATCCTTGCTCAGCAAGGTTTTAAATGCCGCGATCTGCGCTGCCCCTTGTTCCAACTTATCGATGCTCTTGGACAAATCATCAGCGATTCCCAAGGCACCATTGGCCAACAAGGCGATCTCTTCGACCCGTTTTATCTTCTGCTTCTTCAGATGATCCTTTACCTCATCATCTGATAAACTATTAAGCCGAATAATCTGGGCTCGAGATCTAACCGTTGGCAAGACAGCATTAATATTCTGCGCGGTAATAATTATCTTGGCGTGCTTCGGTGGCTCCTCTAAGGTTTTAAGCAGAGCGTTGGCAGCCGAAACGCTTAGTCGATCAAGATCGTCCACTATCAAGATGCGGTAATCATTATTCGGCGAAAGGTTGATCAAGTGCACCGTGTCGTCCACAGTCTTCTTCCACTTGCTATCTTCGTTTTCGCCACTGTTTGTGGATAGCACTTCGTCGAAGATGATCGTATCCAAATTTGGTTTATTAATGTCAAACGAACCATGCCAACTTGCCGCCATAATTCGTGCCAACAACCCCTTGCCCACATGCGGCGGGCCCACTAACAGATAGGTAGAACAACCCTCTGCCACCAGGGATTTGCCTACCAACTCCTTGGCCAGATCCTGGCCAACAAGCAACTTTAAGTTTGTATCTAAAATCTTTCTCTCCACCACCCCGTATCATACCCCGAGATTTTTATTCTCGCCATCGGAGGAGGGGCGTGCTGAAATGAGCTAAATCCTGGTTGGGCGGAGGCACTTGTCTGAGTCCCGGTTTACCGGGACGAGTTGTGCCGAGAGCGCCCAGGGATTTAGCCATTGAATAGCCCCGACGACTGGCGGCCGGTTTGGCGCCACCGTTTGCCGGGACAAATGGTGGCAAAAGAATATTAGGCTAAGATTCCGAAACAAGTTCGGAATGACAAATAGGGTAGTTCAGTGGACAGAGTATTACAATACTTTGTCGATCAGACCGTACTCTTTAGCATCCTTAGCTTCCATAAAGAAGTCCCGATCAGTATCTTTCTCTATCTTTTCTAACTTTTGGCCAGTATGCCTGGACAGCAACTCATTTAACTTGCTTTTCCACTTAAGGATCTCTTTGGCGTGGATCTCAATATCACTCGCCTGCCCCTGTGCTCCCCCCAATACTTGATGAATCATCACACGAGAATTAGGCAAAGCGTACCGCTTACCTTTAGCACCACCAGCAAGTAACACCGCGCCCATCGAAGCGGCCATCCCTACGCAAATGGTAGAAACATCCGGCTTAATGTGCTGCATCGTATCGTAGATGGCCATCCCATCCGAGACAGAACCACCCGGACTATTGATGTACAGTGAGATATCTTTTTTGGGATCTTCGCTCGCCAAGAATAGTAACTGGGCAATTATGGCGTTAGATAAATTATCATCGATCGGTCCACCCAAAAAGATGATCCGATCTTTTAATAACCTGGAGTAAATATCGTAAGCTCGCTCGCCAAACGCAGTCTTATCTATCACCATCGGGATTAGATTCATAGCATAGTAATTAACCAATAAATGCGCCTATATTATACCCTACCCCGTCATCCCCGCGTAGGCGGGGATCCAGACAAAAACATGGATCTTTTATTTTCTTTTATAGATTCCCGCCTTCGCGGGAATGACAGATATAAAAAGCGGCCTGGTCAGACAAATGTGTTCTTTCGAACAATTGTCTGCCAGGCCATGCGGGGATTTTAGCCGATGTGGCTAATACCCTCATCCTCTACTGGCAGAAGTGAACCCACCCCTCCGGGGCAACTACAAAGTTGATTGGGATCTGTTCCCGATCACGTTGCAGTTCTATGTGTTTAATGATGGCGTGGTTGATTCCGCGACCCCGACCAAATCGGAGGCTACAGACATCCGGACGGTACTTAGCAACGTAATGCAACAGTGCTGTAGCAGCCGCCTTAGTATAGCCTCGTTGAGCACGATCGTTGTCCGGATCCGGGTTCGGCGTACCGAAAACGTGCAGGTCAACCCGGCCGTTTGCGGTAGCCCCCTGACCCTGACTGGGACGTTCCTGCCAAAAGAATCTGGCTACTGGATAACGATGGCGTCGATGATAACAGATAAGACCATCGTATCCCATCGTTCGAAGCAATCCGATCCGAACTGGGGTTGGCATCCAACGCCGCATACCGTGATTGGCGATCCGAACAGCAAAATCACTGTTAGGATCCATCTCACCCATCTCCTGCACCACATATCTTGCCATCGGTCCGAATAGTTGTTCGGACAACGGCAGCCCAGAAAACACGACCGCCGCATTGAACGGCAGATTATCAAAGGCCAAAAGCAATTTTTCACCTCACTCGAAAACCAGAATTGGAGATAAAGAGATCCTACAGCAAAAAATCGCCCCCGTCAACCTGGGTGGCTTGGATCTTGAAACTACTACTTCGCATTGCCCTGCTGGGCCACCACCTCAATCGCCCTTCTGACCACCTCCGGGTCACCCAGATAGTAGTGACGAATCGGCTTAAGCTTATCATCCAATTCGTAGACCAGTGGGATCCCAGTAGGAATATTAAAATTGATCACCTCCTCCGGCGACATACCGTCCAGATGTTTGATTAGTGCCCGGAGTGAATTACCGTGTGCCACTATCAGTACCCGACGACCTTGAAGTATCTCTGGCACAATATCACCATCCCAGCACGGAACCACCCGGTCAACAGTGTCCTTGAGTGATTCCGCCTTCGGGAGGAGTTCTTTTGGCACATCCTTATACATGGGATCGTTGCCAGTGAAATAAGGGCTGTCTTCATCGATCTCTGGTGGTCTGACATCATAACTTCGGCGCCAGATCTTAATCTGCTCCTCGCCATGCACTTGGGCCATCTCGGCTTTATTGAGCCCCTGCAAAGCCCCATAGTGGCGCTCATTAAGCCTCCACGATTTTATGACTGGCAACCACAATAAGCCGAGCTCCTCTTGTACCAGCCATAACGACCGAATTGCCTTTTGCAGCATCGAAGTAAAAGCAATATCAAAAGTCATCTCGGCCTCTCTCATCAAAACGCCAGCCGATCTTGCCTCTGCCATACCCTTCTCCGTTAAACCAACGTCCACCCAACCGGTGAATCGATTCTCGGCGTTCCACACGCTTTGACCGTGCCGAAGTAATACTACTTTATACATGCGACTGCCTCACCCAAAATCGATCTATTTTGTGCCGATAGCTAACTGACGTAGAGCTTCCACCGCCTTTTGACCGCTCAACAGATGTGCCAAGCGCCGGCGCTCCCCCTCATCTTTGTACTTATCGGCAATTTTATCCAGTTCGGCTGGATAAATTGTTTTTAATCTGGTGATCTCCGCCTCTACCTCTTCGTCGGAAGCCACGATCCCCTCGCGCTTTTTAAATTCGTTCAGCGCTAATCCTGCGATCACTCGCTTTTTAGCCTGTTCCCTCCACTCTTCGCGCATCTTTTCCTCGGTTAGTTTGGCGCGCTCCAAGTAGTCTTTTACATTCATTCCCTGATGCGATAACTGGTGCTCAAAATCGTGCATCATTGCATCCAGCTCTTGTTCGACCAGTTGATCCGGCACGTCCGCCTTGGAGATCTTGATCAACTGCTCGATCGCTTCGCTTCTCTGCCGATCCATTTCTTTCTGCTCGGCATTTTCTTGCAAAACCTTTTTAATATCATCCTTTAACTCTTGCAGGTTTTTCTTGTCACTAATCTTTTTAGCAAATTCATCATTCAGATCCGGATATTGGACTTCTTTAACCTTATGTAGCTTGGCCACAAACTCTGTCTTTTTGCCTGCTAAATTGGCCTGATGATAATCTGCTGGGAAATTAACCGGAAAAGTTTTCTCCTCGCCCGCCTTCATCCCCACCAATGCTTCTTCAAAATCTGGCAGTAACACGCCATCTCCAATGATCAATGGATGATTGGCACTTTTACCGCCGTCAAAAGGGACACCGTCCAACTTCCCCTCAAAATCGATCTCTACCCAGTCGCCTTTTTTGGCTTCGCGCTCAATCTCTTTAAAGGCTACCTCACGACGCTGCAGATTCTTTAGTACGTTATCAATCTGCTCAGCTTGGATTTCAACCGACTCAGGTTTAACTTTGATCTGCTTGTAATCACCCAGTTCAATCTCCGGCATTACCGCGATCTCAGCCGTAAACTTGATGGGCTTCTCCATTCCCACTTCGTCTACAGTAATTTTCGGCGGCCCCACTGGCGCCACTTCTTCTTGCATCACTGCCTGATAGTAATACTGATTGATCGCGAGCTCCGAAGCCTCGCTTAAAATCCGAGTTTCCCCCACCTGAGCCGCTACCACATCCATTGGGGCCTTACCCTTACGAAAGCCTTTTACCTCAATACTTTCCGCGATTTTGGCTGAAGCACTTTTTAACGCCTCCGCCCAGTCGGACTGATCTAACGCAATCGTCAGAGTTACAACGGATTTTTGCTGTTTTTTAGTTGCTTGCATAGTAAAAAATTAGATGTCAGAACCATTATACTGTGCCTCGGAGATCGGCCTTGTGTCAATCATCCCGCCCAACGGGGGTAGACAGCGGCGCATATAGGTGTTAAAGTTACCGATATAAGTCGGCCAGGCCAACTGGCCACTTTTTTTATCGCCCCAAAACCATGCGCGAATCCAGCACAATTCGAAATGTGGCCATCATCTCCCACGTTGACCACGGCAAAACTACCCTGGTGGATGGGCTGTTAAAGCAATCCGGCACTTTTCGGGATAATCAGTTAGAGATGAGCCAAACCACCATCTTGGATTCGGGTGATCTGGAGCGCGAACGCGGCATCACCATCTCGGCCAAAACCATCGCCGTTGAACACGAAGGTATCAAGATAAACATTATCGATACACCAGGCCACGCCGATTTCTCGGGCGAAGTAGAACGTACCTTGGGTATGGCCGATGGCGTGCTTTTAATCGTGGATGCCCAAGAAGGGCCAATGCCTCAAACTAAGTTCGTACTTAGTCGCGCCTTAACCCTGGGTCTTAAGCCCATCGTGATTATCAATAAAATAGATAAGCGCGACGCGCGAGTAAAAGAGGTGGAAAGCGAAATTGAACATCTCTTTCTCGACCTGGCTACTCACCACGATCAATTAGATTTTCCGGTTTACTATGCCATCGGCCGAACTGGCAAAGCTTTTGCTAAGATGCCTGCTCACCCCGATACCGCTAAGGGTGATCTGACCCCAATTTTTGATGCGATCGTTAAATATATTCCAGCGCCGACTACTACTGCCGATGGCGCCTTTCAGATGTTAGTCAGCGCCTTAGATTGGGACTCATATCAAGGCAAATACGCCATCGGCCGAATTCAGCGCGGTCAAATTGCAGTCGGCAAATCGGTTGTGTTAATCAACGCAGACGGCCAGACCACTCCTGCCAAAGTCGAGAAAGTGTTTGTCTCTCATGGGATCGAAAAATTAGAAGTAGCCGATGCCGCCGCTGGTGAGATCGTTCGCCTGACCGGTATCTCTAATGCCCACATCGGCGAAACTATCGCCGCCGCCGAACAACCCGAAGCCCTTCCCGCCATGCACATCGAGGCACCCACATTGCAGATAACCATCGGCCCCAACACATCGCCTTTTGCTGGCCGAGAGGGTAAGTTTACTAATTCTCGCCAGATCTCGGATCGTCTTAAAAAAGAACTGGAGACTAATGTTAGTTTGCGCGTCGCTGTTGAGGACACCACATTTAGAGTATCCGGTCGCGGAGAGCTACATCTGTCTATCTTAATCGAAACTCTCCGCCGCGAAGGTTTTGAGTTAGAGGTCGGTAAACCTACCGTGGTTACCAAGGAAGAGAATGGGGTAACGATGGAGCCAGTCGAAGAGTTGATCATCGAAGTCCCAGAAGATTTTACCGGCGTGATCAGCAGCGAGCTTGGCCAACGTCGCGCCTTGCTAAAAGAGATGGCTCCTACTACCAAGGGCGTTACTCGAATGATCTATAGCATACCCACTCGCGCGCTTTTGGGGCTACGCAATATTTTGTTAACCCAAACCAAAGGCACTGCGGTGATGAACAGCCTGCTCACTGGCTATGCGCCAATGGGACCCGCTTTACGTCAATTGCGTAATGGCGTTTTGATCTCCGACAAAACTGGCACTGCCGTTACCTACGGGCTCAAGGTTGTGGAAGATCGGGGAACCGCATTTATCGGACCCGGCACTAAAGTATACGAGGGCATGGTCATTGGCCTTAATCGACGCAGCAACGATATGGAGATCAACGCCTGCAAAGAAAAACAGTTAACCAACGTTCGATCATCCTCCAGCGATATCTCGTATCGGTTAGTTCCGTTTGTCCAATTGTCCCTCGAAGAGGCTCTCGATTTTATCGAGAGTGATGAACTATTGGAAGTCACTCCACTAAGTCTGCGAATGCGTAAACGCTACCTCACTACTCTCGAACGCAAACGCAACAAATAAACTTAGTCTACTTTTTCGCTGATTTAACTATCATCAACTTCTCGACCCGAGATAGTTTTTTGATGCGCGCCTCTTCCTTGGAGGCATTAGACCGATTCCGAAAGTTGCGCGAAAAGACTAACTTGACTGGCCTTCGTCCCCGCGTGTACTTTGCTCCCAACTTAGAAGAGTTATGTTCGTTGACCCGCCGCTTTAGGTCCGTAGCGATACCCGTATAAAGCGTCCCGTCTTTACACTTCAAAATATACAACCGATACATCATCTAATTTAAGTATACCCAACGTAAAAGGCCGAGGCGTGTGCCTCGGCCTTTTACATGAGCTAACAACAATTAGTTGGCAGCTTCCTCGGAGTCAGCCTTAGGGGCTGTCTCTTCGGTGTTACCATCAGCATCGTCGCTGGGGGTAACAGGCGTTACTTCCTCGGACTTGGCGGTCTCTTCCCCTTCGATGGGGGTAGTAACCTGGTCGTCGGTAGGATTCACCGGTTGAGTTTGATCGTCCATGTGAGATCTCCTTCACCTTATCGAATATAATCACCGCCACAACTATTGTTAGCTGCGCGCACCCACCCTAACATAGCTCCCCCGATATAGCAACCCCTATGTCTTAATTGAGATCTTGGTTTCCGCGGTAGAGTTATCCGTTTTTGTCAGCCTAACCTTTACCTCATGGGTTTTACCATCCAATTTTGGTGGAGTGATCATATAGCGAAAAGGATTGGCGCTGGCTTGGCCAACTAAGGCGCCGTCATAAAAGAACTCTACTCGTTTAGCCGTCGCCGTGTCGCCCACCTGCGCCTCTACCTCAAACGGGCCAGTCGCCTTAAACCCATCCGATGGGTTGGCGATCGTCACACTGGGGATCGCCGATCCATCCAAGGCGCCCGTATATATTTCGGTTGGCACATTATTATAGCCATGATCAGTAGCCCATTTAACTGCTGGGTTCTCCCAGTTGGCATTGTCCGGCCGCTCGGAGTGCAGCACCGTGAATACCTTCTCCTCCACCAGGTCGGCTGGAGCATTGGCTGGCGCTAATTTATCCGGCGCAATCTTCATCACCTTAACCTTTTTGTGGATGTTATCTTTCTCAGTCGGCACATTACTGGGAGCAAACACCTCTTTTTTGGTGGATGGCGTAGCATCACTGGGCAATAAACCGGATAGCTCATCTACATCGACCTCTCGGATTCCCGAGGGTACATTAAACGGTTTGTTAGGCACATTAGTTAAGGCCTTGCGCATATACATATTCCAAATTGGGGCAGCTACTAACCCAGAGGCTGCCGTCATCGATTCATTATCGTTGTTACCCGACCACACTCCAGCTACTAAATCGGGTGTGTAGCCGATCGCCCAACCATCTCTATATTTATCAGTGGTACCGGTTTTAGCCGCCACCGTTCGTCCACTGATCGACAACGGGCCACCTACCCCAAATACCGCAGCGCGAGCGCTGTCGTCACTCAAAACATTATTAATTTGGTAAGCGATCTCCGGCTCGATCACCTGCTTGGGTGCGCTCGCTTCATTCTTCTCTAATACCCGCCCCTTAGCATCTTCCACTTTGATCACTGCCCAAGGTTTAGACCTTAATCCCCCAGTTGCAAATACGCCATAAGCGGAAACCATGTCTAGCAAAGTAACTTCGCCACCACCCAACACTAACGAGGCGCCATACCGCTCCGGATCGTTTAATGTGGTGATGCCTAAACGATGCGCCATATTAACCGATTCGTTTACTCCGGCGTAGAGCAACGCTTTTACCGCTGGCACATTGATCGAATTTTGCAGAGCCGTACGGATGGACATCGCTCCCCTAAAGCTTCCATCATAGTTGTTTGGCGAATAGCCTTGTCCAAAGTCAGTCTTGACGTCAAGCAACATCGTAGCCGGACTATATCCTTTCTCGAACGCTGCCGCGTATACCAACGGCTTGATCGATGAGCCTGGCTGTCTTTCGGCAATGGCTACATTAAAGTTGCCATCCTCTTCCATATCAAAATAATCCTTGGATCCAACCATAGCCAAAATCTCGCCCGTGTTGGGATCGATCGACACCATGGCGGCATTGCCAGCTTTGTATTTAGTTTTGTTGCTCTCGGCATACTTGGTAATCGCTTCTTCCGCGGTGGCTTGCTTCTCCCAATCCAATGTCGTGGTAATAGTTAGACCGCCCCCTTCTAACACCTTCTCCCCGTACTTATCCGCCAACAGCTCTTTGACATACATCACAAAATGCGGGGCTCGGATAGAATCCTTGCGCGGCGCAAATTTGATCTCCTGTTTCTGAGCCTCCGTCATCTGTTTTTCAGTAATGTAGCCCAACTCGAACATCCGTTTTAGCACCCAATCTTTGCGCGCCAATAGCACATCAGTGTGCTGGCCATACGGCGAATAGCGAGTTGGTGATTGAGGCAAAGCCGCCAACACCGCCATCTCAGCTAAGGTCAACTCCCCTGGCTTTTTGGCAAAGAAGGTCTCGGACGCAGATAGGACCCCATATACCTTTCCGCCGTACGGGATCTCATTGAGATACATCTCCAAGATCTTGTCTTTGGTGTATAACCGCTCGATCTCCATCGCCAAAATTAGCTCCTGGATCTTACGGCTGATGGTGCGCGTAGTGGAGAGAAACATGTTTCTGGCCAGCTGCTGTGTGATAGTTGAACCACCCTGGAACCCACGACCAGTCAAAGGCTTCAGCACCACCCCGCGGATGATGCCTTTCATATCAAAACCACTGTGCGAGTAAAAATTACTATCCTCGGCAGAGATGGTAGCCTTTTCAAGCTGATCGGGGATATCAGATAGGGGGATGCTATTACGCTGCTTATCACCGTAGATGCCCGACAATACTACCCCATTGCGATCCAATACCTTAGTCGCTTCGGTTGATCTAGCACCGACTAAATTGGTTGGATTGGGAAGAGTAATGCTTAAGATCGCTGCCCAGAAAGAGAACAAAAACAGCAACGCCACCCCTATCCCCAACACTAACCGGGGAACATTGGTAATACCTATCTTGCCCAGACGTTTAAATATCTCTGCCTTACCCTTGCGCAAAACCGCCCGCCGCCGCATGCGCCGCCTTAAAGCCTCCGGATTGTTTAACGGAAGTAGGTCACTCATATACTTATGTATTATACCCGAAGTAGAAATGGGCAGGACTTCGTCCAGGGAACAAGATATGCCGATTTCACCACAGGGCAAGCCCCATATACTTCTGGAGCCAGCTCCCCCATTGAAGACAAGGTTTTCGTCCCATTGAGCAAATTGCGTCATCCGGCAGCTAAACTGCCGCTACGGCGCGATCGTTGTCTGAGGCCAGCTTCATAGGTAGATGGCCGAGTTCGATCAATAGAAGCCAAGTAAGGCAGTTTTGATAGCCGGATAGCAATTTGTGATTGGGCGTCCTTTTGGTGCTACCATTTTGGACGAGCAAAATGGTAGCGAAAAGGTTTCTGATACAATAAACCTATGAGGAAACCCACAAAATCAGAACTGGACGAACTATTTCGTCGCCGCGTCGAAAGCGTAGTTGGCGAGAAAGAGCTACGCGCCAAACTCTTGTCCAGCAAGAGGCTCCTGATCAAGCATGGGGTAGATCCCACCACCGCCGATCTACACATCGGTTACGGGGTCAACTACCATAAGATGCGAGAATTCCAGAACTTGGGACACACCGTTCAATTTCTGATCGGCGGATTCACCGCCCGCTTTGGCGACCCGTCCGATCGTTCTTCGATGCGCCAACTCCGCTCCAAGGACGATGTTAAAAAATTAGCTGCTAACTACGTTAAACAAGCATTAAGAATATTAGATCCAAATAAAACCGAGATCCGCTACAACTCAGAGTGGTATGACAAGATGTCTGCCGAAGAACTTATCCGGCTAATGTCTCACTTCACTCACTCTCAGATGATAGAGCGAGACATGTTCCAAAAGCGGATCAAGGCCGGATTGGAGATCGGATTCCACGAGCCCGTCTACCCGCTTTTACAAGCTTACGATTCAGTGATGCTTAAAGACGATCTAACCGTGGTGGGCACCGATCAACTATTTAACGAGATGCGCGGTCGCGACCTGCAACGCGATTTTAAACAAGACCCGCAGGCTATTATTACCGTCCCCTTATTAATCGGAACTGATGGTGTCCAGAAAATGAGCCAATCACTGGGGAACTACATTGGCATCACCGAGGATGCTAAAACTCAATACGGCAAAATTATGTCGATTCCGGATTCGTTGATCTACCCATATTTTGACTTGGCAACCAACGTTGACTCTGCCGAACTGATCCGCATCAAGCAGCAACTATCAGACAGACACACCAACCCCCGGGATCTAAAAATGGAGTTGGCTCACAAAATAGTTAATATGTATCACGGTGATAGAGCGGCCGACACAGCCCAAAACGATTTCATTAAGGTCTTTCAAAAACATACCACTCCCAGTGATATGCCGACCATTGACTTAAAAAAAGCGGCTGCGCTAGTTGATATATTGCTGGATAACGGCCTGGTCGCCTCAAAATCTGAGTTCCGCCGGCTATTAACGCAAAAAGGGATCAAGGTGGATAGCCAGATAGTTACCGACCCGGGTTACAAGATCCAAGCCAAAATCGGCGCCACCATCCAAGTTGGTAAACGCCGCTTTCTCCGGGTGACACCCTAATTTTACATACCGAACAAGCTCTGGAACACCGTCCGAACGCTATGTGATACCCCCAATTGATTCTTCGCCTTCCGTCGGGTCTGCCACCCCCGGCTTTTGGGAAGCCGAGCCCTCCTATCTCGATCAAAACTCATACCTTCAAAGCTGATAATGGGCTCTTTCTTCATCAAGGTCTCCTCTTTAGGTCGTATGACCCCTCCTTCCACCTGTTAGGTTATTATACTACTTTTTTAGCCTCTCAGCAAGTGTTTTTTAGCTCTGAGAGCCCAAAAACCGTGTTTTTTCTCCTAAGCGACCCCCTAACCCGCCTTCCCGGTATAGGCCCCTCCTACGAGCCTAAGCTGGCCCAGATGGGCCTTAGAACCGTGGGGGATCTCCTAACCTACTACCCCCGGGCTTGGGAGGATCTAAGCCAGATTACCCCCCTAAAAGAGGCCTCCGGGAACGCCCCCGGAAAGACCACCGTCAGGGCAAAACTGATAAGTTTTAGCGGATTTCGAACTCCCAAAAGAAGGATGTTTCTGATCAACGGCCTGATCGAGGACAACACTGGAAGTCTTAAGGTGGTCTGGTTTAATCAACCCTACCTTGCCCAAAACCTTAAGAAGGGTGGGGAATACTATTTTAGCGGCCAAATTAGAAAACAAGATGGTCACCTTGTTTTAACCAACCCCAGTATCGAGCCAGCCGAAAAAACCCCAATACATTCCGGACGGATCATCCCTATCTACCCCGCCACCGCCGGTATCTCCACCCGCATGTTCCGGCGTTGGCTCAAGAATTCAATCGCTACTATAAGGGAGCTACCAGATACCCTGCCGTCTGAGCTCAGAAAGAGCTATGGACTAATAGATCGAGCTCATGCGGTAGAAAACATCCACTTCCCCCACTCCCTCTCCGCCATCGACGAGGCTCGCCGCCGGCTTGGTTTTGAGGAATTGTTATTAGTTCACCTCGGCTTATTGATGGCCAAACGACAATGGGAAGAACTGCCAGGCAAAGCCATCACCTCTTCCCCTACTTTAATAAAAGACTTCGAAGGCAAATTAAAGTTTAAACTGACTGCCACCCAAAAAGCTGCCATCAAAGATATCCTAAGAGATATGGCCAAGAGCACTCCGATGAACCGATTGTTGTTAGGCGACGTCGGTTCCGGCAAAACCGCCGTAGCGGCAGCCGCGATAATAGCAACCGCCAAAGCCTCACGCCAATCAGCGCTAATGGCCCCCACCGAAGTATTAGCTACTCAACACTACTATAATCTGCAACCATTACTAACTAAATGTGGCATCACTACCACCTTGCTCACCGGCAGCACTAAACTACACGATTACCCTAAGATCGAAAACGGCGATGTCGATGTAGTGATCGGCACTCATGCTCTGATCCAAAAACAAGTCGGATTTAAAAACCTCAACTTAGTGGTAGTGGATGAACAACATCGTTTTGGTGTCCGCCAACGTGAAAAGTTAAAAAATAAGGCCTTGGATATTACGCCGCACTATCTCAGTTTAAGCGCTACCCCGATCCCCCGTACTTTATTTTTGGGCCTGCTGCACAACTTAGACATCTCCGAGCTAACCACCCTACCCACTGGTCGATTGCCGATCATTACTCGCTTGGTTACCGAGCGCAATCGCGAGACTGCCCATAAATTGATTGGCCGCGAGATAGCCAATAAGCATGCCATATTTGTAATTACCCCACTTATCAATGAGGTATTTGACGATGAGCAAGAGCGTGCCTCGATCGCTTCGGAACTACGCCACCTAAAACGATCGTTCCCGCAGGCCAAGATCGGCGCCTTACACGGCCGGGTAGCGCCCGAAGAAAAACTAAAGCTGATGGCCAAGATCAAAAATGGTGATTTAGATATTTTGGTCGCCACCTCGGTAATCGAGGTCGGTATCGACGTACCGAGGGCTACGGTGATCTGGGTTAAAAACGCTGATCGATTTGGCTTGGCTCAGCTTCACCAATTACGCGGCCGAGTGGGTCGAAGTGACCTACAATCATATTGTCTAATCGAAACCGCAATAGCCGACGAAGAAAACATTGAACGATTAACTTCGTTCGTTAAGATAAATGATGGCAGCAAATTGGCGGAGATTGATCTGCAGTTACGTGGGCCAGGTGCCTTTTTTGGGCACGAACAATCTGGGCTACTGCGGCTTAAGATCGCTAATCTAACTGATAAAAAGCTGATTACCGAAACCAGGTCAGCAGCCGAGGCCATACTTAAAACCGATCCCACTCTCGTCCATCACTTAGAATTAAAATCTCAACTACAATTTAACTATGTAACCCACGAGGAATAACACGTAGCGTCATCCTCGAGCCGAGCCGATGAATGTCGGCTCGACATCGGGGATCCAGACATAAAAACAAAAACTTTATTTTTCTTATCTGGATTCCCGCCTTCGCGGGAATGACAAAAAGAATATTCAGAATGATAACAAAACCAAGAAGCAATGACGAAAATACTCGACAAACTGGTACTGCCTATCGGAATCGTCTTGTTAGTTGGGTTACTGGTGGGAGCTTATTTTCTAAACCGTGTCTCAGCCAATACTAAACCAACCAGCAATCAACAGCTGACAGTAGATGTAGCCGGCGCTGTCAATAATCCAGGAGTCTACCAATTTGATAACGGAGCCATCATTGAAGATGCCATTACTAAGGCAGGCGGCTTAACCGATACCGCCGACCTGGCGCTGATCGCCTTAACTATCAACCGAGCTGCACTCCTTGCCAACAACGGTAAAGTTTATATCCCAACCATCGGCGCAACCGACATATCAACTGCCACTACCATTGGCGCTAATGTGGCCTCATTGGTTAATATTAATACAGCAGACGCATCTGCATTAGATACGCTACCCGGCATCGGGCCAGTATACGCCGGACGCATCGTTGAGTATCGAGGGAAGAACGGCAGCTTCAAGCGCAAGGAAGATTTGATGAAGGTCTCCGGCATTAGCGCCTCGACATATAGTAAATTGAAAGATAAAATTACCATCTAAGGGCGAGTGGCGAAACGGCAGACGCACTAGCTTTAGGAGCTAGCGGGGCAACCCATGGAGGTTCGATTCCTCTCTCGCCCACCACAAAATAAACACCTGCATTTGCAGGTGATTATTTTGTTATGCGAGGACTCGAACCGAAGTCCTCCCTGCCCGCCCGCAGTCACGACTTATCGTGACGAAGGAGGGTCTCGCCCACCAGAACAAAATCAGCTCTCAGAGCTGATTTTTGTATTGACAGAACTGCCCCTTTCTGGTAGATTTTGGCCAGCACATCGACAACTATGCCTCCGCGTTAGCCGCTCCAACAGGACG
>JBAZHL010000007.1:0-27813 GCA_041652335.1 Patescibacteria group bacterium | reverse complement strand
AGCCCTGATGGGATCGAACATGCAACGGCAGGCGGTACCATTAGTTAAACCTTCCGTCCCGATCGTGGGAACTGGTATGGAAGGCCCAGCCGCGTTAGGTTCTGGGTGGGTGATCACCGCTCCGGTTGCCGGTACGATTAAGTATGTGGACGCCAAGCGGATCGAGCTAACTGGTGATAAAGATGAGAAAACTCACGTCTTTAAACTATCTAATTTCCGTCGCTCAAACTACGAAACCAATTTGCATCAAAAGCCGATCGTAGTTAAAGGTCAGAAGGTAAAGAAAGGGGAGCCGCTCTGTGATGGACCGGCGATCGTTAACGGGAGATTAGCCTTAGGCCAAAACTTGTTGGTAGCGTTTATGCCTTGGGGCGGATCTAACTACGAGGACGCTATCATTATTTCTGAGCGATTAGTCAGGGAAGATGTCTACAGCTCAATTCATATTAAACGCGAAGAGATTGATGTCCGGGAAACCAAGTTAGGTCCGGAGATCACTACCAGAGATATTCCCAATGTTGGTGAAGATGCCGTAGCCGACCTCGACGAGGACGGTATCGTAAGAGTTGGGGCTCGGGTTAAGGCCAACGATATTTTAGTTGGAAAGATTACGCCTAAAGGAGAGACCGAGCTAACTGCCGAAGAGCGGTTGCTGCGGGCGATCTTTGGCGAAAAAGTTAAAGACGTTAAAGACACTTCTTTGCGCCTACCTCACGGTGGTTACGGCAAAGTGGTTGACGTTAAGATATTTGATCGGGATAAAGGCGATAAATTAGAGGTGGGGGTGATCAAACGGATCTATGTCTACATCGCTCAGTTAAGAAAGATCTCCGTGGGTGACAAGTTGGCTGGTCGTCACGGCAACAAGGGTGTTATCTCCAGAGTTCTGCCACAAGCGGATATGCCGTTTATGGCTGATGGTACCCCGGTCGACATCGTATTAAATCCTCTCGGTATTATCTCCCGAATGAACTTGGGTCAGGTCTTAGAGACTCATTTAGGCTGGGCAGCTGCCACGCTTGGATTTAACGCGGTTAACCCAGTATTCGAAGGCATCGATATGGAGGGGATCGTAGAAGAGATGCAACGAGCAAACCTCCCGTCTGATGGTAAGATTCAGCTTTTTGACGGTCGGAGCGGCAAACGATTTGATCAAAAAACTACCGTTGGTGTGGTTTATATGCTGAAGCTGATCCACATGGTAGACGATAAGATCCACGCTCGCTCCATTGGCCCCTACGCACTGGTTACACAACAACCATTAGGTGGTAAGGCTCAGTTAGGCGGCCAACGCTTGGGTGAGATGGAGGTCTGGGCGCTCGAAGGTTATGGCGCGGCTCATATCTTGCAAGAAATGCTTACCATTAAATCTGATGATGTGCTTGGTCGTTCGCGTACCTACGAAGCGATCATCAAGGGTGAGGAGATCCAGAAACCCCAAACCCCAGAAGCGTTTAACGTAATTGCTAAAGAGTTACAGGGCCTGGGGTTAAACATCGAACTATTAGACAAAAACGGCAAGGTTATTAACGAAGTGTTGCCCAAAAAACTTAAGAAGAAATAAATGATGAGAGAAACCCTCCCCCAAGCCGACCGGAATGCCAAGAAAAAGAACTTGAAAGAAGAGTTCGTGGGTATTCGCATCTCGTTAGCTTCGCCCGAACAGATTTTGGCTTGGTCTCACGGCGAGGTAACTAAACCAGAAACCATCAACTACCGAACCCTCAAACCAGAGAAGGACGGTCTGTTCGACGAACGCATTTTTGGACCCACCAAAGACTGGGAGTGTTACTGTGGCAAATATAAGAAGATCCGTTATAAGGGCGTGGTCTGTGATAAATGTGGCGTCGAGGTAACCAGAGCCGTGGTTCGTCGTGAACGGATGGGTCACATTACTCTGGCCGTGCCAGTTTCACACATTTGGTATCTTCGGGGAGCCCCATCTCGTTTGGGACTAACCTTAGATGTTCAGGCTAAAAAATTAGAGCAGGTAATTTATTTTGCCGCCTACATTATTACCTCGGTTGATGAGGCTGCTAAAGCTCAAGCCTTAGAGCAGTTGAGTGGCGAATATAGCCAGCACACTAAAGCCCTTAAGAATGATTACAAAAATAATTCGACTGATACTAATGAGAATGAACAGTCGAGATTATCTAAAGAGCTACTGGATAAATTAGATAAGTTAAAACAGGCATACAGTACGGCAGTGGCCGAGATTAACGACCTTATCCCGCGCCGAGTAATTTCCGAATTGGAGTATCGTGACCTATCGCTCAAATACGGTTCCGTGTTTAAGGCTGGCATCGGGGCGGAAGCGGTTCACGAGCTGATCAGTTCGGTCGATCTGGAAGCTGATATTAAAGAGATTCGCGAGGAGTTAATAAACGCCGTTGGCCAAAAGCGCAAACGGTTGCAAAAACGCCTTCGCTTATTAGAAGGGTTTAGAAGGGCTAAGATCCGTCCCGAGTGGATGCTGATCCAAAACTTGCCGGTTATCCCGCCAGACCTTCGACCGATGGTGCAGTTAGATGGTGGAAGATTTGCCACCTCCGATCTTAACGATCTGTATCGCCGAGTGATCAATCGCAACAATCGATTGCAGAAATTGGTAGAGATCGGCGCACCGGAAGTTATTACCCGGAACGAAAAGCGCATGCTGCAAGAAGCAGTTGATGCGTTATTTGATCTAACTGCCAGAGAAGCCTCCACTGCTACTACCAGCAAACGTAAACTCAAATCGATTGCCGATCTACTGCGTGGGAAACAAGGTCGTTTCCGTCAGAACTTGTTGGGTAAGCGCGTGGACTACTCTGGTCGTAGCGTCATCGTGGTTGGACCTACTCTAAATCTCAACGAATGTGGTCTACCTAAGACGATCGCCCTCGAGATCTTTAAGCCATTTGTTATCTCTGTCTTGTTGCGGAATGAAATTGTTCACAATGTTAAAACCGCCAGCAAGATGGTGGAGCGTCAGGTGCCCGAGGTATGGGACGCATTAGACGAGGTGATCGGCCACTACCATGTATTACTCAACCGCGCGCCAACATTGCACCGACTGGGCATCCAGGCCTTTAAGCCAAAATTAGTTGAAGGCAACGCTATCCAACTGCATCCGTTAACTTGTAGTGCCTTTAACGCTGACTTTGACGGCGACCAGATGGCGGTTCATTTACCGCTCTCTCGCCCGGCTCAAAAAGAGGCCGAGGAGATTATGCTTTCGTCGCATAACCTGCTTAAGCCGGCTACCGGTGATCCAATCATCGTCCCAACTCAGGACGTGGTGTTGGGTTGCTACTACATGACATTAATGCGACCCAAACGAGAAGGCGAGCGGATGAGAGTCTTTGAGAATATTGATGATGCTCTGATCGCTCACAACAACGATCAGTTGGGTTTCCACAATCCAGTTACCGTTAGACGCGATGGAAAATTAATTGAGACCACTTTGGGTCGGTTAATGTTTAACCGAGTAATTCCTAAAGAGCTTGGCTTTATTAACGAAGTTGTTACTAAAAAGACATTAAAGAAGATCCTTAATCGGGTACATACCGAATTAGGCAACGAGCAGACCGCTAAATTTGCTGATGCTTTAAAGAATACTGGTTTCAATTTCGCCACGCTATCCGGTGTGACCTTTAGTGTGTCTGATCTGCAGATCCCGGATCAGAAAGCCGATCTGATCAAGGCGACTGAGGAAAAAGTAGAACTGATCAGAGACCAGTATAAGGATGGTTTTATCACAGTTGATGAGCGCCGTCGGTTATCAATTCAGTTATGGGAAACTGTTAAGGAACAGGTTGAGGGTTTTGTGGCGCACAAAGAGAAAGATATGTTTGGTTCTACTAACTTGATGATCGATTCTGGTGCCCGTGGTAGCATCGAGCAGTTAAACCAGCTGGTTGGAATGAAAGGGGTTGTGGTTAACCCGGCTGGTAAATCGATGGAGTTACCCGTTAAATCTAACTATCGCGAGGGCTTAACTTCGCTGGAATACTTTATCTCTACTCACGGCGCCCGCAAGGGTGGTGCCGATACAGCCTTAAGAACCTCCGATGCCGGGTATCTTACTCGTCGTTTGGTTGATGTATCACAAGATGTGGTAATTGTAGCGGAAGATTGTGGAGCCTCCGAAGGCCGCACAGTTTATCGCGAAGACGCCGAAGAGATCGGCGAGACGTTGGCTTCATCGGCTCGCGGTCGTTTCTTGCTTAACGATATTAAGGACGACAAGGGTCACACCGTATTAGCGGGTGGCGCTTACGTTGACGAGGCAGCAGCTAAATTAATTAACGAACTTAAACTCGACACGCTCACTGTTAGGTCGCCGTTAGGTTGCCAGTTGGATTTTGGAATTTGTCAGAAATGCTATGGTAACGATCTGGCACGCGGTAAGTTGGTGAATTTGGGTGAAGCGGTCGGGATCGTAGCGGCTCAAAGTATCGGTGAACCTGGCACCCAGTTGACCATGAGAACCTTCCATACCGGTGGTGTCGCTTCGGCTCTGGATATTACTCAAGGTCTGCCGCGCGTTGAAGAAGTGTTCGAGGCGCGTAATCCTAAAACCGAAGCACTGTTGGCGGAAAAGAGCGGGACTATCAAGATCGTCGAAGTGAGCGATAAGAAGTTCCTTCAACTGATGGCTACCGTTGATAAGACAGTAGATGTGCCGCATGGCAAGGGAGTTACCATCAAGGTTCAGGATGGCGATCAAGTTAAGAAGGGTGACGTATTAGCCACCGATAAAGATGGCAACCCGATCGAGGCACCCTATGCCGGGGTGGCGGGCGTTACTGGCAACCGAGCTCATCTGGTGTATCAGAAAAAAGAAGCCATCGAATATCCCATAACCTCCACGATGTTCCTGAGGGTTTCTGATGGTGACGAAGTTGAACAAGGCGATGCCTTAACCGAAGGCCACTATAGTCTTAAGGATTTAATGCGGTTAAAGGGTGAAGCAGCTACTAAGCGTTACATTATTCACGAGATCCAGAAGATCTATGCCCTCCAGGGTCAGAGTATTAATGATAAGCATTTGGAAGTAATTGTTAGCCGGATGTTTGGCCGAGTACGGATTCAAGACGAAGGCGACAGTGAATATATGGCCGGAGAAGTTATTTCTAAGTTAGTGGCCGACCATGAGGTCGCCAAGTTAACGGCTGCTGGCAAACGACCAATTACTTACGAGAGCCTTCTGTTGGGGGTGTCTAAAGCGGCGCTCTCTACTGAAGGATTCCTATCGGCTGCCTCCTTCCAAGAAACTACTCGGGTGTTGGTGGATGCGGCTACCAGGGGGACGATTGATCACCTGAGAGGGCTTAAAGAAAACGTTATCATTGGTCGCCTAATTCCAGCCGGAACCGGCTTTAGGAGCAGAATCGAATCGGCTACTGTGGTAGAACCGGTTGAAGACGTGGAAGAATAATCATTTGACAGAACTGCCCCCCAAGAGCTTAAATAGCAAGTATGCCTACTATCAACCAACTGATCAGAAAAAAGAGAAAGACTGCAGCGCACAAGTCCAAATCACCAGCGATGCAGACGACTTTTAATACTCTTAAAACCAAAACTGTCAAATTAGGTAAGGGCGCCCCTCAGAAACGTGGCGTGTGTTTAAAGGTAACTACCAAGACGCCTAAGAAACCAAACTCCGCTTTGAGAAAAATCGCTCGAGTCAGGTTAACTAATCGGATGGAGGTAACCGCTTACATCCCCGGCATCGGCCATAACTTACAAGAGCACTCCATCGTGACATTGCGTGGTGGGCGCGTTAAAGACTTGCCTGGTGTGCGCTATCATATTATTCGCGGAACGTTAGATACGGCTGGAGTGGCCAATCGCAAACAGGGCCGCAGCAAGTACGGCGCTAAATCAGCCTCTTAAATTTAACCCTATCTATGTCCAGAAAAGGTAACACTCCTAAACGTGAAATTGCCCCCGATAAAAAGTACGGGAGCGTTTTAGTTCAACGTTTTATTAACAAGATCATGCTAAACGGCAAAAAAAATGTGGCTGAGCAATCGGTCTACGCTGGTCTGGAGATCGCTGGGAAAAAGTTGAACAAAACCCCGATGGAAGTATTTCAAACCGTTTTAGACAATGTCTCGCCGATGGTTCAGCTTAGAAGCCGGAGGGTAGGTGGAGCCAACTACCAGATCCCGATGGAGGTAAGCTCTGAGCGGAGAATCATTCTGGCGATGCAGTGGTTAGTCAAATCTGCCAGAAGCAGAAAGGGGATGCCGCTTCGTGATCGGTTAGCCTCCGAATTTATGGATGCTTTTAACAACACCGGTGGGGCGGTTAAGAAAAAAGAAGAGACTCACAAGATGGCCGAGGCTAACAGAGCCTTTGCCCACTTCGCGCGGTTTTAAGCTTCGAGAGGAAACCTACGGTTTCCATCTCGACACTCGTGGGCAGAGCCCATTTCGGCAAGCCGAAACAAGCTCGCTGCTCTCCTTCCCTTTAATTCAATAATTAATAATAGCTATGACAGAACGTCAGTATTCATTAGAGAATACCCGTAATATTGGCATCATCGCCCATATCGATGCGGGCAAAACCACCGTTTCTGAACGGATCCTTTTTTATACCGGAAAAACCTATAAAATCGGTGAGGTTCATGAAGGCGCCGCTGTGATGGACTGGATGGAGCAAGAGCAGGAGCGAGGCATTACCATCACCTCAGCCGCCACCACCTGTTTTTGGAATGACACTCGTATTAACATTATCGATACTCCGGGCCACGTTGATTTTACTGTTGAGGTTGAGCGAAGCCTTCGGGTATTAGACGGTGGAGTAGTAGTGTTTGATGGTGTGGCCGGAGTTGAACCGCAATCCGAGACCGTCTGGCGTCAAGCTGATAAATATCATGTGCCACGTATCTGCTTTATCAACAAGATGGATCGGATGGGAGCAGACTTCTTCTTTTGTTATAAAACTATTATCGACCGGTTAACCGATCGGGCTATCCCTATTCAACTGCCCATCGGCGCTTCCGATACCTATAAGGGTTTGATCGATCTACTGACCGAGCGAACCTATCTCTATCAAGACGATCTGGGCAAAGACGTGTTGGAGACCGATGTGCCTGACGATATGAAAGATCTCGTTCGTGAGTATCGCCACAAGCTGTTAGAAAAGATTGTCGAGACGGAAGATGGATTAATGGAGCGGTTTTTGAGTGATCAAGAGATCACCATTGATGAATTAAAAAAAGCGTTACGCATGGCCGTGATCGAGGGCAAGGTGGTGCCGGTAATGTGCGGAACCGCTTTAAAGAATAAGGGTATTCAAAAACTATTGGATGCGGTAGTGGATTATCTGCCAGCTCCGACGGACATCCCACCGATCGAAGGTCATGCCCCGGGAAATGAGGAACCGATCGCCCGGAAGGCTTCGGACGAAGAACCGTTTACGGCCTTAGCTTTTAAAGTCGCCACTGATCCCTTTGTGGGAAAGTTAGTTTACTTTAGGGTTTACGCCGGAAAGTTAAAAGCCGGATCTTACTTGTACAATTCCAGCAAGGGACAAAAAGAGCGGGTTGGCCGAATCTTACGGATGCACAGTAATCACCGCGAAGAAGTGGACGAGATATTCTCCGGTGAGATCGGTGCTTTGGTCGGCGTTAAGAGTGTTACCACCGGTGATACATTAGTAAACGAGGGAGATAAGATCGTACTCGAATCGATCGAATTTCCAGAGCCGGTTATCTCCGTGGCGGTTGAGCCCAAATCCAAAGCCGACCAAGAAAAGATGGGTATCGCTTTGGGTAAACTGGCAGAAGAAGATCCTACTTTTAGAGTTCATACCGACGAAGAGAGTGGCCAAACTATTATCGAAGGGATGGGCGAGTTGCATTTGGACATCATCGTCGATCGGATGCGGCGTGAGTTTAAGGTCGAAGCTAATGTTGGCAAGCCGCAAGTTGCTTATCGCGAGACCATTACCAAAGAAGCGGATGTGGAAACTAAATACATTCGTCAAACCGGCGGTCGTGGCCAATACGGTCACGTAGTAGTTTTGTTTGAACCGTTGGAGCGAGGCAAGGGCTTCGAATTTGTAAACAAGATCTTTGGTGGGTCGATTCCCAAGGAGTATATCCCAGCGGTTGAAAAGGGTATGGCGGGTGCCATGAATAAAGGCGCCATCGCTGGCTATCCGATCATCGATATTAAGGCCACCTTGCATGACGGTAGCTACCACGATGTCGATTCCTCCGAAATGGCCTTTAGTATCGCCGGAAGCATGTGTTTGCAAGACGGCGTCAAAAAGGGCGGCCCAGTTATCCTGGAACCGATCATGAGGGTGGAGGTAGTTACCCCAGAGGAGTACGCCGGGGACGTGATGGGTGATCTCAGCTCCAAGCGCGGTCGGATCGAGGGGATGGGCGAACGAACCGGAGCTAAGCTGATCCACGCCTATATCCCGTTAGCCGAGATGTTTGGCTACGCCACTAACCTTCGGTCTCTAACCCAGGGGCGAGCCTCCTCAACCATGGAGTTCTACCAGTACGAAAAGACCCCCAACAATATCCAGGAAGAGCTGATTACTAAACGCAAGGGATAAGCGCCACCCCTTAGGTGTTAATGGGGTGGGAGCTACCGGGGTGGGGGATTTTTGCCCCCACTCTCTAAAAACCCTTGCGCTATACCTTTTAACAGTGTATTTTCTAAAAGTATCGAATATAAACGTTTAAAGGAGAAAGTTATGGCAGAAGCTTTTAAGAGGGATAAGGTACACGTCAACGTCGGGACTCTTGGTCACGTCGATCACGGTAAGACGACTTTGACGGCCGCTATTACACAGGTTTTGGCAGCTAAAGGTTTGGCCGAGGCCCGTAAGTTTGAAGATATTGATAATGCCCCTGAAGAGCGGGAGCGCGGTATTACTATTGCCACCTCTCACCAGGAGTACAACACCGAAAAGCGTCACTACGCCCACGTTGACTGTCCGGGTCACGCCGACTACATCAAGAACATGATCACCGGTGCTGCCCAGATGGATGCTGCTATTTTAGTGGTAGCCGCTACCGATGGTCCAATGCCTCAAACTCGTGAGCACATTCTGTTAGCTCACCAGGTTGGTGTGCCTCAGATGATCGTCTTTATCAACAAGACCGATATGGTCGACGACCCAGAATTGGTTGATCTGGTCGAAGAAGAGGTTCGCGACTTGCTTACCAAGTACGAGTTCCCAGGTAAAGAAGTGCCTGTTATCAGAGGATCCGCCCTGAAGGCCTTAGAGAACCCAACTGACCCGACCGCGATCCAGCCGATCTTGGATCTGTTGAACGCGATGGATACTTACATCCCGGATCCGGTGCGCGCTCTCGATAAGCCGTTCCTGATGCCGATCGAAGACGTCTTCTCGATCAAGGGTCGTGGGACCGTGGCTACCGGCCGCGTGGACCAGGGTATCGTCAAGGTTAACGAAGAGGTCGAGATTGTTGGTATTAAGCCGACCCGCAAGGTCGTAGTTACTGGCGTCGAGATGTTCAGAAAACTTTTGGATCAGGGTCAAGCCGGGGACAACATCGGTGCCCTACTCCGCGGCATTGAGCGCAACGAGATCGAGCGTGGTCAGGTTCTGGCCAAACCCGGTTCCATTACCCCTCATACCGACTTTGAATGCAACGTGTACGTCTTAAGCAAAGAAGAGGGTGGTCGTCATACGCCGTTTACTAAAGGTTATAAGCCACAGTTTTACGTCCGGACCACTGATGTAACCGGTGATGTGGAACTGCCTGCCGATCGCGAGATGGTGATGCCTGGTGATACCGTCAACTTGGTGGTTAGATTGATCACCCCGGTCGCCATGGACGAAGGTCTTCGCTTCGCCATTCGTGAAGGTGGTAAGACGGTCGGTGCCGGCTCCGTAACCAAGATTCTTAAATAAATTAATTAGCGATGCCCCGGAAAATTTATTTCCGGGGCAGATCGTACCTCGGTTAAATTGAAATTTCGATGCCAAAAGTTGCCCCCAAAAACACGGAAGACAGCAAAACTGCTACTGCCAAACAGCGGATCCGGATTAAGTTAAAGGCCTACGATCATCGGATCATCGATCAATCGGCTAAGCTGATCGTCGAGACCGCTGAACGGACTGGCGCTAACGTGGTGGGACCCATCCCACTCCCGACCGAGAGAAAAGTCTATACCGTGCTCCGATCCACCTTTGTTCACAAAGATTCCCGAGAACAGTTTGAGATGCGGGTGCACAAACGCCTGATCGAGATCACTGATCCGCGTCCTAAAACAATCGACGCCCTGACTAATCTAAATCTGCCAGCTGGCGTCAGCATCGAAGTTAAGATGTAATAAGTTTAAAGTCAGTTAATTTAATTCTTCGGCAGGGCTGATAATCCCTCCGAAGAAACGTTATTGTTTGAGCCAAGATGAAAGGTTTACTCGCCCAAAAATCAGAGATGTCTCAGTTGGTCTTGCCGGATGGCTCCGTAGCGCCAGTTACCTGGCTAACGGCTGAACCCAATGTGGTGACCCAAGTTAAAACCGCCGACAAGGACGGTTACCCTGCTATTCAGATCGGAACTGGTCGGGCAAAGAGGTTAAATCGTGCCGCCAAGGGTCATCTCAAAGAGTTGGACGTTAGAAAGATCAAAGAACTACGGGGAGAGACCGAACTAAAGCGGGGCGATAAGATTGATCTATCCATATTCGAAGTTGGTGAGCTGGTCTCTGTTACTGGTGTGTCTAAGGGTAAAGGCTTCTCTGGTACGGTTAAACGGCATGGGTTCTCTCGTGGCCCGATGGGACACGGTCATGATCATCATCGTCAGCCAGGGTCAATTGGCCCTATGGGTATTGCTCGGGTACTTCCCGGAAAGAGAATGGCTGGCCATCAGGGAGCCGAACAGGTTACCACTCATGGCTTAAAGGTGATGGCGATCGACGCCAAGGCTCATACCATTGCCGTAAAAGGTTCAGTTCCGGGCGCATACAAAAGTTGGTTATTGATCCATAAGTAAAATCATGGCCAAAACTGTTGCTAAAATCTCTACTAAAAAAGAAATTGCCACTCCGGTGGAGGGTTTAATTAAACCGATCGCCGAGAACAGTTTTGCCGATTCAGAGATGAATCTTAAAACCTTGGCTCAGGTATTGATCGGGCAGCAGAGTAATCAACGTCGCGCGACTGCCCATATTAAGCATCGGGGAGAGGTAGCGGGTACCACCAAAAAACCTTGGCGGCAAAAAGGAACCGGCCGAGCTCGGGTGGGTACTCGTCGCAACCCAGTTTGGCGCGGCGGCGGCGTGGTGTTTGGGCCTACCAACCAACGGAACTTTAGCAAAAAGATCAATCGGCAGTTGATCCTGCCGGCGTTAGTGGCGGTACTATCCAGCAAAGCCAAGCGGGGCGAATTATTTGAGGTAGGGGAGATGCCGAAAGACAAAGCCAATAAGACCAAAACCTGGTTAACTCTGTTGGGTGGGGTGTTAGATCCCAACAGTAATCTGTTAGTGGTCGCCGATTATCAACCGACTCTTCGTTTAGCAGTTCGTAATCTTGGCTACGTTCAGGTAGTAACTGCCAAGCAGCTTAGCGCCTTATCGGCTGCCGCAACCCGGCGAATTATCTTTTTACCCGGTGCCTTAGCCGCATTACAGGAGAGAGTCTAATATGAGTTTAATTATCAAGCATCCAGTTATCTCCGAAAAAAGCATCCAACAGGGAAGCGTAAATAAGTATGCTTTTGTGGTTGACCAACGAGCTAACGCTTATCAGGTCAAGGCCGCCGTGGAGAAATTTTTTAAAGTAAAGGTTACCAAAGTTAATATGATCAATGTGGCCGGTAAGCCCAAACGAATGGGCAGACGAAAAATAACCCGCGCCAATTGGCGCAAAGCGATCGTTACTTTAGCCCCCGGTCAATCGATCAAACTATTTGAGGAGACAGCCAAAGATGACAGTCAAAAAGCTTAAACCTATTACTGCCGGTCGCCGGAATATGAGCCAGGTTGTTAGAACCGGTGTGTTAACTAAGATCGATCCGCTCAAATCCTTAGTTAAGGGGATGAAGCGCCGGAGTGGTCGTAACTCTCGTGGCGTGATCACCGTCCAGCACCGCGGTGGCGGGGCTAAGCGGCGGATGCGCACAGTTGATCTTAGGCAGACCAAATTAGGCATCCCAGGCACGATCAAATCGATCGAATACGATCCCGGTCGGTCCGCCTATATTGCATTAGTTCATTTTTCCGATGGCGAGAAAAACTATATCTTAGCGCCCGTAGATATTAAGGTTAATGATCGAGTAGTTTACAATGTTAATACTAAGATCAAAACCGGCAACCGGTTGATGCTCAAGAATATTCCCACCGGAACGGTTATCCATAATGTTGAGTTGCAGCCCGGTCGGGGTGGCCAGATGGTCAGATCCGCCGGCGGCAGTGCTTCCGTAATCGGGTTTGATAAGGGTTATGCTCAGGTTCGAGTCCCTTCTGGCGAAGTCCGAATGATTCCCGAAGTCTGTTTTGCCAGCATCGGCTCCCTCTCTAACCCAGATCATAACAATGTTAAGATCGGTAAAGCCGGCCGCAAACGTCATATGGGTCGTCGTCCGATCGTTAGAGGAAAAGCTAAGAACCCGGTTGATCACCCTCATGGTGGTGGTGAAGGCGGCAGCCCTATTGGGCTTAAACATCCCAAGACCCCAACTGGTAAGCCAACCAAGGGGTATAAGACTCGCAAGAAGAATAAACCAAACTGGTATATTATCAAGCCTCGGACTAAGAAGCGGAGAAAGTAATGTCAAGATCGCTTAAAAAAGGTTGGTACGTTGATGCCAAGCTCCAGAAGAAGGTGGATAAGATGTTAGCCGGAGGGTTAAAACGTCCCATCAAAACCTGGGCTCGGGCTTCGACCATTACTCCCGATATGGTTGGGTTGACCTTCGAGGTTCACAACGGTCATCTTCATATCCCGGTGTTAGTAAACGAAAATATGGTCGGCCATAGATTAGGTGAATTCTCATTTACTCGTAAGTTTAAAGGTCACGGCGGTAAGATGGCCAAAGAACAAGCCAAGTCTGCTACCAGTAAATAATTATGCAAGTTACAGCTACCACTAAATTTGTTCGGGTCAGTCCCAAAAAGGTGCGTCCGCACCTAAAGGATCTGCGTGGGAAAAAAGTCACTCCAGTGTTGGCCGCTCTTAAATTTTCCACTACCAAGTCCGGGCAACTGCTCTACAAGTTGATCCATTCCGCATCGGCCAACGCTTCCAATAACTACAACCTCAAACAGGATAATTTAAAGGTAAAGACTTTGACGGTAGACGATGGCCCCAGATTCCGCCGGTATTGGTACCGGTCACACGGCTCGGCCGACCTGCAGATGAAGCGCACTTCACATCTTAAGGTGGTGTTAGAGGAGATTACGCCAACGCTTAAGCCGGTAGCGGCCAAACCCAAAGCCAGCCAGGAAGCGCCTGTTAAATCAACTACCCCATCCACTCCGGCGTCAGTCGAAAAATCGACTCCGATCCAAGCGTCCGCCCCTGAAATTAAAAAACCCCGCAATCGGGGAGGGATCAAACAGGTCTTTACTCGCACCACGCATAAGTAATTATTATGGGACACAAAATTAACCCAATTAGCGTTCGACTCGGCTACACTTCACAGTGGAAGTCACGCTGGTTTGATGCCAAGAACTACGCCCCCAACTTGTTGGAGGACTACAAGATCCGCCAGTTACTTAATGCTGAGTTAAGAAAAGCTGCCGTTGAGCGGATCGAGATCGAACGATTAAGCCATAGCGTGGTAGTTACTATTCATACTGCTCGTCCGGGTGTGATCATCGGCCGAGGTGGCGCCGGCGTTGAAGCATTACGCCAGAAGGTTAAAAAGGCGATCAACCGGGACGTTAAAATTGATATTGTCGAAGTCAGAAACCCAGAAAGCTCCGCGGCGGTATTGGCTCTTCAGATCGTCGAACAGATCGAGCGCCGGATGCCGTTTAGACGAGCGATTAGAGGCGTAGTGGAATCCGCCACTCGTTCTCGGGTAGACGGTATTAAGGTAGAGATCGCGGGAAGATTAAATGGAGCAGAGATCGCTCGACGGGAGATGTTTATTAAGGGTTCAGTGCCTCTGCATACCCTGCGTCACTTTATCGATTTTTCTAAACAGACCGCTTTTACTACTTACGGCACAATTGGAGTTAAGGTATGGGTGTTTAAGGCTGGAGCCCACGATGGTGGCGATAGTTCAGCTAACAAAAAGTAATTATGTTTATCCCGAAGAAAGTAAAATATAGAAAGCAACAGCGCGGTAGCATGAAAGGCAGAGCTACCAGAGGAGAGGAAGTTGTCTTTGGTGACTACGGCCTTAAATCATTAGATCTGCACTGGGTAACCTCTCGTCAGATCGAAGCCGCCAGACGAGCAATGGTGAGATTTATTAAGCGCGAAGGTAAGGTCTGGATCAGAATATTTCCCCACCAGGCTGTTACGGCTACCCCCAACGAGACTCGTATGGGTGGTGGTAAAGGCGCTGTTAGCCACTACGTTGCCACGGTTAAACCCGGCACAGTGATGTTTGAGATGTCCGGCATCTCCGAATCAGCGGCCCGCGAAGCGATGTCATTGGCCTCCCATAAATTACCGGTTCATACTAAGTTCGTGGTAAAACAGTAGATCAATGGAATTAGAAAAATTGCGCAAACTAACCGAAAAAGATATGGCGAAAGAGATCGCCAAGTTGCGCGAAAAATTAATTCAACTGCAGGCCGAGGTGGCTATGCACAAGGCTAAGAATTTTCGAGCGCTGCGAGCTGCCCGTCACGAGTTGGCTCGGTTCCTCACCGTCCAAAACGAACAGACCATTATTAGAGAAGCTAATCATGAATAAACACAGACAACGTAAAACCGGTCGGGTAGTTAGTGCCCAAATGCAATCAACGGTGGTGGTATCGGTCGATACGCTGATGAGCCATCCGTTGTATCGCAAAAAGATCCGTAAAACCAAACGGTTCTTGGTGCACGATCCAAAAAACGAGGCTGGTTTGGGTGATACTGTGGTAATTGAAGAGACTCGTCCGATCAGTAAGCTCAAACGTTGGCTGGTAGTCGAAGTTAAAAAAGCTGAGAAATTAGCCGATGTAGCAGCTGTAGAAGAAGCTTTAAGCTAAACCTATGATCCAAGAAGGTACCAGATTAAAAGTAGCAGATAACTCAGGCGCTAAGATCGTTGGTTGCTTTAAGGTCTTAGGAGGGAGCAGAAGGCGTTATGCCGGTATCGGTGATGTGGTGGTGGCTGCAGTTAAAGAAGCCGCTCCTAATGGATTAGTTAAGAAAAAAGAAGTAGTTCGGGCGGTAATCGTTCGTCAGCGTCATAATTTAAGACGGAAAGACGGCTCCTACATTCGTTTTGATGAAAACGCCGTAGTAATAGTTAACAAGGATAACACCCCTCGTGGTACTCGCATTTTTGGACCAGTGGCGAGGGAGCTGCGCGATAGTGGATTTATGAAGATTATTTCTCTGGCCCCGGAGGTACTCTAATGAAGATCAAAAAAGGCGACACTGTATTAGTAATAGCAGGCAAAAATCGCGGTAAAACCGGGAAGGTAGTATCGGTCGATTCAGCCAAGAGTACCATCAAGATCGCTGGTGTTAATATAATGAAGCGCCACTTAAAAGCGCGTCGCAATCAGCCCGGTGGTATCACCGAGATCGTTGCGCCGTTGCCGGTAGCCAAGGTAATGTACCTCTGCAGCCATTGTGGCAACAAGCCAGTTCGGTTGGGCTACAAAGTCAGCGCCAGTAACACCAAAGAGCGAATCTGCAAAGTATGTAAGAGCACGGTATAACTATGGCAACATTTAAAGAACAATATCAGGCAGCCAGACGCGAGCTTCAAACAGAGCTTAAGTTAAAGTCGATCGAAGCCGCCCCTCGGATTATTAAGGTAACTCTTAATATAGGAGCGGGCATCGCGCTTAACGACGGCAACTACATCGAAAAGGTCGTCACCGACCTGCGCCAGATCGCTGGTCAGCAGCCGATCATTACCAAGGCCAAGCAATCCATTGCCGGGTTCAAACTAAGGGAGGGCGCTCCGATCGGTGTGGCCGTTACCTTAAGAGGTAATCGGATGTTCGATTTCTTAAGTCGGTTAGTTAATGTGGCGTTACCGCGGGTACGCGATTTTCAGGGGATTCCCGGAAATAGTTTTGATGGCCACGGCAACTACACCCTGGGGATCAAAGAACACGTGGTATTTCCCGAGATTTCATTAGAGAATGTAGAAAAGACCTTTGGTCTATCGATTGCGATCGTCACCAACGCCGGCCAAGACGACTTGGCTCGCGCCTTACTCGCCAAACTTCACTTTCCGTTTAAACAACAGTAAACTATGGCACGTAAAGCATTAATCAAAAAAGCCAACAGCCAGCCGAAGTTTTCCACTCGGAAGATTAATCGGTGCAAGATCTGTGGCCGGGGTCACGGTTACTCCCGCGAATTTCAGATCTGCCGCATCTGTTTTAGAGAGTTAGCCAGCCAGGGAATGCTCCCCGGTATTAAGAAGGCTTCTTGGTAAGGAGAGATATGAACACTGATCCAATTGCAGATATGTTAACCCGCATTCGCAACGCCATTAGTCGTCAGATGAAGACGGTTGAGTTGCCGCACTCGCGCCTCAAGGCTGAGATCGGCAAGTTGCTGGTAGCCCGGGGTTACTTAGATGGTTGCGAAGTATCGACCAACGACGCTGGCCGCCAGGTTATTACTTTGGCTCTTCGCTATCAGGGTAGCAGCCCGGCGATCGAAGGAATCAAGCGGATGAGCAAACCTGGTCAACGGATCTACGAAGGTTCAAATAAGTTGAATAGACTTATGGTCATTCATACTGGCGATACGGTTGTGTCGACCACCAAAGGTTTAATGACCGGTCGGCAAGCTATTAAGGCAGGTTTAGGCGGAGAGGTATTATTTAGAATCTGGTAAATCTATTATGTCTAAGATCGGTAAGCTACCTATTACTATTCCTTCGGGAGCCACCATCAAGCTGGTGGACGGTTTGGCTACCGTGATTGGCCCCAAGGGTGAGTTAGCCTGGCAGCTCCCGAAACTGATCGAGGTTAAAGAAGTGGACGGCCAACTATTGGTAACCCGAGAGAACGATACTAAGCAGGCTAAATCTCTTCACGGTCTGGTTAGAAGCAAATTATTTAATATGGTACAGGGCGTAACTGTCGGTTATACCAAGGTGATGGAGATATCTGGTGTCGGTTACCGGGTCGAGCCCAAGGGCGACACGGTTGTGCTGAACATCGGCTTATCCCATCCAGTTAATCTGCCGATAATCCCCGGAACTGCCGTTACGGTGGTAAAGAACGAGATCACAGTCGCTGGTATTGATAAGGAAAAGGTGGGGGAGATGGCCGCCCAGATCAGACGTCTCAAGAAACCCGAACCATACAAGGGTAAGGGAATTAAGTATCAAGGCGAAGTAATCCGCCGGAAAGCCGGTAAAGCCGCTAAAACCGCTGCCTAATTATGAGTAAGATAACTAAACAACAAGCCAGAGTTAAGCGCCATCGTCACGTCAGGACGAAGATTAAGGGTACAGCTGATCGTCCTCGCTTAGCTATCTATCGGAGCCTCAAGCATATCCACGCTCAACTGATTGATGATGTGGCTGGCCGAACTTTAACCAGCTCTTCTACCGCTAAGTTAAAGTTGACTGGTACGGTGGCTAATGCGACTAAGGTGGGAGAGGAGATCGCCAAATTAGCTCGTGATCTAAAAATTACTGAAGTAGTATTTGATCGAGGCGGATATAAATACCACGGCCAGGTTAAGGCCGTTGCCGAAGGTGCTCGTGGGGGCGGGTTAAAACTATAACTATGAATAACAGAGAATCAAGACATCCTCGCCCAGAACGTGAGAAATCCGAATTTATGGAGCGGGTATTGGAGATCAACCGCGTCACCCGGGTGGTCAAGGGTGGCAAACGTATGCGCTTTAGAGCTTTGGTAGTGATCGGGGATGAGAAGGGGCGAATTAGCTGTGGATTGGGTAAAGCAGGTGATGTTAGCACCGCGGTTGGTAAGGCAGTGGCCTCTGCTCGCAAGCGGGTCATTACTATCTACCGCAAGAGCTCCAGCATCCCTTACCCGGTCGAGAGCCACTACAAGAGTGCCCACATTTTACTTAAGCCGGCTCCGGCTGGTACTGGTATCATCGCTGGTGGAGCGATGCGCGTAGTCTTGCAGTTAGCTGGTGTCAAAGACGTTGTCGGCAAGGCGTTAGGTTCCCAGAACAAGACCAGTAATGCCTTAGCTACCATCCAAGCGCTGTCCACTTTGCGTGATCGGCGCAAGTTCTTGCCAGCATCCGAACAGACCAGTAACCGTAAATCTATTGAAGCCGCTGAATAACCGAAACGACTATGCAACTGCACGAAATTACTTCCGAAAAGATTAGCAAAGATCGCCGCCGAGTTGGTCGGGGATCAGGTTCCGGTATGGGCAAAACATCCGGTCGGGGGACCAAGGGTCAAAAAGCCCGCACTGGCGGCAGTGTTCCCTCACATTTTGAGGGTGGCCAAACCCCAATTATTAGAAGATTGCCCAAGACTAAAGGCTTCCGTCGTCCGCATCGTCCGGTTACCTTTGTCATTAATCTCAACCATTTAGCTCAGTTTGCCGACAACGGCAGTTTAACTATCGAGAGCCTCAAGCAGCGTGGCTATCTAACCGCCGGTGAGCGAGTAAAGATCTTGGGCGAGGGCGAACTGACGGCGGCTGTTAATGTTGAGGCTAACGCCGTGTCCAAAAGCGCCAAGAGTAAGATCGAAGCAGCTGGCGGCAAAGTAACTATTATTTAGTTATGTGGCAACAAGTTCTGCAAATCTGGAAACATAAGGATCTCAGAATACGCATCCTGTGGACGCTGGGCTTGTTGATAGCATTTCGGATCGTTTCGTTAATTCCTATTCCCGGGGTTGATACCGCTCAGCTTGATCAGCTATTTAGTCAGAATCAATTTTTGGGATTGATCGATATCTTCTCTGGTGGATCGCTGGGGAACTTCTCCATTGCCTTAATGGGCGTCGCTCCGTACATCAATGCTTCTATTATTATGCAGTTGATGACGATGGCGGTTCCCTCCGTCGAGGCCTTACAAAAAGAAGGAGACTACGGTCGGCGTAAGATCAATCAATACACCCGTTATTTAACCGTACCGTTAGCCATTATGCAGGCTTACGGGATGATTCTGTTGCTTCAGCGATCCGAATTTCAGATCTTAGAGAGTCTCAGCCTCTACCGCCTAATAGCGATGTTATTGATCGTTACGGCTGGTACGATCTTGGTAATGTGGATCGGTGAGCTGATCAGCGAATACGGGATCGGTAACGGTATCTCTCTGATCATCTTTTTAGGCATCGTTTCGAGCTTCCCCAGTTTAGTAACGGAGACGATCGCCTCCTTTGATGCCAGTAAGCTAACTCGCATCTTGGCTTTTGCGATCATTGCGGCCCTTACGGTTTACTTTATTGTCTACATTATGGAGGGCCAACGGAACATTCCTATCTCCTATGCTGGGAGGGGTAGGGCTAATCGTTTATGGGGAGGCTCTACCAGTAACCTACCGATAAAAGTTAATCAGGCAGGGGTGATCCCGATCATCTTTGCTTTATCCTTGTTGGTTTTCCCCAGTATGATTGCGGCGCTATTTGCCTCCGCCCGAAGCCCGTGGTTGGCCAGCGCAGCGGTTTGGATCAAAGATCTATTTAATAACCAAGTTTTCTACGGCATTCTCTACTTCCTGTTAGTGATCTTCTTTACCTACTTCTACACTTGGGTGGTATTTAAGCCAACCAATGTGGCGGAGAATCTGCAGAAGTCCGGTGCTTTTATCCCCGGTATCCGTCCGGGTAAGCAGACGGTAGAATTCCTCTCATTTGTTAGCAATCGGATTACTTTGTTTGGTTCGCTCTTCTTGGCATTGATCGCCTTACTGCCAATTCTGATCCAGGCCTTTATCAAAATGCCGAGTCTAACTTTGGGGGGCACCAGTGTACTGATCGTAGTCAGCGTTGCCTTGGAAACGATGCGACAGATTCGGGCGCAGTTAGTAATGAAAAAGTATGAAGACCTCTAATCGTTTGGCCGATATCATCCTATATGGTGGTCCGGCGTCCGGTAAGAGCACTCAAGCCAAATTGTTGGTAAAAAGCCTCAAGGCTGCCCACATGAATATGGGCGGCTTACTCCGAGCCGAGATCGAGCGAGGAGGGAAGTCGGCGGCCGAAGCCAAAAGATATGTCGCCGCCGGGAAATTAGTACCGGAACGGATTAGTGCTGCTTTGGCCAGAGACTTCATTAAAAAGGTTCCGTCCAAAAAAAGAATTGTCTTTGATGGTTATCCCCGCCGGATGTTGCAAGTTAGAGTTATCGAACCGGCAATTAAAAAAGCTGGCCGTCACACCATTTTTATATTTATCGACCTGCCGGCCAAAGTCGCTCGGGATCGCATCGTTAAACGGGCCAAGATCGAAAAACGGATAGACGATGCTAACTCTCAGGTAATCGCTGAGCGAATCAGAGTCTTCCACAAGAATGCGCAACCTGTCCTTAAATTTTATCGTTCATCCGGGCAACTGATTACCATCAACGGTGATCAGTCTATCGCGGCTATCCAGCGTGATATCGCCCAGGCCGTTAAATAAAATGACCAAAGTACTTGTAAAAACATCCGAGCAGATCGCAGCCATGCGTGAAGGCGGCGCTAAGCTAATCGACGTATTAGGAACGGTCGTTAAAGCGGCGCGGGTAGGTGTCTCCTTAACAGAACTGGACCAGATCGCCCTAAACCGGATCAAAGAGTTAGGTGCTCAGCCTTCGTTCTTGGGCTATATGGACTATCCTGCCACCTTATGCACCTCGGTTAATAATGGGATCGTCCACTGTATCCCTAATAGCTATCGGTTGTCTGAGGGTGATCTGTTGAGTATCGACTGTGGCGTGATCTGGAAAGGGCTACATACCGATTCGGCGATCAGCATCGTGGTGGGCAAGGATATCCATAATCATCGCCCCCTGTTGGTCTCGGTCTATAGGTCCCTGTTGGCCGGTACCAACGAGGCGGTAGCCGGGGTCACGGTGGGCAAGATATCCCAGGCCATCCAAGACTCCCTCTCTCGGGATAAAATGACCATTATGCGCCAATTTGTCGGCCACGGGGTGGGAGCTACCCTCCATGAGGCGCCGATCGTCCCTAACGTGGTTGGCCATGACAAAGGCGTTGTCCTCCCCGAGGGAAGCGTCATCGCTATCGAGCCGATCGCTGGGGTGGGGAGAGAGGCCCACAGCATCGATCCCGATGGTTGGGGAGCCCGAACCATGGATGGTGCCCCAGTGGCCCATTTTGAGCAGACCGTCCTGGTTACCCAGAGGGGTCCAGAGGTCTTAACCCCGTTGGGTGGGATTATCCAGTTCAGGCCTTGATTAAATCTTTAGATTCATTATAATAGTCAAGTAACAGATTATGTCCGCTAAGCAAGTTATTGAAGTTAAGGGTCGGGTCATCGAATCGCTCCCTAACGCCCACTTCCGGGTGGAGATTGAGGGCGGACATGTGATCCTCTGCCATATCTCTGGCAAGATGCGGATGCACTACATCAAGATCCTGCCGGGTGATACCGTCACGGTCGAGATGAGTCCTTACGACATCGAAAAAGGCAGGATCGTTTATCGGCACAAATAAGTAGCCGGCTGGTTAGTCAGTAACCAAAATCAATTTTAACGGGATGAAAGTTAGAACTTCAGTCAAAAAGATGTGTAAAAACTGCCGCGTTATCAGACGGAAGCGTCGGGTGCGGATCATCTGTAGTAATCCTAAACATAAGCAAGCTCAGGGTTAATGGTTAGAATATTAGGTATTCAGTTGCCCGCCGGTAAGCGAATGGAATTCGCTCTGACTTATATTTACGGCATTGGTCCGGCTCGTTCACGCGAGATCTTGGCCGAAGCTAAGATCGATATTAATAAACGGAGTGATGTCTTAACTGAAGACGAAGCTAACCATATTAAAGAGATTATCGAAAAGACCTACCGGGTAGAGGGTGATCTCCGTCGCGAAACTTCCACCAATATTAAACGGTTAAAAGATATCGGCGCCTATCGGGGCGATCGTCATAAGAAAAATCTTCCAGCTCGTGGCCAAACCACTAAAACTAATGCTCGCACCAAGCGAGGCAAGCGTGTCACGGTGGGCAGCGGCCGCAAGAAATCATCCGATAAGACCTAAACCTTAAACTATGTCGAGAAAGAAGCGACTTCAAAAAAAGGCAGAAAAAGGTCGGAAAGCCGAAGCTAAGCGGCAGGCTTATCAAGCCAAGATCGCCACTAAGGCTCGGACTAAAAAGAAAACCAAGCGGGTTGTCCCCGAAGGTAAGGTTTACATTCAGTCCTCTTTTAACAATACTTTTATTACTATTACCGATCTGCAGGGCGGCGTGATATCCTGGGGCAGCGCTGGTAGTGCTGGCTTTAAGGGGTCGCGTAAGTCCACCCCGTACGCCTCATCTATGGCAGCCAAGTCTGCCGCCGCCAAGGCCGTAGAGTTGGGCATGATCAAGGTGGATGTGTTTGTTAAGGGCGTGGGTAGTGGTCGTGACGCAGCCATCAGATCGTTAGATGCCGCCGGGTTAACAGTTGTAGGTATCAAGGATGTTACTCCGTTACCTCATAACGGCCCTCGGCCTCGTAAAGCAAGGAGAGTTTAATAATGGGCAGATATACTGGACCAAAACTTAGAAAAATACGTCGCTTCGGTGAGGAGTTTGCTTTGTTCACCGACCGCAGCACTGCGGCTAAGTTTGTTAAATCACAACGCAAGCAACCCCCAGGAGCCCACGGTAGCAAGCAAGGATTTCGCAAATACACCGGTTACGGATTGCAACTGCGCGAAAAGCAGAAAGCCCGGATCTTTTATCACATTAGTGAAAGCCAGATGCGCAAGTACTATGGTATGGCTTCTAACCAATCCGGTTCTGCCAGTGATAACTTTATGCAGATATTAGAATCTCGGTTAGACAACGTTATCTATCGGGCGGGTTGGGCTAACTCTCATCCTCAGGCTCGGCAGTGGTTAGCACATGGTCAGTTCAGCTTTAATGGCCGCAAGGTTACCATCCCGTCGATCTTGGTTAAAGCCGGGGATAAGCTCGAGCTCACTGGTAAGAGTAGTAGATTAAAAGAATCCATTGGCGCTTACGCCGCTGCCAACAAACCAGTTAGTTGGCTAAAGGTCGATAGCACCAAATTTACCATCGAGGTTAAGGATCTTCCGGCTCGATCCGAGATCGACCTGCCGGTTGATGAATCATTAATTATTGAGTTCTATTCACGATAATTTAAAAAGGATTGGAGGGCGAAAGTGGAAGCAATTAATATCCCGGCCATCAAGATAGTTAAAGACGAAGGTAACTCCGCAGTGTTTGTGATCGAACCGTTCTATCCTGGTTACGGTACAACAGTCGGTAATTCCCTGCGTCGCGTGTTGTTAACATCGCTGCCTGGAGCAGCCGCCACTGCTTTTCGTATTAGTGGTGTCGATCACGAATTCACCACCATTGATGGTGTTAAAGAAGATGTGGTGGAGATTATGCTCAACATTAAGAACCTGCGCTTTAATATGCACGAAGAAGGGCCAGTCACCGCCAGCTTTAAGGTAAGCAAAGCGGGCGAAGTAACTGGTCAGGATCTTAAACTATCGAGCTCAGTCGAATTAATTAATCCCGATCAGCACATCGCCACCATCACCACCAATCGTCCGTTCGAGGGCGAGGTCAGAATCGAGCGTGGTCGCGGCTACCTTTTAAGCGACGAGATCGATGATAAGGAATTTGCTATCGGTACGATCGCTATTGATGCCGTCTTCTCGCCAGTTCGACGCTGCAGCATCCAGGTGGAAAACACTCGTGTCGGCGAGCGGGTCGATTACGACAAATTAACCATCGAGGTAGAAACCGATGGCGCTATTACCCCGCGTGAAGCCATTAAGCAGTCAGCCGACATCCTGTTGGCTCAGTTCGCTACCTTAACCGAAACCCCGATACCTGTTAATAAACCAGAGGAGATCAGTGAAGCCCCCGCCGAGGAAGAGACCCCAGAAGAGGCTCCGGCTGCTAAGGGCAACGACCCCAAGGGTTTCTCGGTCGAAGAGATCAATCTATCAATTCGTACCACCAATGCTCTGGTTCAGAATGGAATTAAAAAGGTTAAGGATATCTTGTCGGCTGGCCGTAAAGGTTTGCTCGAGATGAAGGGCGTGGGGGAGCGGGCAGTCACCGAGATCGCCGATAAAATGGACGAATTAGGCTTAGAGTTCAACTAAATCTATGAAGCAAGTCACCGGGGGAAAAATTGGCCGAGTAAAAAAGAAGCGGGAGAGCCTGCTCACTAATTTGGTGCTATCGTTAATACTTTACGAGAAGGTTAGCACTACTTTGGCCAAAGCCAAGTTAGCTTTGCCGATCTTAGAGCGGTTAACTCACCGGGCCAAAACCGATAATCTACAGACCAAGCAGTATCTAATGAAGCGGTTGTTCAGTAATCAGCTGTTGGTTAGAAAGTTAACCAAGGAGATCGCCCCTCGCTACACTAAGAAAACCGGCGGATACTTAAGAATAGTAAAGCTGCAGTCACGCCCAGGGGATCGTGCCAAGATGGCTCGCATTGAATTTGTTTAATATGAAGAAGACTACCAGGAGACCAAAACTATCGGAAGTTAAAGAGATCTGGCATCTCGTAGATGCTAAGGGCTTGGTGTTGGGCAGATTAGCCACCAAGATCGCTGGTATCCTAATGGGTAAGAGCGTCCCCACCTTTGATCCTGCCATCACCCCCAAAACTAAAGTGGTGGTAATCAACGCTGACGATATTAAAGTAACTGGTAGAAAATTAGAGCAGAAAGAATATATTCACTACACTGGCTATCCCGGTGGAATTAGGCGCAAGCCCTTAGCTCGGGTGATGGCAGAAAAGTCTCCCGATGCCTTGATCCACGCTGTTTATGGGATGTTACCCAAAAATAGACTACGGAAAGAGCGGATGGATAATCTCAAAGTGTATTCAGGTGAGACTCATCCCCATCAAGCCCAGAACCCCATTAAGTTAGAATTATAATATGACCACCACAGCACCCAAGTTTACTGGTAAATATCATTACGGCACCGGTCGTCGGAAGACCGCCACTGCCAGAGTTCGGTTATACGAAGGCAGCGGTCAAGCTGTGATCAATGATAAGCCAGCTAAGACCTATCTATCTCCTGCCAGCCTCCTGGATGTCGTTATCCAGCCGTTGGTAGCGGTCGGGATGAAGGATCGGTTTGATATCTCGGTGGTAGTAGCTGGTGGTGGCCCTCGTAGCCAAGCCGATGCTATTCGTCACGGCGTGGCGCGGGCTTTATTAGATGTCGATCTCGCTTTACGTAAAACATTAAAGAGCGCCGGATTACTTACTCGTGACCCTCGGGCCAAAGAGCGCAAGAAGCCAGGTCTTAAGCGAGCACGTCGGGCTCCTCAGTTTGCCAAACGCTAAACGCATGTTCAAAAAAATCAAACAGTTCATTTCAGAGGCAATCCGGGAATTGAGCCGGGTAAGTTGGCCTACTCGTTCCGTGGTGCTAAAGATGACCATTGCAGTAATAGTCATATCGGCTTTATTCGGAATATTTGCCAGCGTAGTGGATTTAGGAATTACTACCGGGTTAAGAGAGTTGTTGGTATTTAAAGAAACTCGTGACGCTACCACCAACACCAGCACGCCTATCCAAGTTAATCCCGAAGATATTCAAGTAGAAAGTAACCCAGCAAATTAATAGAGATGGCAGACGAGAATAATTTACAATCGGAAGAAGTGGTCGAAGAGACCCCCAATGGCGACAAAGCCGCTCTGGATGCATTAAATGATGCCGGTCCCGGCCAATGGTATGTGTTGCATACCTACTCTGGTTACGAGGACGCCGTGGCGGATAGTCTGCGTCAACGCATCGAATCGCTGGATATGGGCGATAAGATCTTTAAAGTATTAGTCCCCAAAGAAAAACAGATCGAGATCAAGAACGGTAAGCGGAAAACGGTGGAGAAGAAGATCTTCCCGGGCTACGTCTTGGTTAAGATGATTGTAACGGAGGCCTCTTGGTACGTTGTCCGTAACACCCCTAACGTTACCGGGTTTATTGGCTCGGGCACCGTTCCCGTTCCCATCGCCGATACCGAGATGGATACCATCAAAAAACGGATGCGGGTAGAAGAGCCGAAGCATAAGATCGATCTGCGGATGGGGGATCTGGTCCACATCAACGACGGCCCGTTCAAGGATTACGACGGTACAGTAAGCGAGATCGATGAGGCACGCGGTAAGATCAAGGTATTGGTCTCCATCTTCGGCCGCGAAACCCCCGTCGAATTAGACTTCCTCCAAGTCAAAAAAGTATAGTATACATATTGTCATCCTGAGCTCACTCCTCCCGTCATCCTGAGCTCACTCCTCCCGTCATCCTGAGCGTAGCGAAGGATCTAGCGAAAGCGTAAAACATCCTGGCTCTCCTCCTTTCGTCATTCCCGATCGGAGCGAAGAATCCGGGTCGGGAATCCAGGCGGAAACATTCATCATTAATTCACTATCATGGCCCAAAAAGGTAAGATCCAAAAAAAGGTTAAGCGTCCACTGATCAAGCTGATCTGCACCGAGTGCAAACAGACGTATTATCATACTCGCAAGAACCCTACCAACACTCCCGATCGGATCAACCGATTAAAGTTCTGCAAGATATGCCGCAAACGCACTCCCCACAAAGAAACCAAATAACCCCCCAGTTGTCATTCCCGCGAAGGCGGGGATCCACATCAATAACCTAACAAAACCCCACTCCCTCCTCCTGTCATCCTGGAAACACTTAACTGCCGTAGGCCCATCATAGATAACTTATTCAGGATCCAGAACCCCGCTCCCGTAGCGGGGTTTATGGTCATCCCAATTATCCTCTATGGTAGTATAATGGTTGTGTAATACTATAGTGGGGGTTCTATATGAAGTTGATAGCTAAACAAAAAGCAGTTTCCTTGCGCAGACAAGGGTACTCTATCAAAGAGATTGCTCACCAAGTCTCGGTTTCTCAAAGCACCGCTTCGCTTTGGGCTCGAGACGTTGTCCTGGAGGCCAAAGCACGGGCTCGTCTCCAATCTAGAGTTAGGCTTGGGGTATTAGTATCAGCCCAGAGACAACTTGCTACGACAAAATCAGAGAGAGATCACTTTCTGCGCCTAGCCTGGCCTATTATTGAGTCAGTAGGTCGGTCAACTCCGGAACAAGCCAAATTATGTACTGCTTTGATTTATTGGTGCGAAGGAGCGAAAAGTGCCGATAATGTACTAAAATTTGCTAATTCCGACCCCGCACTCGTTAGGTTCTTCCTCGCAATGTTAAAGCGGGGGTTTGACGTGAAGTCAGATAAATTTCGCGCCATGATTCACCTACATGATTACCATGACGAAAGGAAGCAGATCGCCTTTTGGTCAAAATTAACTGGTATCCCGCCAAAGCAGTTTTACAAGTCGTACAGAAAACCTCATACCGGAGTTCGTCAGAGGACCAATTATCAGGGCTGTATTACCATAAATTACTATGATAAACTGGTCGCGAGGGAAGTTTTTGGCCTTATGTCAGCACTTTCCGGGGCTTACATGTAGGGGCGTCGTTCAGTGGTAGGACAGTCCTCTCCAAAAGGACAAACGAGGGTTCGATCCCTTCCGCCCCTGCCAACTCGTGATAGGTTATCCCGCT
>JBAZHL010000006.1:0-29687 GCA_041652335.1 Patescibacteria group bacterium | reverse complement strand
TCGAACAGTTCGAAGCCGGATTAAAGTATCAAGATCGGTGCCTAAAACCCGCGAAGGTCCGAGTGGGAAAATAATTTCCCACGAGGATCCCGCCTTCACTTGTGCATGGCGGGATGAGAGAGGCAGTCGAACGGATTTATAAGTAACATTCGGCCATGAAACAGATTGATGTAAAGAGAATATCCGGCATCCAAAACACGGTCAAGAGCGCAATAGCCACTCTGACTTCCATCTATGATCGATACGCGGCTAGTAAGCCAGAAGAAATGGACGAACTCGTTCTTAATTATCACTTGGAGCAGATGGGCGAGCTGGTCATGTTCCTTAAAGACCACTCACATGATAGTCAGCGAGAGATTGGCGAATTGAGCAAAAAATTAACTGAAATGGGGCACCCTACTAAGTGGGGGCAAATGGACATATGGAGCTTACGGGAGGTGTACAGATATACACAATCCAATCTCGATCTTATACTTGACGACATTAACGCTGTGAGTACTCAGGCTTATACTGCCCTGAATTATGATCAGATTTGGAGACTATCAAATCTTGGCACATTCTTGTCGGGGGCATCTATGGTGTTTGTCAACAACGCCAGTAATACCCTCCTTCGCGAGAATCTTGTCATGGTGTTTAAAATGCTTTCCTTGGGGTTGCCCGAAGCCGCTATATTTTATGGGGCTAGGGTGTTGGAGTGGGTGCTTGATGCCTTTGCCGTGAAGAGAAGTATAGCTAATTGGCCAGCAGATAAACCATTGGGCCCTAAGGTCGATGCTTTGAAAAATTGGCTTACCACTCAGACTGGATATGTTCGTGGAGCAGAGGTGGTGGCTCGATTGGAAATCGTGAATAAGTACACTCGAATCGGCGTGATACATAAAATGGATGACACTATTAATCAGATTGATGCAGAAAGAACAATTATTGGAGATTTTATGCTGCTTTTAGACGAACTTATATCGCAACTATAAATTTATAAATTCACTAGGAGTAAACTATGAATAAGATCATTGGGATTGATTTGGGGACAACCAACAGTGCGGCCGCAGTTATGCGTGGCGGTAAAGTAGAAGTTATTCCTTCGGCCGAGGGCGGCCGGACGGTGCCTTCGGTCATCGCGACCACCAAGGCGGGGGATACATTAGTGGGGCAGTTAGCCAAACGGCAAGCGGTAACCAATCCAGATAACACCGTGTTTTCGGTGAAGCGGTTTATCGGCCGGCGCTTTGACGACCCAGAGACGCAGAAAGATGTAAAGCTGATGCCGTACAAGATCAAACAGGCTGGTAACGGTGGCTCTACTATCGAGATGGGTGGTAAGGATTACACGGCTCAGGAGATCTCGGCTCTGGTATTGCAGAAGATCAAGCGCGACGCCGAAGCCTATTTAGGCGAGCCAGTTACTGAAGCGGTGATCACCGTCCCGGCTTACTTTGATGATTCTCAGCGTCAGGCTACCAAGGATGCCGGCCAGATCGCAGGCCTGGATGTTAAGCGCATTATTAACGAACCAACCGCAGCCACCCTCGCTTATGGTTTGGATAAGAATAATAAGAAGAACGAAAAAGTAGCCATCTACGATTTAGGTGGTGGTACTTACGATATCTCGATCTTGGAGATCGGAGATAGCGGTGGTGAATCCATCTTCGAAGTTAAAGCCACTAATGGCGACACGCACTTGGGTGGTGATGACTTTGATCAGCGGGTGATCAATTGGATCATCGACGAATTCAAAAAAGATCAGGGTATCAACTTGGCTGACGATAAATTGGCTCTGCAACGATTAAAGGAAGCGGCCGAGAAAGCCAAACAAGAACTATCCAGTTCTACCGAGACCGAGATCAACATCCCGTTTGTAACGGCCGACGAATCTGGACCGAAGCACTTGGTGATGAAGTTGTCTCGTTCCAAATTAGAACAATTGGTGGGCGATTTGGTGGAGAGCACTATCCCACCGATGGAGAAAGCGTTAAAAGATGCTGGTCTCTCTACCTCAGATATAGATGAGGTGATCTTGGTGGGTGGAATGACCCGCATGCCATTGGTAGTCGAGACGGTTAAGAAATTCTTTGGCAAAGAGCCAAACAAAAGCGTCAACCCGGATGAGGCGGTGGCGATGGGTGCTGCTATCCAAGGTGGCGTCTTGCAGGGCGATGTTAAAGATATTCTGCTACTGGATGTTACTCCACTCTCGTTAGGTTTAGAAACTTTGGGAGGAGTGGCCACTAAGCTGATCGAACGCAATACCACTATCCCAACCAGTAAATCGCAGGTGTTCTCCACTGCGGCGGATAATCAGACATCGGTCGAGATCCATGTGGTACAAGGGGAGCGCGAGATGGCTACCGATAATAAGACCTTAGGTCGCTTTATCTTGGACGGAATCCCTCCCGCGCCTCGGGGCGTACCTCAGGTTGAGGTTACCTTTGATATCGATGCTAATGGCATCGTTAACGTGAAGGCTCTCGATAAAGCTACCGGTAAGGAGCAGAAGATCACCATTACCGCCTCGTCTGGATTATCCAAAGAAGAGGTGGAAAAAATGGCAGCCGAAGCGGAAAAATACGCCGCCGAGGATAAAGCCAAGCGGGAGAAGATCGATGTTAAAAATCAGGCGGATAGTTTGGTCTATGCTTCTGAGAAAGCGCTCAAAGACGCTGGCGATAAGGTTGACGCCACATTAAAGAGCGATATCGAAGCTAAGATCAAGGCGGTTAAAGATCTGTTATCTACCGATAAAACGGATGAACTGAAAAAAGCCACCGAAGAGCTTTCGGCAACACTATCAAAGATCGGTGAAGCGATGTATAAACAGCAGCCAGAAGCGGGGGCATCCGATCAACCTAAGACCGGTGCCGGACCCGATAATGCCAAAGAGGGTGAATTCAAGGAAGGTGATGCCGGTGAGCAGAAATAATCTGGTATATTTAAAGAGATGATTAAGAAACAGTGGTTAGTTTGGGGTTTGCTGACAGTGGTTTTGCTGATGACGCTTTCGGCTGCGAGTTGTAAAAGACGCGCAGTTGATAATGAGAACTCTACTGACAACAGCGTTACCAATGTAACTAACAGCAGTACCGACCAAACTGACTTTACCGCTTATCCAGGAACTGATGCGCCAGAAAGTGGCTTGGCTGATCCGACTGTGATTCAAGCGCAGTTAACGCGCGAGACTACCGAAGCCACAGATTTTATTCGCTTGATCCAACCGGACGCGGTGTTGGTGTTGATCTCTTCTAAATACATCAACTCGCTCTCCAACACCTTTGGGCTCTCCACCAACTACTATATCTATAGCTCGGTATCTAAGCCGGACTATTACTTCTTGGTTAACGTGCCCCGCAATAACTTAGACCCGATGAAGCGGTTTCTGATGCCGATCCAGGATTTTGAGCTGGACTTTAGCGTGTTGGAGATTCCCACCCAGTATTGGAAGACCAACTACGCCAAGGCGCTCCAGTTAGCCGAAGCTCAGGGTGGCGCTTCTTTCCGTTCTCAGCACAAAACCTTTGAAGCTTCGGTGATCTTGGCTCGTCCAGCGGGGAAGCATCTAAGTTGGTTTATCACCTATAAGGCAACCGATGCCTCGGGGGCCAAGTTACAGATTCAGGTGGACGCCAACTCGGGTGAAGTAACCATAGTCTAAATATGCGATACCCTAAAGTCATCTCTTTGACTCTGTGTTTAATTTTGATCGGCCTCGGTGGCTGGGGAGTAGTGCATATGTTATGGGGCAAAGACGATGTGCAGCCCACCTTGGCAGCCGGGAGCTTTTTACAATTAGACTACATTAAAGAAGATGCCTCCTTTGTGGCGGAGTTGGCTGATGCCTATAAACAAGCGAGTCGCTGGAATGTTCAGGCAAAGTTGGCCGCTATCTCGATGAGATTTGATGGCGGGCTGGATTATGACTTTTTGACCCGCTATGTCTACGTGTTTCAGGCAGCGGGAGTAGATAGTAACTATGTGGTGAATAGCTCGCGAGTAGCCCAAGAGGTTCGTTCTACTTACGATCCAACCGAGATCTTTGGCGAAACAGTGGTGCCTACAAATATTGATGAGGAGTATCTAAAGATAAATTTCGTCCAAGCATTGGAGATAGTAGAGCAGGCTGGTGGTAGCACATTTAGGGCGGATCATTCCGGTAACTACTATGTTAACTTGTTGCTGATGCAGCCAGAACGAGATGTTTTAAGCTGGATAGTTTCGTATCAAGATAAATCGAGCCAAGAGGGTAGAGTTTGGCGGGTTAACGCAGCCAGCGGCTCAGTTGAGTTGCAGTAAATAAATTTATAATTGAAAAATAGCCATTAGTTTAGAGTGGGGTTAGTTCTGTGTGCGTTAGTCATTCCCGCGGAGGCGGGAATCCAGAAAAGAAAATAAAGATGATTTCTGTTTCTGTCTGGATCCCCGATGTCGGATTGTTCTGCTGGACAGCAGAACTCCGGCTCGAGGATGACGTGGAGGGTAGTTGATTAAAATGAGTAAAGACTACTATCAAATATTGGGTGTTAGCAAAGGGGCGACTGCTGACGAAATCAAACAGGCTTACAGGAAGTTGGCTTTAAAGTACCACCCAGATAAAACTAAGGGAGATGCCGAGGGCGAGAAGAGGTTTAAGGAAGCAAACGAAGCTTACCAAGTTTTGGGTAACGCGGATAAGCGGCGCCAGTACGATCAATTTGGACAGACCTTTGGCGGGAGTTCCCGCGGAGGCTTCTCTGGGTTCCGGCCAGAGGATTTCTCTAAGTTTACACAAGATTTTGGCGATATGACCGGGTTCGAAGATATCTTTGATGCTTTTTTTGGTGGTGGCAGACGCCGCCAAAAAAGTCCCGAGCAGGCTAATCGTGGTAGCGATATCGAAGGACATCTACAGGTCTCATTTATTGATGCCGCTCATGGGGCTAAGAAAAAAATGGGGATCAATCGGTCGCGAGTTTGTGAGACTTGCGGCGGGAGTGGAGCGGTTGATGGCAAGTTAATAGCTTGTGATAAATGTAATGGTCAGGGTGAGATAAGAATAAATCGGAGAACTATTCTGGGCACATTCGCACAAGTCCAACTTTGCGAAGCCTGCCGTGGCACTGGCAAGAAACCGGCCAAAGCCTGTCGAACTTGTCACGGTGACGGCAAGATCACCAAATCGGAGACGATCGAGATCGATATTCCAGCCGGGATCGATAACGGGCAGACCATCAAGCTAACTAATATGGGAGAGGCTGGTTGGCGCGGCGGTAAAGCGGGGGATCTGTACATCGTTATTACGGTGCTGCCTGACCAACGGTTTGAGCGACGAGGAGCTGATCTTTATCGAACGGAAGGTTTAAGTTACCCCGTGGCGGTGTTGGGCGGAGAGATTCAGATTGAGGCCTTAGATGAGAAGCTAACCCTCAAGATCCCGGCGGGGACAATTAGCGGCGAAGTCTTTAGATTACGGGGCAAGGGCTTTCCAAAATTAAATCAGACCGGCCACGGTGATCTGCTAATAAAAGTGGAGATAAATATCCCCAAGCACCTGACCCTAAAACAAAAACGATTGCTCGAAGATCTCAAAGAAGAGCTCGAATAAGTTTCTTCTAACCTAATATTTAATGTCCGATGTCCAATTGGGGCGGTTTCTGATATATTGGTAATTGAAGATTGGATATTAACGCGTAGCGTTATTATGGTTCCTACATGGGATTTAGTGCTGTTAGTATTTCTGGCGGCCAGCCTGGTCTACGGCTTTTTGATGGGTCGGGAAAAGGTGATTATTACGCTGCTGGGGGCCTACGTTGGATTGGTGATCGCTAACCAATGGGGAGCGGCCGCTTTTTCGATGCTCAGCCAAGAAAACAATGTAATTAATAACGGTTGGATGGAGGGTAGCCTTTCCATCTTTATAGTCAAGGTCGTTCTATTTGCTGCTGTTCTGCTACTAATAGCGATGAAGGGAAGCTTGATGCTGCACGGATCGATGGGTGGTGGTGGAGCCATGGGTTTTATAGTCCAGGTTGGCTATAGCGTGTTAAACGCGGCGCTGATTGCCTCATCAATCCTCAATTTTTTGCCAGACGAGACTAAGCAACAAGTGATCAGCGGCTCGTTGATCGCGGCTCCGCTGGTTAATTTTTATTCTTGGCTTTTGATCTTGCCGCTATTATTTATGATAGTGGCCAGTTTTATCTCCCGGAGCGAGTAGGCTGATCATTGGTTGATAAACCACCGGTAGTTGCTTGGCCGCAGTTTAAGTTACTGATAAGTTAGGCTTATGAAGGTGAGATTATTCGAATGGAGTGGGGGACGGGACTTCTTTTACCAATGGGGGAGATTAAAGCGGCGAGAGAAGAATCTCTACCTGTTTATTTATATAGCTTGGTTGCTGCACATAGTATCTTGGATATTGTGGCTGGTTTGGGTGGCGCCAACTCCTCTTGCCCTAACCGTACCTCTTGGATTCGACTTGGGGATGCTCTCCTGGCTGGGGGACGTTCTGTGGCCGTTAGTTAATTTGGCTCTGATCTCGTTCAACACTTGGCTGGTTTTTAAGATCTACCCCAAGGATCTGCTGGCAGCTTGGTTGCTATTGGGAGCCACCTTTTTTATCCAGACGATCGTATTTGGTATTACCTTGTCATTGGTAATGATTGGTGCATAATAGGTGCCGATGAAAAGGACACGTAGCTATCGGTTTTGGGAGATGCTTCCGGGGATCACCTCTTGGACGATCCTGCTTTTGCCTATTGTCTTCTCCTTTATCTGGCCAGCTGGAGTGGCCTATTTTATTATCATCTTTGATGTTTATTGGCTGACCAAAGCTTTGGTAATGGGGGGGCATCTGGTGGCTGGATATACTCACCTCAAGCGGAGTACTCGAATTGATTGGCTGGAGCGTTGCCGGAAAGCTACCGACTTGGAGGGCTGGGCTAACGAGTTAACCAGAAAATATCAGTTGGCCAAGGGGTTTGAGGCGAGCCGGCTGCATGAGGAGTTGGCCCAGGTGGAGCGGATGCGAGCTCTGCCGCGTGAGACGCAGAAGGCCTGGGAGGATGTGTTGCATGTGGTGATATATCCTACCTATAAGGAGAGGCGCGAAGTACTATTGGCCTCAATGAAGGCTTGTGCGGATAGCAACTACCCCAAGGATAAGGTGATGATTATATTGGCGGCCGAAGAGCGAGCCGGTGAGCATGTAGATGCTGTGGTCCGTCCAGCGGCGGCGGAATTTAAGGATGTTTTTAAGGATGTAATGGTAACTGTCCACCCCGACGGGATCGTGGGCGAGTTAAGAGCTAAGGGTGCTAATTCCTATCACGCAGGCCGTGCATTGCAGCGTTATATCGATGAGCAGGGGATCGCTTACGATAATGTGATCGTATCTTGTTTTGATGCTGATACGCTGCCGTCTCGGCAGTACTTTGCCAATGTGACTTACGAATACATCATGAACCCAGAGAGGACCTTTAGAAGTTATCAGCCGATCCCGCTATTTAATAACAATTTGTGGGACGTGCCGATGCTTAATCGCTTGGTTGCTTTAGGCTCTTCTTATTGGCAGATGATCGAATCGACCCGGCCGTATCGGTTGATCAATTTCGCGGCTCAGGCCATGAGTTTAAAAACGTTGGTCGATATTGATTTTTGGGATCGGGCATTGGTATCCGAGGATTCGCGGCAATTTTATCGGGCTTACTTTAAATATAAAGGTAATCACAAAGCCATCCCTATTTTTAGCCCAGTATCGATGGATGCGGTGTTGGGTAAAAATGTTTGGGATACCATGAGGGCTCAGTATGTTCAAAAACGGCGGTGGGCGTGGGGGATTGAGCACCTGCCGTATCTAATGGAGAAATTTTTCTCTACCCGAGGAGAATTAACATTTTATCAACGGATCATTCATCCGTTCCGAACATTTGAAGGACACGTCTCTTGGTCCACCTCTTCGTTGGTGATCGCGTTAGGCGGGTGGATGCCGTTGATCTTGAACCCGGATTTTAGAACGACCGTATTGGCGTTTAATCTGCCGGTATTAGCTCGCAACTTGATGAGCATTACTTGGATCGGGGTGCTGATATCGGCGATCGTGGCACAAGGACTACTTCCACCCATGCCAAAACATTTCCCTAAGTGGAAACGGTTAGAAATGATTTTGCAGTGGGTGTTTGTGCCGATCTCCGGGGTAATCTTTGGCTCTATCCCAGCGCTTGATTCGGAGACCCGAATGATGCTGGGTAAGTACTTAGGCTTTGAGATAACAGCCAAAGAGCGCAAGGGGGATACCCACGGTATGTTGGAGGATAAATCCGCTCTAACTTAAGCCTTATCTTGGGTTGGCTGATCTGCTGGCTTAGTTGCCGGTTGTTTTTTCATCTCCTTGATATATCCCATCAATAATCCACGAGCCATTAGCCGAGCCGAGATATTGAATTGAGATATTACTGTTTTGTGGTCATTGGCCAATACTTGCCCGCTGATGCTGCCTTTACTGCCAGTGCGCTCAAAAGAGGTCAGCTGATAGTAAATGATATCACCGACATTAGGCTGATGTTGATGATTAAGCGTAGCCTCTATCTTGGTGAAGACGGGGATAGTTTGGCCAGGCCTAACTTCCTGAAAATAAATATAGCCAGTTTGCCCCAATCCCTCTAAGGTGCTGGCAATGTCAAACATTGCCACTGGATTTTCTTTTGCAAATTCACCGCCACCGAAGGGGAGATTAAGGCTTAGAAAATCTTGGGTGGTTACTTGATGAAAGGACTCCATAATCACTCCTGGATCCTTCGGGCTAATAATGCCGTCGATCATAACTATCTCTGGTCCGTGTGGCAGTATTTGAGCGATCTCCGCGTGGTCTTTTAGTACAGTCTCAGGATGAATCGGGAAAAGTTGCTCACCGACTTGAGCTCTTGGTTGGGATGAGAATAGATCTTTGTTAAACATTCCCAGTTGAGCCGAGAAACGGATTTGATCTTTTTCGGCTGGCGCGTTAGCTCGCCAAATAGCGTATTCGGTTGAGTTTTCAAAAACATCTATGGGGAATATTCTTTCTTCGCATTCCACCCCCATTGGCAAGGCCGAGCCAACGTTAATTGTTACCGCTTCCGGTAGCTGATAGTTAGTGTAACCGTCCATTCGATTGCTGGACATGGCGGTGACTTCGATAAAATTCCGTAATAGTTTATACAATGGCATGATTTTTGGGGTATTTTCCGCTTCGCCTTCAAAATGGCCGATGCAGTGTTGCTCGGTAATGGTAACTCGACGAGTTTCTATACAGCGATCTTCTGACGCCTCAATTCTATCCCAATCTGGGATAGCTCCCGGTTGGTGGTGGGGAGCTTCTTTGCCAAGATGATCGCCGGATTGTGATGGTAGCGGTTGATACTCCATAACCTCGGATTATAGCTCCCAGAGCCAGTTTCTGTCAATGGAGAAACCGGGGGTATTGACTTGCCTTTTAGATCAGATATAATACCTCCAGTTAGTTTATTCTTAAGTTAAAAAGGAGCCACTCGACAAGTTGGATTTCCAGGTCGTTTGCTCGACGGAGATCCGTGCCCGAAAGGGCCGGGTTTTTCTTTTTAACGCTTCTGCCACACCTTGACAGTCAGAGAGTAACTAAAAAGTGCTCACAATCAATTCAATTTCAATTTCCCCATTACTTTCAGAGTAGTGGGTGGATTTAACTCTTAGTGACGTCGACCACTTAGTGGTTTGATCTCACTTTTTTGAGAGTTTGATCCTGGCTCAGGATTAACGCCGGCGGCATGCCTAACACATGCAAGTCGAGTGCACTTCGGGTGCACGGCAGACGGCTGAGTAACGCGTGGGAACGTACCCTTGGGTCGAGCATAACCTGCCGAAAGGCAGGATAATTCTCGATAGTCTCTTCGGAGTAAAGATTTATCGCCCAAGGAGCGGCCTGCGTTCGATTAGTTAGTTGGTGGGGTAACGGCCTACCAAGACGATGATCGATAGTTGGTCTGAGAGGATGACCAGCCAGACTGGGACTGAGACACGGCCCAGACTCCTACGGGAGGCAGCAGTGAGGAATTTTGCGCAATGGACGAAAGTCTGACGCAGCAATGCCGCGTGGAGGATGACGGCCTTCGGGTTGTAAACTCCTTTTTTATGGGAAGATTATGACGGTACCGTAAGAATAAGAGCCTGCTAACTACGTGCCAGCAGCAGCGGTAATACGTAGGGCTCGAGCGTTATCCGGATTCATTGGGCGTAGAGCGCTCGTAGGCGGACCAGTAGGTCGAACATTAAAGACTCCGGCTCAACCGGAAGAGGGTGTTCGAAACCGCTGATCTTGAGAATGGTAGAGGCAGATGGAATTCTCGGTGTAGGGGTAATATCCGTAGATATCGAGAAGAACACCAAAGGCGAAGGCAGTCTGCTGGGCCATTTCTGACGCTAAGGAGCGAAAGCGTGGGGAGCGAACGGGATTAGATACCCCGGTAGTCCACGCTGTAAACGATGGATACTAGGCATTGGTGGCATCGGTCCCCTCAGTGCCGTAGCTAACGCGTTAAGTATCCCGCCTGGGGAGTACGGCCGCAAGGTTAAAACTCAAAGGAATTGACGGGGACCCGCACAAGCGGTGGAGCACGTGGTTTAATTCGATAATAAGCGAGGAACCTCACCAGGTCTTGCATCGTGTTGCAATTCCGAGGAAACTCGGAACCTCTTTCGAGACAGCATAGACAGGTGCTGCACGGTTGTCGTCAGCTCGTGCCGTGAGGTGTACCGTTAAGTCGGGTAACGAGCGCAACCCCCATTGTGTGTTGTATTTTTCACACGAGACTGCCTTGGTTAACAAGGAGGAAGGCGGGGATGACGTCAAATCAGCGTGGCCTTTATGGCCTGGGCGACACACATGCTACAATGGCCGGGTACAGAGGGTAGCCAAGCCGCGAGGTGGAGCTAATCCCTGAAAACCGGTCTCAGTTCGGATTGCAGGCTGAAACCCGCCTGCATGAAGCCGGAATCGCTAGTAACCGTAGATCAGCCATGCTACGGTGAATACGTTCTCGGGTCTTGTACACACCGCCCGTCACACCACGAAAGTGAGGGGCGCCCGAAGTCTCGCGTAAGCGGGCCGAAGGTGAAACTCATGATTGGGGTGAAGTCGTAACAAGGTATCCGTACGGGAACGTGCGGATGGAACACCTCCTTTCTAGGGAGCTAATTCGAAAGTCCGTGGTTGGATGCTGGACACAAGGCCGACCCTTGTATCTGGCACCCAACCACTGACCTTCTAAGCTTTACTACGAAGTAAAGATCGACCGACTCCGTTATTTATAGCGGAGAACGACGTGATGTCACTTTTTAGTTACTCTTTGACTGAAGCAAGGCAAAATTACTCCCGATCACCGGGGGTAGTTTTAGTTGTGGGGGATAAAGCCAATATCTTGACCTTTACCGATATTTGTGATATAATGGTAAAAAGGCTATGACTCAGAGGTGTATCTGATAAAAAACAAAAAACAAATGTGGCTGAAGCCAATTAAAGAGGTCGGAAGGTTTTTAAGCTGGTGGATCGCCGATGTGCCAGCGAAGATTTTGGCGAACACCAGGTCGTTCTTGCTGACCGCGGAGGATGTGTTACAGTTCGGTTCTAACCTAAGATTGTGGTTGGCGTTTGAGCCACTGTTTGGCGATTATAATTGGCGGGGGCGAGTAGTCGGATTTATCTTCCGAGGATTTCGCGTATTAGCCACCCTGTTTGTTTATCTAATAATTTCAATAGTTGGATTGGCAGCTGCATTAGTGTGGTGGATGTTACCGTGGTTGATATTTACGATGATCAAATAAAATGGGCCAGACTGAGAATAAAATTCAGCAGCCTAATTGGCCCAGTAATGGTTGGATCTTGTTAGTCCAGTCCACTTTTGCGGTTTGGAGTTTGTTAACAGCAGTGTTGGTAATACTGACCGGTGCCACCATAGTTTTGCCGTTGGTGTTAGGTGGAGGGGTCGATTGGTTACATTCGGCGCTGTTGGGTTGGGCGGTTCTGTCATTAGTGATCTGGTTGTATTGGGCTGCTCGCTGGAAGGGGGCGGTGCCGGGCAAAACAGTGGGCCAGCCACTGATGTCGTATATGGACATTACTACTATGCGGATCGTGTGGCGGGCACTTGGACTGATGCGTCGGCAGCAGCGGACAGTACTTTCGGTTGGGGATCTGTTTAATGCTTTAGAGCATTCCCGCGGAGTGAGAATTACGGCGTTGCGATTGGGCTGGCATGGTAGCGCCCTAACAGCTGACCTGATCAAGGCATCTAACGAAGACGCCAGCGCCGTGTTGGCTCGGGCATTTGAATTAGCGGTGGTCGGAGAGCATCAGATTGATTGGAGTTATTTGCTAAAAGCCATTATTGAGCAATCGGCGGTGGTCAAGGCGGCCTTAGATGCCGCTAAAACTACTTTAGCCGAGGCGCTGGCAGTAGTTGAGTGGAGTAAAAAAACCGTAGGCTATCAGGCGCCTCAGATCCGTCATGGGCTACTTTACGATCTGTTAACTCCCAGGCGCAACCTGAACAAGAACTGGACTGCTCGTCCTACCCCCATGTTAGATCGATTTAGTCAGAACCTAACCGACCTGGCTCGGGTTGGGTTGCTTACCTCAGCTCGGGTGAGGGAGAAAGAGGTTGAGGAATCGGTTCGGGCGTTATCTCGGAGTGAACAAAACAGTGTGATCTTGGTTGGCGAACCGGGCGTGGGCAAAACTTCCATTGTGGGCGAGATAGCCCTGCGAATGATCAAGGGTGATATCCCGGCGCTCTCCGACCACAAATTAGTGGCCTTAGATATTGGCGCTATGATCGGATCGGGAACGGACTTTCAACAACTATTTGCCGCCGCAGTAAATGAGGCGGTCAGTTCCGGCAATACGATTTTGTTTATTGGTAATTTGGATCAGTTAGGTAAAGCCAAATCGGGCGACGGGTTTGATGTGTCAGCGATCCTATTGGGCGCACTGGAGAAGAAGATGCAGTTAATCGGCACTGCCGACCCGGTTAATTATAAGAAATACATTGAGAACAATTCTAATTTGGTCAGGTTGTTTGGTCGGGTAGACATCGAAGAGCTGCCCAAAGATGCAGCCATCTTAGTGTTAGAAGACCTCAGCCATACGATCGAGGCGCGTCAAGGCGTGTTAATTACCTTAGCGGCGGTCAAGGCCGCGGTGGAGCTATCCAGTTTGTATCTACACGAGCGCAAGTTGCCCGATAAAGCCTTAGATCTCTTAGATGAGGCGGCAGTTTATGCTTCTCGTAAGCGTCAGACCTTGGTAGAACGAAATGCGATCGAACAGGTGATGAGTTCGCGCACCAACGTGCCGATGGGGGATATCACTGCATCAGAAAAAGATAAACTTACCGGTTTAGCAGAGAAGATCCACGGTCGATTGATCGGACAAAGCGAAGCGGTTACGGCAGTGGTAGAGGCTTTAAAGCGAGCTCGCTTAGGTGTCTCGGCGGCGGGTAAACGGCCGATCGGTAGCTTCTTGTTCTTGGGGCCGACTGGTGTGGGTAAAACTGAATTAGCCAAGAGTTTGGCGTGGGCGTATTTTGGCGATGAGACCAAGACTATTAGGTTGGATATGAATGAATATCAGACGCGCGATTCGGTCTATCGAATAGTTGGCGCTCCGGCGACCAGTGGCGATATGGCGCTATCGGGTGGTAGCTTTACCGAGGCGGTAAAACGTTCGCCGTTTGCTGTTATCTTATTGGACGAGATAGAAAAAGCTCACCCGGAGGTGTTGGATGTATTCTTGCGGATGTTAGACGAAGGCAAACTAACCGATAACTTGGGTAACACGGTAGATTTTACCAACACGATCATTATTGCTACCAGCAATGCCCAGGCTCGAATGATCACTGATTCGGTGCAGAAGGGTATGCCCTACGCCGAGATGCAAGCTCAGCTATCTAAGTTATTAGTCCAAGAAACCTTTAAGCCAGAATTTATAAACCGGTTTGACGGTGTGATTGTCTTTAGGCCGTTAACTGAAGCGGAGATCGAGCAGATCGCCAAGCTTAAATTAGCCAAGCTGATTGAACGCTTAAAAGCCGATAAGGGCATTGAGTTGATCGTAACTGATACGGCGGTCAAGCAGTTGGCAAAGTTGGGTTATGATCCGGCCTTTGGTGCCAGGCCTCTGGAGCGGACGATTCGTGACAAGGTAGAGACCAAAGTAGCTAACGAGGTACTTAAGTCAGCTGATGTTAAGCAGATCACTATCGATATGGGAGATCTGTAATGAGCGAACGCAGAGATCTAAATTTTGGGAGAGAGTTTGAGCGAACCGAGCCCGAGCGGGCGGCGAATCGTATGGATGTTTTGCATCCAACCGAAAACCTGCCAGAGTATGTTAAGTTTGCCCGCGAGTTACGCGAGGACCTCAGGGGGTTTGTGGAAGCCGAGGGTTGGCCGGAGTGCCCAGAGGATATGGGTAGTGTAGAAGACTTGTTTACCATTGGCCGGGCGGTGGTAGCCGAGTATTGGAAGAAATCGGCTGGTAAAAAATTGGCCAAAAAGTGCAGGGGATGGGCTAAGAAAATTGATGCGGATGATAGCGAGGGCAAGGCTGCCCAGGTACTGTTGAGCGATCCAGCCAAATTGGAACAAACTTTGCGTATTCAGCAGTTTGGCGCTTTGGAGGTTATCCGCAAAGATCAGCCAGAAGCTTGGCGAACTTTAGTGACGGTATCGTCTGAGCGACAGTTGGCCATCTTGGCCTTAGTCAGACACTGGGCTAAAGAGCAGCTAACCGATGGGCAGATCAAAAAGATGGGAGTTGGCCGAGACGAGCTTGAGCTGTTGTTAGACGCTGCTGGTATTCTGGGCAAATACATTGATCATGCATATGTTAAACAGATTGAGATCGCCGATATCCCTGGTGGCCAAGAGCGGACCCCGTTAGATATTCGGCATAAACAAAAAACGGGCGAGGACGCATTAGGTGGGGCTGAATATCTTTACGATTATCGGATAGTGCCGGAGGGTAAAGTTAATTCGGTTATCCAGGTTAAAACCTATAGTGAGGTTTTTCCATTTGAATGGCCCAAGATCGTGGCTCGCATGGGGGCGTTAGCTGATCGCGTTGAAAAGTTACTGGAACAGGATAAATTGCCCGTTAGTTATCAAGGCCTGCCAGGCTACCTACGGCATATGGCAGAGTTATATGGCTCGGATGTCCAGGTGGCTGAAGGTTTAGATGATCTATGGGAGGAGCTTTACGAAGAAGGCTCTAAGTTAGCAGGGAGGGGTTGCCCGTTAATGTTAATTGCCCAGGGAAATACGGGGTCTGGTGAAGCTGACAAAGTGGATGTAGAGATTCGTTTTGGCATCCAGACCCAAGAGACAAAAGAGGCTCAGCGACAGTTTGGTAAATTTGGCAAGATTGCTCGGTCGATCAGTCGACAGTATGCCGATAGTCTGGATGAATTGCCGTCGGCTCAGAAATTGGTATTGAATATTCAGCCGTTGGCTTTTGGCCCGAACTTATATTGGATGACCAGGGGTGAGACCATCGAAACTAAGGTGGTATCTCATACCAACCCAGTTATTGATATGGCGCTGATGAAAGAGTTACCACTATTAGAGAAAATCAAGCTAATTGGTGATGCCGATGGGGAGTGGTACAAGATGGCGGCGTTGACCGAAACGGTGCTCCACGAATTTGGTCATACCGTAATGCCAACTGAAGATGATCAGATCGGAAAACGCATCGGTGACAACGATGCGCTGGATGAACTGAAGGCTGACGCGGTGGGGATGCTACTGTTGGCTCGAGCAATGGCGGAAAGCCCAACCTTACACAAGATTGCTGAGCGGCAATTGGTGGCCAAGTTAGGGACTATCGCCACATACCTGACCGATAAATCAAGCACGGCTAATAGTGACGGTGAACCATATTATCTGGCTGGAGTGGCTCAGTTAGCAGCCTTGCTGGATAGCGGTGCACTGATTGAGAATGATGGCCGTTATGTAATAACTAACGCTGTGGCTGGTATAGAAGCCTTAGCCGCTCTGGGCGAGGATGTGTTGCAACGATTCTATGTGGACACCACTTCCACCCCCGATCGTGCTGCTGAATACTTCAAGAGTTTGCGGCGCTTAAAGCAAGATCCGCGCGTCAGGCACTTTGTTGCTAAATTACAAAACTAAAGTTTTAGCCTTGCTAATAAATCCAAGAGCTACTTCTTGGGTTTTTTGAAGCCTTCGATCAGGAATAGAACGCCAGTTAGTATCGGGACGATACCAATGAGCAGTTGGCTCCAGAGCGAGGAGGAGTCGGACGATTTAATCACCTCATAGATCGGCATAATTCCGGCTACCACAAAAAACCAGCCGCCGATGTTTGGCCACTTATAGGCGATGATGGTAACTATTAGGACTATGAGCGCCAATATCGCGTGAGCTAACCCACTTTGCCAACTGAAGCTGGGGTCAAACCCCTCTAAGATAAACAGTGCCAAGAAGCCGACGATAACGATCGACATGACCCGGGGTAAAAAGTACATCAATTTTCCCATAGCATTTTTATTACGCGTCTATAAAATAGTTTTTTTGAAGGAAATTCTCTATTTGTTTAATGTGTGGGGGAAATAGATCAGATGGGAGCTCATTGAGTTTAAACCATCTCCATTCTGCGCATCGCTCGGGTTCTTTGACAATAGGCGTGCCGGTTACTTGGTGGGCCGCAAACCCAATTTGGAGACGATGTTGGCCACCGCTTCGATCGTTAACGATGTTAGAAAAATCGAAAGACTTAACCTGAAGGTCGGTTTCTTCCGATAACTCACGGGCTGCCGCATCTTTTAAGGACTCTCCGGTTTCTAAATGTCCACCAGGTAGTCCCCAAGTTCCGTTGCCGTATACATTTTTTCTTTTGCCTAACAGAAGCCGGTCGTCTTTAACGACCAAGATATTAATGCCGACGTGAAATGTTTGATAGGTATCCTGCATGGTTGATCTGTTGGTGGACCCGGGCGGGCTTACCCTCCCATATATATTTTATAAGTCGGGTATAAACTTCTCGCCCTTCGTATTAATCATAACAAAACAGAGCCCTGTGGCTTAGTTTCGTTATGGTGGACCCGGGCGGGCTCGAACCGCCTACCTCCGCATTGCAAATGCGATGTTCTACCAGATGAACTACGGGCCCCTATTTAGCGGGCAGGCCAAAATTAGAAAGGTAAGGGGATCCAACCGAAACCGATTAGGAAGCCTAAGATGATGGCGGCGAGACCAAATAATAGGTGGGCGGTATAGGTGCCGCCGGTCCCTAAATATTTCTCAGCCCAGCCGATCTTAAGACCAACCATCTCGGTGATCTTTCGGTGATAGATGACGTATAGCGTACCCCCAAATGCTCCTAAGATAAAGAAGAAAAACCTCATAACGACATTATAAGGTATAGAGTGCAACTGGTGGGTGCGGAAGGAGTCGAACCTTCGACTTCTGTCTTATCAGGACAGCGTTCTACCACTGAACTACGCACCCAAGTTAGCGGCGTATCCCATAACAGGGATACACCTCGTAAAATACCAACTATCAGGGGTTTTGGCAATTCGAGAGCCCGTTTTTGATAAGATGAGGGCATGGCGACTATCAAAACCAAGGGGATTATCATCAAGCGGATCAATCTGGGAGAAGCTGATCGGATCCTAACAATCCTGACGGAAGATCGGGGGAAGGTCCGAGTAGTGGCCAAGGGGGTGCGTAAGCCCAAAGCGAAGCTGGGTGGTTTTTTGGAGTTGTTCCGTTACAACGAGTATCTGTTGGCGGAAGGCCGGAATTTGGATTTAGTGGCCGGCGCCTACACCATTGATAGTTTAGTTGGTGTCGGACAGAGCTTGCGAAGTGTCGCCACTGCTTATTACATTGCTGAGACGGTGGATAAATTGATTGAGGAGACGCAAGAAAGCAGCAGGGCGTTTGAAATTGTTTATCGAGCGCTTAAGGCGATCAGCCAATCGGGCAATCTTGATGCGATAAAAAGTTGGTTTGAGGTAAATCTTTTGACCAGTTTGGGATTTCGGCCCGAATTAAACCATTGCGTGGAGTGTAGAACGCCGGTCGAGGAAGGCTGGTTTAGTTTTGACCTGGGTGGAGTGTTGGATATGCAGCATCGCAATAGTGATCCAACTTCACTGCCGGTTACCGCCGAAGAGCTATCGGAATTGCGATTGATAAGCGGGGATATCCCTAAACGGGTTTTACCAAAGGTAGCCCAGATCGGGGCGGGATTTATGGAGCAGATCATTGATCGAAACCTTAAATCCAAAGAATTCTTGGCAGAAGTGACTTCTGGATTTTTGGAGTAATATTACTTCTTCCGGCGGTTGTGGAAGGTTTGGTGTACCTGCTTCAACTGAGGGTTGGTGAGATGGGTGTAGATCTGGGTGGTAGTAATAGAGGAGTGGCCGAGCATAGTTTGGACGGAGCGGATATCGGCGCCGTTAATTAGCAGGTCGGTAGCGAACGAGTGACGTAACACGTGAGGGGTTACTTTTTTAACGATGCCCGCCGCTTTGGTATATTTCTCCACAATGCGCTGAATACTTCTGGGGGTGAGGGCCGTATGTTTGCTTGGTCCTTTTTGGGCGACAAAGGCCGCCTCGGCGTTGTCGGTTCGCTTGGTAAAATATTTATCTAATAGATCCTTGGCATCTGCTGATAAAAACACCACCCGTGGTTTATCGCCTTTTCCACGAACCATAAATTCGCCGCGCTTAAGATCGATATCTTTGCGTTTAAGATTGGTTAGTTCGGACACGCGTAAGCCGGTAGAGAATAAAGTAATCAAGATGGTTAAATCTCGTAGGTCTTCGATTTGGTCAGTGCCCGGTACGGCGGCAAATATCTGTTCTAACTCTTCGGGCGAGAGAAAATCAATGTGCCGCTCAGAAGTTTTGCTCAACTCAATCTTCTCGGCCGCCAAGGTATTAATGTCCTGCTTGGCGAGAAATTTTAGGAAGGCTCGTAGCGCGATGATGTGATAGTTTTGGGTGATTGGCTTAAGCGCCTGACCGGACTCATCTTTAAAGCGATTGAGAAATAGCCGATATTGTCGCACCAGCGGGAGGGTGATCTTGGCGGGAGTAATATGGTCGCCAGCGAACTCGGCAAATCGCCCTAAATAGTGAGCGTAGTTATCGCGCGTTCTGTTACTGCGATGTTTCTCGATCTCAGTATAGTCAAGAAAATCGTCGATCAGGTTTGATAGGGTAGCCATACTAATATTGTACGACATAAATTTCTTACCATTTTTATTCTGTTACTTTTCCGAGAAAAGTAACCAAAATCTTCCGCCAGTCGTCGGAACTATCAATTGGCTAAATCCCTGGGTGCTCTCGCTGAACTCGTCGGGGTTCCACCCCTCCTCAGACAACAGCTCCGCCCAACCAGGATTTAGCTCAATTGAGGACGCTCCTCCTCCAATGGCGGGGCAAACGCCAGCCCTCAACTTTGGGGACGAGCTCGCCCGGCTTTTGATAGCCGTGATAAACTGTAGATGAGTTGTTTTAAACACGACAAAAGATCATGGGGACTAAAGCGAAAAGCAAAAAATCAAGTAGGGCTAAAAACAAATTTTCACAACAAAACTGGCCAGCCGTACTGGTGGCCTTGGCGATATTGATTGGGTTAGTTATGGCTGGCAAGGATTATTTTGTAAATCCGTCTGAGGCGGCCAGGAGAACTACCGTTAATACGCCGCAGACAACTAATAAGTCCTCTACCGCAGCCAACCGAAGCGCCGAGAGCCAAGGATTTATTGATGAGGCGAGCCGACTTTACCACGAGGAATACAATCGTTGCTATGTTATGTCAGACTTGAAGGCCAAGTGCAAATGTATGGCGGGGGTGGTAAAGAAACTGGAAGCTCTGCGTGAACGGATTATTGCTACGGGTGGAGATTATCAAAACCTAATTGATTTTTGGGTCGACTACTATATTAAGCTGATCCAACAGACGATGACTGCCCTGGGTTGTGATCCGAGCGGTAATGTAGCAGCTCCAACGGCAGCCTCGTCGACATTGTCGAGCTGGACACGGTGGTTCAATAAGTTGTTCTAATTGTCACCTCAGACTTGATCCGACGCTCTCATCTTTTGTCGTCCCAATTTGCAATCGTCATTCCCGCGTAGGCGGGAATCCAGGCATAAAATGAATATATTTTAGCTACCATTTTGCTCGCCCAAATTCTTTCTGTTACTTTTCCGAGAAAAGTAACCAAAATCTTCCGCCAGTCGCTCTCGCTCCTCATCAGATAAAATATAGCTTTCCGCCTTTCGCTGAACTCGTCCGTCAGCTGACGGACTCAAACAACAGCTTCGGCAGTGCTAATTTTATCGATTTGGGACGCTCGGGCTCCGATGGCGGGGGCATTGCAATTCTTTAATTCGCCGATTCATTAGTTCGGATTCGCCGGAAAAACGATAACAGTCTTGCTCAAAAGGATTCAGCCAGTAGCCCAGCTTGGCGCCATAGCGAATGTGGTACGCCCAAGTGGTGGGGATGGATATAATCGGCTTGAAGATTCCCAATACCATAATCTGCCAAACATGACGGAGCTCGTGGAGGGGAATTGCGGGACGAGCAACGAGGGTATCCTCGCGGACAACAACGATGTTGCCACGGCTCCATCCTTTCCATCCGCGTGCGTCCATATATTTTTGCAAGAGGGTATTAGGTCGAACATAAAATAGCCATGCCCAGGCGTAGGGGAGTTTGGGGTGAGTGTAAACTTTTATTGGCTTGATTTGGTTAAAAGCCCAGAGCAGTAATGCCCCGATGGTTTCGATGATGAAAATTGGTGATGCCCAGAGCGACAATAGAATTGTCACGATCATCGGGGCAGATAGTTTAGTGGGTTGAGGGGGGTATCGTTTTGGCGAATCTCAAAGTGTAAATGAGGTCCGGTTGAGCGACCGGTGGAGCCCATAATCCCGATCAACTGTCCCTGTTGAACGTATTGGCCGGCGGATACCTTGAATTCGCTTAAGTGAGCATAATAGGTACTCCAACCATCACCGTGGTTAATGATGATCAGATTCCCGTAGCCCCAACGACTCTTCTGGATCTGAACCACACCGGGAGCTGATGCGTAGATACCCCAACCATTAAGACGGTTAAGGTCGACAGCGCGGTGTCCGCTACGATAGCCTTGAGAGATGTAGTGGGTTGGTGCCTCAGTGGGCCAGGTAAATCGGCCAGAGTAGGTGGTGGGGTTAAATCCGGGGACAGTAACCTTGCTGCCACTGGAAGTCGAGGCAGTAGCTTTTGGCATAATGGCACCAGGGATCAGGAGCTCCTGGCCGGCAAAGATCGGGTCACCGGAAGTTAGTCCGTTATATTTGACGATATCGTCGACCTTTATGTGGTAGCGATTAGCAATACTGCTTAAGGTATCATTACGCTTAACGGTGGCATACAGACCGTCGATCGGGGGAATTTTTAGCTCTTGTCCTACCTTGAGTGAATTACTGGATAACCCGTTAGCATATTTGAGAGTTAAGGCGGTGATACCAAAGTCGTTGGCCAAACTTCCGACCGATTCTCCCTCGCGAACGATGTATTTGATCGTTTCGTTCCGACTGCTCCGGCTGATGATCGTCTCGGTTTGAACTGTTTTAAACAGGTATTCCCCGCTGGCATCAACGTTAGTGGTGTACTCCTCGTTACTGTAGAGGGGATTGCCCAGTTCGGCCAAAGTGGCGGCGGAAGCGATCTCGGCAATAGTCCGGTAGTGCACGTTATTGTTAGCCGCGCCCCCGGTTCCGGCTGGGGCGCTTATACGAATACTGCTAAAGACCACGATCACCGACAGAGCCACTAACCCCCAATGTTTACCATATTCGCTAAATGATCGGGCAGTCTTACGCGGATCAAAGCTGCGGGTGATCGAGCGGCTGGTTAGCTTGATACTTTTTAGACCCTGCCCTCTTTTGGCTATCTTCTGGAGCATAGCTAAAACCCCCTTTTTAGTGATGGTCCGCCGGGGCGGATCATGATGAGGGGGGAGACTATGCTTAATTTTAGGCGAGGTACTAATAGTAATCCTCAAGTTTTACGGCTAAGGATGTGTGTTTTATCCCTACCAAAAAGGTTTCCGTACGTTCTGGAAACCGTTCATATACTACCCTGAAGCTAAGTTTTTGTCAAGGGGTATTTTGGGCTCCCAGAGCCTCTATTAGCTGACCCTGAGGGTGGCGATATTTTCAGCTAAGACACTGTCGCCACCCTGATTTGTGACGATCAAGGATATGGGGTAGAGGCCGGGGGAGGTGGGGGCTCTCAGGGCGGCGCTGTAGATGCTCGATTTATTGCGGTCGGAGAGGATGTGGGTGGTGTTTTCCATTATTAGCTTGACCGATTGGGTGTTGGATGAGACTGGAACAAAGATATAGAACACCTCGCCCGCCTTGGCTGGGTTGGGTTTGAGTCGGAGATTGGCGAGGTCGATCTCTGGGTCGGGGGTGCGAACCTCGATGGTGATTGCGGCGGATGGGGCGCTTCTGACCCCGTACTTATTAATAGCGATCAGCTTTAAGCTATGTTGACCGCGCTTGATCGCTTGCTCCAAAGGGCCGGCAAAACTACCGGACTCGTCGACCTTGAAGATGGTGTTTTGTTGGTCGTCGATGTAGGCTTCGACCTGAGTATCGACGGGTCCTTGGCCAGATAAGGTTGGCATGGCTGTAGTGACCACTGCCTTATCGGCAGGAGCCTTAAGAGCTGGGACAGCCGGTGACACCGGGTCGAAGACATCAATCGTAATGGTTTTCTTTATCCCGCGAAAATCTGCCTCGATCGCTACTATCTGGGGTTGGGTGGGAGCTCTAAAAACAACCTGTTTGGACGTGTCGGTTGGTGTGTCGATGGAATTTGTCAGATCGCCCTGACCGCGTTCAATGATAACGTTAATATCGCCGCCATCGATCAGCTTACCGTGTTTGTCTTTGGCAATGATATCGATCAGAGCGGTGCTATTGCCGTCGGCTGGTAGATAGGGTGTGTTAGATTTGATCTCTACGTTGAACGAAGGTAAAAACCATCCCAACCAACTATTGGTTACCGCCTGTCTGCCTCCGGCTTGGATAAATGAGATAATTCCCACCACCAAGATCAAGACAACCAAGCCTATACCCAGAAGCGGGCGGGAGATATAGAACCCGGACACTACTTTTTCATCGTCCTCATCATGCATGCTGACACCATTGTCCGTATTTAGGAAGCGGTGTGTCAATTGATTTGGATTGATGTATTATAATTAGTAGTGCATAAAATAATTTATTAAACAGGAGTCTTATGGTTATACGCAAGAAGGATCTCAAGGCTCCTCGCCGGGTGCGGGCAGAGGAACTGCCGGCTGAGCCGGTGGAGGAGAGTAGGTTACACCGCGTTAAACGGCGCAGTTCGGCTAAGCGAGTGTTTGGCCTAACTATTTTAATAATCATTTTGTTGGTTGGCGGATGGTTTGCTACTAAAGTTGCTTTAGGTGGCTGGAGTTGGAATGGAAGTATCGCTAGCCTATTTACCTTTAACAGAACTAAGTTAATTGGTGAAGAATCCGGTCGGGTTAATATGCTGCTGTTGGGGATCCCAGGCGAGGGGCCAGGGGTCGAAGGGCCTAATCTCACCGATACGGTAATGGTGGCCAGCTTAAATATCACCGATAAGAGTGGCCTATTGTTCTCTCTGCCGCGCGATCTGTTCGTAAAGGTGCCTGAATTTGGTGAGTCTAAACTAAATGCGGTTTATGAGATCGGTAACTCACAGGAGAGCGGTGAGGGTGGTCAACTGGCTGCCGAAGTGATCGGTCAAGCCTTAGGATTAGAGATCCCTTACTACACTCGGATTGATTTCTCTGGCTTCTCCGAGCTGATCGACGAGTTGGGCGGTGTTAACATAACGGTGGATAAGGATCTTTACGACGATAAATATCCGGGTCCTAACAAGACTTACGAAGTAGTGGACATTAAAGCCGGTACCTACACGATGGATGGGGCGATGGCGTTAAAGTACGCTCGTTCACGCCAAAGTACCTCTGACTTTGATCGGGCTCGTCGTCAACAACAGGTGATGTTAGCGATGAGAACTAAAGCGATGGAGACTAATCTGCTAACCAACCCCACTAAGGCTTTGGCGCTGTTGGACATCTTAAAAGACAGTGTTCAAACCAATTTAACTATCGCCGAGATGAAGCGAGCCTTAGAATTGGCCAAAGACTTTGATGCCACCAAGTTGGTAACCAAGGTATTTGACGATTCGACTGCCGGGTTACTGTATGGCACACGAGTGGGCGAACAGTATGCTTTAAAACCCATTGGTGATGACTTTAAGATCCTGAGTGATTATGTGGCCAAGGTTATCTCTGGTGCCACCACTGTTGAAGAAGCTGACCAAGAAGTAGCCAGCACTGAGCCATTAAAGGTAGAGGTGCTTAATGGCACCAATGTAACCGGTTTGGCCGGCAAGATCGCTACTAAGCTAAAAGCTCAGAGCTACAACATAGTTTCTACGGGGAACAATGCTGCTAAGGGCTTTACCAAGACTTTTGTCTACGATCTGTCTGACGGTAAACGTGAATGGGAGGTCAAACGATTGGCCAGCTCTTTAAACGCTGAGATCGGAACCGATAAAGTAACTACCACTACTGGCGCTGAGGTGCGAGTAGTGTTGGGGTCTGAAGCAAGCGCGCTTTGATCAAACAACCATTCAACTTTAATTGGTTTTGGCACCACCGAAAGCTACTGCTACTTTTAGCAGTGCTTTTGGGCATCTTTCAGTTGATGTATTTTTGGCCGGTTCAACTGCTGTGGTGGATGGCTCTGTTACTACTGACATTGATAATTTTTAGCTGGTGGATCGGTAACGCCAGGTGGGATCTTTCCACCCGAATGTTAGCCGCCGAATTGATTTGGATCGTGATGGGGTCGACCGGATTTCTGCTCTTCTCCATGCTTAAGTTATGGCAGCTTGAGTTAGTGGCGGCTCTAATCTTGGCAGTTAGCTGGTTGGTGGGCTATTGGCATCAAGAGCACATTGATACTGGCCAGTGGCCGTTATCGGCTATTCACTGGCTAGGGTTAGTGAGACTGTTGGCGTTGTTCATCGCCAGCGCCTCTTTGATGTTTGCGGTGCAGTTTTATAGCCTCAGTATCTTTTGGCTGATGCTGGGGGTGGCGATTCAGGTTATTCTCAGCCTATATCTGCTATTTTGGCGACAGGGGATATCGACTAAACGATTTTGGCTCTACGGTTTGGTGTTAGCGCTGATCGGTGAGCAGTTAGTGTGGGTGACGGGGGCGTGGCATAAGAACATTTATTTTAAGACCTTTCTGCTGTTAGTGGTCTATTACCTCTATTCGGATTTTGTAGCTCACTATCTTAAAGGAAACCTGACGATAAAAGTTATCTTTGAATACATTGGCATAGCCGCAGTGTTGCTCTTAACCCTTTTCTTCTTTGATATGTTGTTTGTTATATCTCCTAACGTGTAGGACATATGAGAAAATCGTTAGCCAATTTTGGCTGGGGGGTATTAGGGGGGTTAGTCGGAGGATTGATCCTCGTTTTATTGTGGGGAAATGGCCAACTGCCATTTATCAAATCGCCAACTTTTAATAACACAGCCATTAGCAATGTAACCACTGATAGCAAGACATTGGCCGGAGTGTCGGTGGAGGATGTGGTGGCTAAAGTTTCACCAGCAGTAGTTAGCATAGTTACCAAAAGCCAGGTGCAGGGGTTCTTCGGTGGAACCTACGAGCAGACGGGTAGTGGCACGGGATTCATTATTAAAAGTAACGGACTGATCGTTACCAATCGTCATGTAGCCGAGGCGACCGATGCTAAATACGCCGTTACTATTTCCAGTGGTAAAACCTATGATGCTACTGTGGTGGCTCGGGACAGTTATAACGATCTGGCCATGCTCAAGATCTCCGCTTCTAATTTGCCAACGGTAACTTTGGGAGACTCCAGCCAACTACGGGTTGGTCAACAGGTGGTAGCTATTGGTAATGCTATGGGGGAGTATCAGAACACAGTTACCACTGGAATTATTAGCGGTATTGGCCGAGCGATTACAGCGGGTGGTAGTGCTGGTGGGTCAGAGCAGATCGATAATGTGATCCAGACCGATGCAGCCATTAACCCAGGCAACTCGGGTGGTCCGTTAGTTAATCTATCTGGCGAAGTAATCGGCATTAACACGGCTGTAGATATTCAAGGTCAGTCGATTGGATTTGCTATTCCGATCAATGACGTTAAATCTGGTATTGAATCGGTGGCGGCTGGTGGCAAGATCTCCCGACCAATGCTGGGCATTCGTTATCTCACGATCACTCCGGAGATCGCCACCGCTAACAAGATGTCAGTTGACCAGGGCGCTTTGGTTACTCGCGGTGCCACTGCATCGGAGTTGGCAGTTACCCCCGGTGGCCCAGCGGATAAGGCGGGGATCAAAGAAAACGATATCATCACCACCTTGGATGGAAAAACGATCGACGAGGACACCACCATCCCGTCGGTTTTAAAATCTCATAAACCCGGCGACCAGATAATGATTAAACTAATTCGGGCCGGTAAAACTATGACAGTTACAGTTACCCTTGGTGAAATTAACTAACCGATAGTGTATCGTTCAACCAAAAAACCCCTGACGGGGTTTTTTGGTATTTTGCTTTTTGAAGGACAAACTTATTCTTTGTGCTTCATCTCTCTCTTCATATCATCCAAGGTCTCAGAAGCGGCTTTTTGGCCACCCAGACCGAAGGCCAAACCACCAGCCATAGCGATCATAAAGAAGATGGCGGTGATCAAGCGGTCGATGATAGTCTCGGCGATACCAAGTTGCCCTAAGGCAGCCAGAATCGCAAAGATCCAAATTGTCCACTTGGTGATAGTGGCCAAGAAGTTGGCCATCTTAATCCGAGCGGCACCAACGGTGCCTCGAACCACATGGGCAAAGAAGTTAGCTGCCAGCATTCCGATTAACAGAATGGCGATGGCTACAAAGATATTCGGGATGTAACTGAGGATCGCGTTCAAGAAGTCCGTGATCTTAGTTAAGCCCAGAACATCTGCGGCGGCCAAGAAGGCGATCAATAGGATCGTCCATCTTACTAAACCACCAATGAAATCTGACGCCTCAAAATCCACGCCAGATTTTTTGAGCAAGGTCTTAGTACCGACCTTGTTCAAAGCGTGATCAAGCTTGAGCTGCTTGAGGATCTGGGTCACTAATCTATCAAGCCCAGCGGCAACGATCCATCCGATCAGGATGATCAACAAAGCGCCGACCAAGTTGGGCAGGAAGATTAAGAAGCGATACCAGATGTCCTGCAGCGGATTGAGCACTGCTTGACCCCACTCGTTGAGCAGGTTGTTCTGCATCTTAGCTCCTACTTAAACTAATATAATGCCCTCTTTTATACTCCAAAGAATAATAAAAAATAAAACTTCTTTGGAGTAACATTTTAATTTTCAAGGTCCGATTGATTTCAAGTACTATTATACCCAAAAACGGCTCAAATCGCAACCTGTGGCCGGGGGATAATAAGCTATGTGGAGCTAATATCTAATCTTTAACATTCGAAACAAATATATAAAAAAGCCGCCCGGGCGCTGGGGCGGCAATGAGTTGGTTACAGTGTAACGATGAGCCTATCGCGGGTTAGCAGATTGGGCGGAGTAAGTCCCCGATTAGCTGACGGATAGCGTGCCCCGGCGGCTGTCCAAGCATGCTGACCTCCAACCTGAGTGCCGATTGATTGGGTCGAGCCACTGCTGCGATGAGCTCATATGCTACTAACCCATCGCTTGCCACTTGCTCGCTCTCGTCGACGAAGAGGTAAGCTTCGCCGCCCTGGAGGTTCGGGAGGTAATCTGTCCCTCGGTGGCCTTCTTCCCACAAGAAGTATAACAGCGGAGATATGGCGCTGAGAACATGTGCTATGTCCCTGACGCCGGCCTGGGTCGTTGTCGGGCAAGGCCTGAGCGTGGAGCCGATATCCTCTGCCCATCCCAGGATCGTAGAGTTGGGATCATCGTTTATGATCTCCTGTCGAATAGTGTGCCACCGAACGACAGTGATCATCTTGGTTGCCTTGTGTTTGGCGATGATGATTCGTGGGAAGTGAACACCGTCTCTTAGCATCACCGATAGAGTAGCGGTAACGCCGCTGAAGAAGCCACGCCCGCCCGCGGTGATACAATCAGCGATCTCCCGCCCGGCCGCGAACAGCGCGGGGGGTAGCAGACTCGAATAGCCCAGTTGCCGGATATCTTCGAGGGCTCGTTTGGCAGCTGGTGTGTCCTGGGCAGCATTGAGCTGCTCAAGGATCGGTGTGTTCTGGGTCAGCCACTCAGTGATCTCCCGGGAGTTTTCGACCCCCCCGGAGACTGGCGAAAGTTGTGGAAGTCGCAACATTGCAATACTCCTTTTGGTCGGGTTGTGTTGGCGATACCAAAGTTGGGGTAACCCCCAAAGGGCTTTGGTCGTAGCCTCCCGCTCTTTTAGAGCAGCCAACACGGGGGTTGAGTTGTCGATGTGCTGGCCAAAATCTACCAGGGGGGAGGCGATTTGTCAATACAAAATAAGCTCTCAGAGCTACAAAAGCCCTGTGGGCTAATTTTTGATCTCAAATATTCGAAACAAATATATAAAAAAGCCGCCCGGGAACAGCCCGGGCGGGCAGGGTTGGTGGGGTTGATGGGGCGTGGTTATGAGTGTTGTTGAGTGGCAGCCGGGGCTAACCATCTGATCAGATCTGCCAACGCTCCATCCAGGGTCTGGTACGGGTCGTTGGCAAGTACGATGCCGGTCGGGGCGTTGATGGCCATGCCGACCATTTGATAATCGACCCACTCATCCATTTCGCCCGTCATCGGCTCGTCGTCATCGGCGAAATCGATGAACACGTAGGCTTCGCCGACTTTTAGCGGCGGCAGGTAACTGTCGAGTAGCCCGGGCTTGGCAAACAGTGCTACCGGGCTATAGGACAGCGCCTCTTCGTTTGAGCAGGGCTTGCCAATAACCTGCCGAGCGTAGTCGATGATCGTCTGGCCCTTGGCCCGCAGGATCTCTTCCACCACTCGATGCCACGGCACGACGTTGATGAACAGGTCGTGCAGTTGCGATATCAGCCGCGGGAAGAAACAGGGGTGCTCGCGCAGCATTACAGACATCATGAACGAGTGGCGGTAGTCTTCTGGGAGCCGGTCAATCATTTCTCGTCCGGCTTCGAACACCGAGGGTGGCAGATTGTCAGAGTGCCCATCAGCTACGATGGTTTTTAAGATGGCCTGAGAGTGCTGGGCGGTGAGAGAATCTGACCGACTGGCGTCCCATGCAAGTCGTCCTCCTATCGCGGTCTCTGGGCCGAACAACCACTTGGTGATTATTCGACCATTTTCTATCGTGTCAGATATTGGTTGAAAATTAATTTGGCCCATCATCTTATCCTTTTAGCAATTGTGTTAGCGATGCCAAGCGGGGTATCTCCCCAAATATCTTGGTTGCAACCTCCCGTCCTGTTGGAGCGGCTAACGCGGAGGCATAGTTGTCGATGTGCTGGCCAAAATCTACCAGAAAGGGGCAGTTCTGTCAATACAAAAATCAGCTCTGAGAGCTGATTTTGTTCTGGTGGGCGAGAGAGGAATCGAACCTCCAT
>JBAZHL010000005.1:28572-29932 GCA_041652335.1 Patescibacteria group bacterium | reverse complement strand
GCATTGGAGGGGCGCCCGGGCTGAAGATAAACACAAAAATGAAATACGCCAATATATTTCGTCGCTTGAAAAGGATATTGCTCAATTCCGGTTATCGGGTTATCTTAACTGACAGGTTCATTAGGAGAAAAGGTGGCTTGGCTCGGGGCAGTAAAGGGTATATCCTACCCGACGATCTGACGATCTTTATCAACAAGACTATCGGGGTGAACGATCGAGTAGTTACCCTTATCCACGAGCTGTTACACGAAGTTTATCCTGCGTGGCAGGAACAGCAAGTGGACCGGACATCAAAGAGAATATTTAATCACCTGACCGTCCCCCAACTTGGCTTTCTTCAGTTCTTTGTGATGTTACCGGGCGAGATCAAGGCAATGCTAAAATCTAACCAATTATCCCCCGCTCGTTAATTTTTATCCCAATTTGTTCCTCGCCTCGCTCTGACCAGTCAGAGATTTTTTATGCTCTTTTAGGTATAGTTATAAGGTAAATGCAGATTAATATTTTGTCCCTGTAGCTCAACGGATAGAGCAGCGCTCTTCTAAGGCGTTGATGCGGGTTCGATTCCTGCCAGGGACGCCAAATGTTTTTTGAGTTTGGACCTGGCGAATTGAACCCTGTGAAGGGGGTCGGGGAAACGGGAGTTTCCCCGTAGTGGAAGAATCGAAACCGCAAGGTGTCGAGGAGGGGTGAGGTAGCCCGAACCCCGACGGGTTCCACTTCCTGCCAGGGACGCCAAGAATGATGTATGGTGGTCGTAGCTCAACGGCAGAGCATCTGGTTGTGGTCCAGATGGTTGTGGGTTCGAATCCCATCGACCACCCCACCAAGATTTAGACAATATCAGAGTTCTTTTATAAAATGTCCCCGTGGTTCAATGGATAGAACATGAGCTTCCGGAGCTCAAGATGTAGGTTCGATTCCTACCGGGGATACCACGGGCGCATAGCTCAATGGTAGAGCAGCTGCCTCTTAAGCAGTTGGTTGCAGGTTCGAATCCTGCTGCGCCCACCACAATCTTAACCTGGCCCGTTCGTCCCTGGCCGCGTCCCGCGTCCGCGGGCAGGCTATCGGTCAGGACGATTTGTTTAAAATTTCTCACTTGGCCAGAATGGCCCGTTCGTCTATCGGTTAGGACGTCAGATTTTCAATCTGAAAAGATGGGTTCGACTCCCGTACGGGCTACCACGAATCTGCCGATCTCATGTGAGATTGGCTGATTTGTTATTTTCCGAACGGGAGTCGAACCCTGTGAAGGGGGTCGGGGAAACGGGAGTTTCCCCGTAGTGGAAGAATCGAAACCGCAAGGTGTCGAGGAGGGGTGAGGTAGCCCGAACCCCGACGGGTTCTAGTTCTGCTG
>JBAZHL010000005.1:0-28562 GCA_041652335.1 Patescibacteria group bacterium | reverse complement strand
CGCCCGTAGTCCGTTCTGCTGGACAGCAGAACGGAACGAAGGAGGGTACGGGCTACCAAAATCAAGCCAGTAGTTGACAGAAAAAATGACTATGGTAGATTTTGCTTTGTATCCCCTACTGCGAGGGAATACGTCAATTTATTTACTAAGTAAGTATGGAGGTAGTTGATGTACGACGATGATGACAAGGATCAAGTAATGGGTGGTGCTGGTAGTGATGAGGTGGAGGAAGATGATGACGATCTGACCGCCAAGAAGCCCGTTAGTGATGATCTCGACGACGAGGACTTGGGCGATGATCTGGATGATGATTCGGAGAAGCCAGCCAAGGATGATGATGAAGATCTCCCCAGTGGATTCCACGCGGTTGAGGATGAGGAGTAATTGAACTATTCAAAGCGCCCCGATAGTCATCGGGGCGCTTTGCTATACTAAGGGGGCTAATGAATTTGCCATGTATGATGTGATCGTCATTGGAGCTGGGGCGGCCGGTTTGAGCGCTGCACTCTATACTACTCGCCGGGCTCTCAAAACAGCCGTGTTAAATAAAGAGTTTGGTGGCCAGACCGCCACAACTTTGGCGATCGAAAACTACCCTGGCATCGACAAGGTGGAGGGAGTGGAGCTAATGATGCGATTTAGGGCTCAGGCTGAGAAGTATGGCACTGAGATCCTAAACGATCAGGCGATCTCGATGGTCAAACAAGGTAATCAGTTTGTGGTCACTGGCCAGAATGGCAAAACCTACGAGGCCAAAACAATTATTTTAGCTTTTGGTAAAACCCCACGGCGCCTGGCAGTTCCGGGCGAAGACGAGTTTGCCAATAAGGGAGTAGTTTACTGCGCTACTTGTGATGCGCCGTTGTTCGCTGGCAAGGATGTCGTGGTAGTGGGTGGGGGCAACTCGGCAGTGGATGCAGCCTTGTTGCTTTCTAAAATCGCCAAACAAGTTCGCTTGGTGCATCGGCGCGACGCATTTAAGGCCGAACAGATTTTAGTTGATCGCCTAAAACAGGCCACCAATGTAACGTTCATTTTAAACTCTGCTATCGATAGTATCTACGGTGAACAGTTTGTCACTGGCGTAAAGATCAAAGATTTGCCTACCGAGCAGATAAGCGACCTATCAGTCCAGGGTGTATTTGTGGAGATCGGCTACGAGGTTAAGGCTGACTTTTTGCCAGATTGTATTAAACTAAATGGTGCCGGAGAGGTAATTATTGATGCTTTTAACCAAACTACTTGTCCGGGTGTCTTTGCCGCCGGTGATTCCACCTCTGTCCCCTACAAGCAGACAGTGATCTCCGCTGGCGAAGGTGCCAAAGCTGCCTTGTCGGCCTATAATTATATCCAAGGCGCCGCTCCAGGCGCGGTAGTGATCGATCATAATCTAAATTTATCGTAATGGAACAACCCGCCTACCATGTAGCCCTCCGTGCGGCGGCCCAGATCTTGGGCCGTTCGGATCTTGAGTTAGATAAACTGATGACTCCTGATCGAATCATCCAATCGGATATCGCCATCCAGTTAGATAACGGCGAAACTGCGCTTTTTAAGGCGTTACGTGTCCAACACAATGCGGCTCGTGGTCCGTACAAGGGCGGCATTAGATTTCACCCTCAGGTTGATGTGGAGGAGGTAAAGACCCTCGCCTCGCTAATGACTTGGAAGTGTGCGGTAGCGGACATCCCTTTTGGTGGTGGCAAGGGTGGGATTAAGGTCGATCCTCAAAAATTATCTCAATTAGAGCTGGAGCGATTGGCGCGGGGTTATGTGCAGTCGTTTGCTAAGCACATTGGTCCAAACCAAGACGTGCCAGCGCCAGATGTGAATACTAACGAACAAACAATGGCCTGGATGATGGATGAGTATAGTCGGATCCATGGTCATCAGGTGCCAGCTTTTGTCACCGGTAAGCCGGTGGTGTTATTTGGTTCGAAAGGACGAGAGATGGCCACCTCGCTGGGTGGAAAATTTATTTTGGATCTCATGGTGGATCATCTTCACATAACTAAGCGACCGATCCAGGTGGCGATTCAGGGTATCGGTAATGTTGGGGGTGGCTTGGCCAAGCTTCTCAGTCTTGATCCGCGTTACAAGTTGGTGGCAGTTAGTGATTCACATGGTGGCATCTATCGCCCGACCGGCTTAGAGGCAACCGAAGTATTTGATCATAAAAAGGCCACCGGGTCATTGGCGGGGCTCCCCTACTCGCACGATATTACCAATTCGGAATTGTTGGAGTTAGACGTTGATGTGTTAGTCCCAGCAGCCTTAGAAGATCAGATAACTGCCGCTAATGCTGATCACATCAAAGCCAAATTAATCTTAGAGCTGGCTAATAACCCGATCTCTGCTTCCGGAGACGCGATTCTAAACAGTCGTGGGATCCCAGTAGTGCCGGATATCTTGGCCAATGCTGGCGGAGTAACGGTAAGCTATTTTGAGTGGGTTCAGAATCGAGAGGGTTGGTATTGGGAGGAAGCCGAGGTGAATAGTCGATTGCAAAAGTTGATGTTGGAAGCGGGCCAGCGGGTGATCAAAATCGCTGACGAGAAAAAAGTAAGCCTTCGGGTAGCTGCTTTTTTGCTGGCGATTGATCGAGTTTATCGAGCCATGCAACTTCGTGGTAAAGTATTAGAGCGCAATTAAACTAAGCATATGATTCAACCAAAGAAGTACATTATCTACTCCACTCCTACCTGCAGCTATTGCCGGTTGCTAAAGGAATGGTTGAGTAGCAAGGGGATAGCTTTTGAAAATGTAGATGTGGCGCTTGATCCTATGCGCGGTCAGGAGATGATCCAAAAAACCGGCCAGATGGGAGTGCCAGTTAGCGTTATTACTATGCCGGACGGTCGCGAGGAGATCATTTTGGGGTTTGACCAAGCGCGGATCGCCTCACTTTTGAGTCTGTAGCTGTTTCTCAACCTCTTTAATTGTGGGATATCCAAAACCTCTGCGGGCCAGATAAGCTCGCAGTTTTCCTGGTGGTTTTTGAGAGAACCTCCGGGCGAGACTAAATGCCGCGTCTACTTCGGCTTGTTTGTCTAATTTTGCGATAGCGGCTTGGATCAACGTTCGTTCAATCCCCTTTTGGCGAAGTTCGGCCGTCAGATGTTGAATACTCCGATGGCGAGTGAGCAATCTTTCGCTCGCCCAGATCATGGCAAACTTTTTGTCGTCGACTAATCCCTCTTTCATCAACCGAGCGATGGTTGTTCTAATGTTGTCATCATCAAATCTCTTGGATAGTTTCTGGCGTAGTTCGTAGCTGCTCTGCGGTCGAAATGAGAGCAGCTTAAGCGCTTTGTCGTAGCATTTACCGTTCACGTCCTCGGTTCGTAGTCGATCGATTAGCTGAGGCGTTAGTTCATCGCCTACTTTGAGGTTTAGCTGTGTCCAGGTAAAGCTATCTATCCCGGTTAAGAATTGGTCATCCGCAAACAGGCTAACGCGGTTGGCGTTAGCGGTTTGGACAACTATCTTGGTCAGCTTTGGCATAACAGATATCAGACTATATAATGTAACTGCTTATTTTTCACTTCTCGAAGCTAATTTTTAGGTGATGTCCAACAAATTCTATATCACTACCTCCCTCCCCTATATTAACAGCCACCCCCACATTGGGCATGCTTTGGAATTGGTTCAAGCCGATGTGATAGCCAGGTGGCAGCGACTTCATGGCCGCGAAGTTTTTTTCTTAACTGGCACGGATGAGCATGGCAGTAAGATAGCCAAGGTGGCCAAAGAGGCCGGCCAGACCCCGGGTGCGGTAGCCGAGCGCAACTCCAGCCTATTCTCGGAGCTGCGGGAAATTCTTAATCTGTCCAATGACGATTTTATTAGAACGAGCGATCGCGATCGTCACTGGCCGGGGGCCCAGGAACTCTGGCGTAAGCTATCGGACAATGGTGATATTTATAAAGATACTTATCACGGCTTGTATTGTGTTGGTTGCGAAGCATTCATCACTGAAAAAGAACTGGTTAACGGCTGTTGCCCGATCCACTTAAAAGAGCCGGAGGCGATCGAGGAGGATAACTACTTTTTCAGGCTGTCCAAGTATGCTGCGCCGTTAATAAAGGCGATCAAGTCGGGGGAATTTAAGATCATCCCAGAAAATCGGGCTACCGAGATCATTAACGTGATGGAGGCTGGTCTAACTGATATCAGTTTTTCGCGTCCGGCCGATAAGCTACCCTGGGGTATACCGGTGCCAGACGACCCAGCCCACACCATGTACGTCTGGTGCGACGCGTTGTCTAACTATATTACGGGAATCGGGTTTGGCCGGGATGAGGTGCTTTTCAAAAAGTGGTGGCCAGCCGATCTGCAAGTGGTCGGCAAGGACATCTTAAGATTCCATGCTGCTATCTTCCCGGCTATGTTGCTATCGGCCAAATTGCCTCTACCTAAAGTTTTATTTGTACACGGTTTTATCACCTCGGGTGGTCACAAGATGAGTAAAAGTTTGGGGAATGTGATCGATCCGACTGAGATCGTAGATAAGTATGGGGCCGATGCCGCTCGTTATTATCTGCTCAAAGAGATTCCCACCACGGATGATGGAGATTTTTCGTGGCGGAGATTTGAGGAAGTATATAACAGCGAGTTGGCCAACAATCTGGGCAACCTAGTCTCGCGGGTTTTACAGATGGCCGCCAAGTTTGCTGGGGGGGCTGTGCCGCCGGTTGCGGCTGAACTACCTCAGCTGTCCAGTTTGTTATCATCGATCGACCGATTTGAGGGATACGATTTTGCCCGGGTGCTGACCGCGATCGATAATTTTACCACTTCACTGAATATCTTAGTTGACGAAACGAAGCCGTGGGAGTTGTTTAAAGCGGGCAAGCAGGACGAGGTTGATCGCGTGATCTATCAGTTGCTGGAAGGCCTTAGGATTGATGCGGCACTGCTTTCCCCCTTTCTCCCAGGAGTAGCCGATGTGATCTACGAGGCCCTTGGTCTATCTAAGCCGAGTTGGCGGCCGCTTAATTGGGAAGATGCCATCCAATGGGGGCAGCTACCAGCTGGCCAAGTGGTCGCACAGCCATCAATTCTATTTCCTAAGTTTAACTAACCGTGCTCTATCCCCTATTGGCGGCAGCAATTGATTCGGTGGCCTTAGTCTTTACTAAACGATCGCTCGGCATCTTTAAAAAATTAACGAATCAGGCTTTTGCATTCTATCTGTTTATTTTTATCGTAGCAGTCGGATTGATCACCTTGCCCTGGACTGGTCACATTGATCAATTAGCGTTCTCACCTCGCTACATTATCTTGGTTCTATTGATGGTGGTTTTAGCGGCCAATTATAACCTGCTCTATTACTATGGGCTCAAACATGAACGTGTCTCGCAATTAGAGCCGTTATTGTTGTTTAATCCTCTTTTAACAGTGGTCATCGCAGGATTGATTTATCCAGATGAGAGGTCATGGCAGATATACCTATCGGTTGGCTTAGCCGCTATGTTATTGATCTGGGCTCGATGGCATGCCGGGAGTATCACGTTGGACAAAGCAATGTGGGCAATGGTGGGCTTTGCGGTTTTATACGGTATTGAGGTGGCGATTATCCGCCAACTGTTAGAAATGTATTCGCCAATCAGTCTTTATCTGGTACGTTGTTTGGCCACCGCGCTATTCTTGTGGATATTAGGCCGTGGTCGGATGCCAATGATTAGTTGGCGTCAGGCGACCTACTTTTTGGGGTTGGCCATTAGCGCAGTAGTAGTAACCAGCTTAGTGTATCTCAGCTATCATACTCAAGGCATCAGCTCGACGATTATGGTAATGATCATCTCGCCGGTATTGGTTTATAGTCTGTCGGCGGTGGTGCTAAAAGAAAAAATATCTCCTCGCGATGTTATTGCCAGTATTGGAGTAGTGCTGTTGGTGTTATGGGCTAACTTATCACGATGAATTTTATCGATAGCCACTGTCATTTAGACTTTCCTAAGTTTCATGCCGATTTAGAACAAACGGTTGAAAGAGCTTTTGCGGCTGGGGCGGTGGCTTTGATCAATGTAGGGGTCGATCTACCCACCTCACGTCAAAGTGTTGGTTTGGCGAGCCGGTATCGCTTGGTTTATGCCTCGATCGGAGTGCACCCTCACGATGCCAAGACATTATCTACCGACGCAGTAGAGCAGTTGCGGTTACTTGGTCGTGAGCGTAAGGTAGTGGCCATCGGTGAGATCGGGCTGGACTACTATCGTAACCTATCGGCCCAGACCATTCAGCGCCAAGCCTTTATTAGTCAGTTAAGTCTCGCCCGTGAGTTAAATAAACCGGTTATCATTCATTGTCGGGATGCCTATAGTGAGCTTCTGAATGTTTTGGATGAACATCACTTGCCGCGGCTCAGCGGCCAGTGTCCCGGGGTAATACATTCATTCACGTCGGGGGTTCGCTATGCTCAAGAGTTTCTCAAGCGAGGCTTTTATCTCGGGTTTAACGGCATCATCACCTACCCCAATAATGACCAGTTGGTCGAGGCAGTCAGAATTACCCCACTCGACAAGATACTGATCGAAACGGATGCGCCGTTATTGGCTCCCCAGGCCTACCGTGGCCAGCGAAACGAGCCAGTGTACGTTTTAGAGGTGGCTCGTGAGATCGCCAAGATTAAAAATCTGTCGGTCGAAGAGGTCTGCCAGATGTCAACCGATAACGCCCGTCAGTTATTTAAACTACAATAGATCTATGGATCGTCGCTTTACTCCCATCAGTTGGCTAAAGGATGCCGGCTATCGGGCGTATTTAGTTGGTAATCAAACTCGCAACAAGCTGTTGGGGGTTGATTATGATCCTAAGGATATTGATATCGCCACTGATGCTAAGCCCAGCCTGATGGTGGCGACGCTTCGCAAACAAGGTGTCGTCCCCGCCCATGTTAATGAGACCTTTGGTGTAGTCAGTTTTACATGGGAGGGCGGTACTTACGAGATCGCTACCTTTCGGGAGGATATCTACGATGAGCAGTTTGACCACATCAAACGCTCGCCCAGGCAGGTCGTCTTTATCGTCGATTTGGAGCAGGACGCCCTTAGACGAGACCTAACCATCAACGCCATTTACTGGGATCCAACCACCGGCAAAATATTCGATCCAGTTGGTGGGAGAGCGGATCTATCTGCTAAACTGATCCGGATAGTGGGCGACCCAGATTTGCGGCTGAAAGAGGATCCTCTCAGAATTCTACGGGCAATTCGATTCAAATATGATCTGGGGTTTAAATACGAACGACTAACCGCCGCCGCGCTTAAGCGCCAGGCAAAATTAATCCATAAGTTACCGACCGCCTTATTAAAGCGGGAGTTCCAAAAGATCCAGGATCTTCCGCGATATGCGGCCGCCCGTAAAGAGATGCAGCGCTTAAAAATAATCGGTCGGTTCTAAACCTCTGCCCGAACCGTCTGCCCCGGCGCGATCGGCTCTGCCACGTCATCTTCTACGATTATCCGTCTGGGCTCAATTAGTAAAACTCGGTCGATGCCGATTATTACATCGGGTCGGGTGACTAATCCCAGTAGGTTTGGTTTAACGTATAGTTTCTGCAAGCTCGAATCGGTGGTCTCAAACATAATGTCCTCCACCTGACCGATCAATTTTCTGGACTTAGTTTCCACCCGTCCGCCGATTAGCCGGAATTTAGATTTAAGCAGTTTGGGCATCCCCACTACCTCATCTGGGGTGACCACCGATAGTTGGTTTTTGACTACTACCATCTGTGGGCCGTACTCAATAATGTCCGCGGTAGTTACCAACATATTTTTGGGGAATAAGCCATTTAATCGGACTACCAAGGCGCTAAGTTTTCGTTCATCGGGATTAACTACCCAATTAACAACCTCGCCAATCGCTTGGCTTTTGTCTAAGTCGACCAACCGACTTCCCACTACCTCGCTAATAGCTTTTAGCATATCTCCTCCCCTCTTTCATTATAGCGATTTTTTGTATTGAAAAAGCCAGGCGAGTATCATAGAATTAGACGCAAGGTCATACTCCATGAATCGACGATATCTCATAACTTTAGCTTTACTGATCCCCCTCCTATTGGGTGGCTGTGGTTCTCGGCCAGATATGGGAGTGATAGTCGATCGCATGATGGTGAGTATGAGCGAGGTAAACCAATTAGAGGCCGCTGGCCAGTTAAAGTTAGCTGGTGCTTCGGACACGGCGATATTTAATGGGCTTAAAGAGTTAGTGGCTGATTTCACGGCTAAAGTTGATCTGTCTAACCTGGATAATCTCAAATTCTCTCTGCTGTTTGATCTATCGGGCCAAGCTCCTGATGGCAACACCAAGATTAGCGCCGAACTACGCGGCCTTCCGGAATACACTTATTTTCGAGTGCAGGAATCGAACGTCCCCAGTAGCGCCTCGCTATCCCTAACCCCCGATGCCAGATGGTATAAGGTTAAAAACCCCGAAGCGACCGTTGGCAATATCCTGGGCGGTGGTGGCAGGTTGACTAACGAGGATGGGATAAAGATCCGCGAACTGCTTAAAACCGCTCAGTTGTTTACTGTCCAAACAGTGTTAGGCGATGAAACAATTAAAAGCGTACGCTGCTATCACTTGGCCGTCCTCATTGATCGTGATGCTTTGGGTAGTCTTTTAGATGCAGTTCAGGCAGTAACCAATGAGCGAGTTAAATTCGATCGTTCGGCGGCGTTAAAATTAGCCACCGATTATACTTACGACCTGTGGATTAGTAAGCGCGACTATCATTTGGCCAAATTAGTGGCGCGTGGTAACCTATCGACAGCCGGCCAATCCGAATCGGCGCTGGATATAACTTTTTCCCGCCTCAATAGCCCAGTTAGTGTGGCAGCTCCCAGTGAAGTGAAAGAGTTTAATCTCAGTGATCTGTTACAATCGTCCCTTGGCCAACTCTAAGGTGGATAGTGATAGGATTGATTTATTGGGCCCATAGCTCAACGGTAGAGCAACAGCCTTTTAAGCTGGGGACGAAGGTTCGATTCCTTCTGGGCCCACCAAAAATAAACACCGGCAGATGCCGGTGATTATTTTTGTATACGGTTGCCTGAAGGAATCGAACCTTGGGAAAGGGGTCGGGAAAACGAGAGTTTTCCCGTGGTGGAGGAATCGAACCGCGGAGGTCGATGGATGAGTAGGTTATAATAATTGGGCAAGTATAATTAGATTATGAGTAAATTCTATTTTCCTCTAATATTTAGCTTGATCGTCACGCTCCTCCCCTCTCTCCATGGTGGTGTAACGATCCAGTCTCTTGATAATAGTCCAATTGATCAGGTTACGATCCAGCAGTTGGCTACCGACCCTCTTTTCTCGCAGCAAGCCAACCTTCAGCAGATCCGGATCCAGCAAGCTTGGGATATTACCACGGGAGTGGGTACGGTTATTGCTGTGATCGATACCGGAGTGGCGCTTAACCACGACGATTTAGTGGGCAAATTTTGGGTTAACCCAAAAGAGATTCCCAATAATCATATTGATGATGATAACAACGGATATGTAGATGACATTAATGGTTATAACTTCTATCAAAATAACAACGATGTCAGTGACCAAAATGGTCACGGTACCTCCATCGCTGGTATCATTGCGGCTCAGGTCAACAACGGCAAGGGCATCGCTGGAATCAATTGGAACGCCAAGTTGATGGTGTTAAAAGCCTTAAACAGTTTAGGTGGTGGTGAGTACAACAACGTCGCCAATGCAATTCGTTACGCCGCCGATAACGGCGCCAAAGTGATCAACATGAGTTTTGGTACCTACGTCGATAGCTTGGATCTGGAACAAGCCGTTAACTACGCTATTAATAAAGGAGTTATCATCGTGGCAGCCGGTGGCAACAACAGTAAGGGTCAGCTGCTCTATCCTTCGATCTATTCTAATGTTATAGCTGTCGGGGCAGTCGACGGCTCTGGCTATCGCGCCTCGTTTTCCAACTACGGATCAAACTTAGATGTTATGGCACCTGGAGTTAATATCCCTTCGGCCAACTACATTACCCATGATTCTTACACTAATAACTCCGGCACATCATTTGCCACTGCTCATGTAACCGGGCTGGTCTCGTTGATGTTGGCTCGCAACGTCGATCTTACTCCGGCTCAATCCGAATCAATCTTAAAAAACACTGCCACCCCCAGAGGCAGCGCCACCGAATATGGCAGCGGTATTATCGATATGCCATCAGCCCTGCTGTCTATTCAACAAGCCAGCGTGATCACTGGATCCATTACTGCTTCGCGCACCACGCTGCCAGCCGATCAGAGCACCTACTCTCAAGTAACGGTAACGGTTAAGGATGGATCAGTTCTGGTTCCCAACCATTTAGTTAAGATGCGGATCGAGGGAGGAGAGATCCTTTTGGGCGGCACTGCAACAACTGGCGAGATTAGCCTGGGTTTAACCAACCAGCAAGGTGTGGTTACCGCATTGATCGGATCGCGTTGGTCTGGCAGTCGAAAGTTGGTTTTCTCGGATGCTACCGCCCTCCGCGATATCGGCAGTCTTAATCTCACCTTTAATCCGACTGGCGCCCAACGATATTCGGCGGCCTGGGTTAGACAAAGCCCATACCCTACTTTGAACGTCAACGGCGAAACCACAGTCTGGGTAGAGTTACGCAATACTGGTAATATGTCTTGGTTTGGTTCGGGGAGTAATAGCCCAACTCCATTTCGATTTGGCACCTTTAGACCAATGGATCGGACGAGTGTTTTTTATCACAGCACCTGGGTGTCATCTAACCGCGCTGCATTATTAGAACAGACCCAGGTTAATCCGGGTGAGATCGGGCGCTTTTCATTCTTGATCAAAGCTGCTCAGCCGGGCGTCTACAAGGAATACTTTAATGCAGTAGTCGAATACAAAAAATGGCTACCCGATTTAGGGATCTACTGGGAGATCACAGTTAACTCCGGTGGGATCGACCAGAACCCCAGCCACTATCAGGCCGAGTTGGCTGGCTCTGTTACTAATTTAACTCTTAGCCCGGGTCAGATCACTTTTGTTAACCTTACCTTTAAAAACACAGGCACGGCCACTTGGAATGCTCAACGCAACGGCGGCTATGGGACGGTCAGGTTGGGTACGACTAACCCGTTGGATCGTGCCAGCCCATTTTCGATGGATAGTTGGACCAGCCCCAATCGAGCCATTAGCACTGGATTTGAAATACCGACCGGTGGAACAATGACTTTAGGATTTAATCTTAAAGCCCCGCTTACTTCTGGCAATTATACCGAAGTCTTTAGATTAGTGGCGGAAAATATTACTTGGTTTGGGCCGACGGTTACTTGGAATATTAACGTTATCTAATGCAGCAGCCGTTATTTATCGCAGCGATCTTAGGCCTAATTCAGGGTCTAACCGAATTTATCCCGATCAGCTCATCGGGCCATCTGGTGATCGTTCGAGAGCTGATGGGGTGGGCGGATCAGGGTAATTTTTTTGATGCCATATTACACTTAGCTACCCTGGCAGCAATCCTGATCTACTTTTGGCGCGATTGGATTGGTATGTTTAAGGCTCTGTTTAGCAAAACTGATAGTAAAGATATCAGACCCAATCGTCGACTATTTTGGCTGATCGTGGTGGCCACTATCCCGGCGTTGATTTTAGGGCCTTGGCTGGAGCCGTGGATCGGCACTCATTTTAGAGGGCTACTACCTGTGGCTATACTAATGGTAATATCGGGAATTATCTTTTGGCTGATCGATCATCGCGTTAAGTTAAAGCATGATCTATCTAAATTAAATTCGGTTCGGGCTTTAGGGATCGGTTTAGCCCAGGCCTTAGCGATGTTACCTGGTGTCTCACGTTCTGGTTCCACGATCGTCACTGGATTATATATGGAACTAAAGCGTGATGCCGCCGCTAAATTCTCTTTTCTAATGGCAGCGCCCATCATCGCTTTGGCTGGAGGTTATTCGCTTTACCAAACGATTAGTGAGGGAACGATCAACTCGTCCGATTATCTGTTTTGGTTGGTTGCCTTTGGTGCTTCATTGGCCTCCGGCTTGTTAGCCATCCGGTTTTTGATGAGTTTCCTCAAAAAATATTCGCTCGATATCTTTACTTACTACTTAGTGATCGTTGGCCTGGGTCTGATCGGCTGGCATTTCTTTAGCTAACCCGACTGGTCTTTAGTATGGGTATAATGGGTGTATGAAAGAAGAGACCGCGGGGGTTAGGGTGGTGGATGCCAAGTTAAAGCAGGAGGAGGTGGAGTTGGATATGACTCTTCGCCCCCAGAGTTTTGCCGAATACGTTGGTCAAGACGATATCAAAACCAGCCTACTGATCGCTATTCAGGCTGCCCAGGGCCGGAATGAGGCCTTGGATCACATTTTACTATTTGGGCCTCCGGGTTTAGGCAAAACTACGTTAGCTCACATCATCGCCCACAGTATGGGTGGGGGTCTCCGGGTAACCTCTGGCTCGGCGATTGAGCGACCAGGCGATCTGGCTGCTATCCTTACTAATCTAAACGTCGGCGATATTCTATTTATAGATGAGATCCATCGTCTGGGTCGCCAAGTTGAGGAGGTGCTCTATAGTGCGATGGAGGATTTTGCAATTGATGTGGTGATTGGAAAGGGGCCTTCAGCGCGCTCCATTCGTTTAGATCTGCCTAAGTTTACTCTGATCGGAGCAACTACCAGAGCCGGTGCCCTCTCCTCTCCCCTACGGGATCGGTTTGGCTCCACTTATCGTTTAGATTTTTACCAAGAAGCAGACATCCAAAAAATTTTGGAGCGATCTGCTCGTATTTTAAAGATCGCTTTGCCGCCCGACCAATCAACTATGATCGCGGCCGCCTCCCGGCGGACACCTCGTACTGCCAATCGATTACTCAAACGGATTCGTGATTTTGCGCAGGTGCATAACCAGGGCATTATCTCTGAGGAGATCATCAAGCGCGCCTTAGATTTAATGGGGGTGGGTGCTAATGGGTTGGATGCGGTAGACAAAAAGATCCTGACCTGCATCGTAGAACGGTTTCATGGTGGGCCGGTTGGTCTCTCCGCCCTGGCCGCTGCCATTGCGGAAGAGAGACAGACTATTGAGGAGGTATACGAACCATATCTGCTTCAAGCTGGATTTATTAATCGAACCGCGCAAGGTCGGATGGCGACCGAAGCAGCCTATTATCATCTTAATTTGATCCCTCCTGCCCCAGCCAAGGCTCCGGTCGGACTATTTGAATAACCGTTATGGAAGTTGTAATTATCTGGATTATCTACTTTGTTCTGTTGCTCTTGTCGCTGATCTATGCGGGAGTGATCATCTACCATATTCTTAAATACCGCTACGATGATCTCCCCAGAGAACAGGGGCAGTATGCTGGGCGAGCTCTGGCGCTCTACTTGGGTCTTGGTGGTTTAACGTTGCTGCTATCGATCGTGATCGCTTTATTTATGATCTTGTTTTAATCTTTTATGGACGAGCAAACCAATCAATCAGCCAGTGGCGAGTATTTAGTTTATCGTCGCCACCCGGTTAATCTGTTAGGCCCAGCTGCTTTTACTATGTTGGCTGTTCTGCTGATCATAATTTTTGTGGCGATCATCATCGCGACTGGGTTATTGCCGATGCCGGATGCCCTACCGTTTGTTGTGTTGTATGTTGGGGTCTTAGTGTTCTTGGCGATCAGTTATTTCTTTATGTACTGGTCATTTTGGTATCTCGATATTTGGGTAGTCGGTGAAGACAAACTGATCGACTCTCAGCTGATCACCTTCTTTGTTCACCGCCGATCAGAGTTAGCCCTCCGGCAGGTACAGGATATTCGTTACACTATACCTGGAACCTTAGCCACTGTCTTTCGATTTGGCGATATCCTAATTCAATCTGCAGCCAAAGAGGGATCGTTTAAATTAATGTCGATCAAAAATCCCGGCGATGCGGTTACCAAGATCGGCGCGTTGGTTGAGGCGGCTTCCAGAGTTAAGTTTCAAGCGAGCGCTACCACTATGCCCACCGTTCCACTGGGCGAGAAGTTAGTTCAAGAAGGGTTGATCTCCCCTGCCGATCTGGCCAACGCTTTATCCGAGCAGGCGGCTACGGGTAAACGGGTCGGCGATATCTTGGTCGAACGTGGTCTGATCAAACGGTCGGACTTGGTCACCGCCTTAAGTAGCCAGCATCGAATTCCAGAGATCGACATCTCGCGCTACGAGATCGATAAATCGGCTATCAAGCACATCGCTTATGAGATCGCCAAAAAATATACCGTTATCCCGGTGTCACACACTAATAATGGGATATTGGTAGCCATTGCCGAGCCATCCGAGCTGGTAATGAGTGAGATCCGTGGGATGACCAATCTCCCGATCGACTTTGTGGTGGCTGACGAAGACTACATTAAAGAAGCTATCCGGGGGCACTATCTCGCCACCGATGAAGGCACCTACTACTCCGGATAGACGGAGCGCCTCCAACTATTGGTTTTAAAGCTACCTCTTGACAAAAAGAGCAAAGTGTTATATAATATAAAAACATCATAAAACTGGCCAAAAGCAGTTTCTCCTGATTACTGATACAATAAAAAAAGAAAAACAAAGCGCTAAATGAGTTTTTCCAATCGGATAATCAGCTATCTAACTAACCCGCGTAACCTACGCCAGGTTATCTTGATCGCCACTGGGCTACTCGTCTTGGGAGTAGCTGTTTTATTTGGTGACGAGATCGAGAAATTACTGAATCCACCCAAACCCAGCGCGGCCTACAACAAGCCAGACGATGCTAATTTGGCCTGGTCGAGGCTAACAAATGATATGACCAAGGCGCGTAGCTTAGGCAAATTGGTTGAGGTTAATACTGGCGGTAAGCGCTACATCTATGCCATCGGTGGGATTGAACACAATACCAGCGATAACAATTTCAGGTCGCTCGATTCAGTTGAGCGAATGGAGATTAGCACAACTGATGGTTCGCCGGTAACTGGTGTATGGGAGGGAGGGGTGTCCTCGCTCGAGCCATGGAGCACAATGTTCTCCGGACACGCTGCCTTTCAAGCTTTTCAGCACGGCAACTATCTCTACGTAGTTTCGGGTGATGCTCATATCCCCGATCCAGCCGCCCTGGAGACAGGCTCCAGCCCGTTACTTTTCTCTACAATTGAACGATTAAATCTAAGCAGCCCTACCGCTGACTGGGAGGTGTGGGCCAAACTGACCGGGGTTAACTTCTACCCCGAAACCATCATTACTGGCAGCAGCCTGCATATCATCGGTGGCATCTATGGGCTACCGTTTGTTGGAGGTCGGGAATACAGCTGGGGCGGATATAATCTACGGCAGCCTATCTATGGTGACGAAGATGTTGCCAAATGGGATACCTACAAGAACACTCCTACCGTTGGTAAAGTTGGTACTGGTACCACTGGGGTTTCATTGCCTACTGGGGCGATCGGCACAGCAGTAGCCACCGGAGCCCAGGTTATTGTTAACGAGCCATCCACCGGCACCAGTGAACTATCTGGCTCCACCAGCAGTCTCAGTGCTCAACAGGTACAGATACAGCAGGTTACTCCCATTAACCTGGCCAAGCAGTTGTCCGAGTATTTGATGAAAGGACAGTTCTCTACCACAGTCAGTGAGCACTATATTCTCAATCTCAATGCCAGCGGTAACGCAATTAAAGTATTTGAAGGTGAACTGGGGGTTAACCCTGGTGCTACTTCTGTTTCTGACTACGCTGGTCAACGGTTATCGGAGGCTTGGGCAACAGGTAAGGTTGCCCATCTGGCGCATTTAAGATTCTATGTTGGATATTGGCCCGGGACTACCGCTATATCCATCTCGCCAGTAACCCAAGGGCGGTATGGATTTAGTTTATTTAAACATCCCAACGGGTCATTGATGGTGACGGGCGGGGCTACTTGGTTTAGTCCGGCCAGCACTGCCTATATGACAAACCAGGGAAGATCTTTTTGGGTGATAGAAGATGATCTCGGGCCGTTCCCACTAATCGGCGGTGGTTGGCCTCAGACCAAGGCCTACCAATATGTCGGAAATATTACCTATGCCTACCATTGGGATCTGGGCAGTGCCACTCATAACCACTGGCTGGGGACTAACTCGAAGTCGGAGACTGTTACGGCTCCGTCCGGCATGTCGCCAACACTGCCAGCTGGCTATACGTTAGCTGATAGCTTGGGGGTAGCACAGGGCCGCGCTTTTATGGGGTTAGGCTTCTTAGACACAGCTTCCACTGTGGATAGCGGCGTCCGTCAGACCACCCCGTTGATAGTAGGCGGCATCATCAACTCACCAGCCTGGACACCGCCATCAAGTCTATCTCGTCTTCCATTACAATTAGCGGGAACAGCCCGGACTGATAGATTAGGAGAGACCGGTTGGGTGGCTGATGCCAATTTAGATATGAGTGGTGTTGATATCAACAACGCTCGGAGCATCTACGGATTACATGTAACTGGGCTCAACGATCGTGCGGTTGTCTTTGATGGCCAAACCGAGATGGATGACGGGACGTATGCTAACCCTCGAGTGCCAGACTATGCTCAGTCTGGCAGTAATTCCGTTGCGATGCTTAGCGGCGGCCAGTGGTACTCGATGCTCAAATTTGGTGATTCTGACAATGACGGTAATGTTCGTGGGGTCCCTGGTTTGATCTTTAGCGCCGATCTGGATGTTCGAACTGCCAGGGAGGATGGCGGCACCACCGTCTATGTTTATAAAGCTGGCGGATCAACCGTGCAGAGCGACAACTGGCCATCTAACTCGCGAGCAGTTCAGATATTAGGACCATTTATCTATGGCCAGGGTGGTACGCCCGATGAGAGCGCGTCGGAATTGGTAATTGAGCCGGACACCATTGCTGGGGATGGAAAAGCCTATGCTGTCGCCACGGTGACGATGAGAGACTACTCTGGTGCGCCTTTAGAGGGAGTAAACGTTAGCATCTTCCAGTCGGGCTCCTCTCAGAGTTCACCCGTCGAAGTTAAATTTGAAGAGTTGTATGGCCTGGATCCCGGTAGCCCGTTGAATAACGATGAACAAAATGGAGAGATTCTCAAAACCGGCGCTAATGGGATAGTTAAATTCAAATTATCTTCAGAGGGTGTTGGGTCTGCGTTAATCAACACGTGTGTTGTAGTGTTGATTGGAGACGGTGTAGCTTGTGAGCCGCCCAGCTTGGGTCCTGTGAACATCAATTTTGTTAAGCCTAATGTCCCCTGGAACACTACTTCAACCATCGAGGCGGCGCCTACCCAGGTGCCAGCTAACGGCACTGACATATCTACTATTACCGTTATGCTGAACGATGGACAGGACTCCCCCGCTCCGGTGGAGGGCTACAAAGTTAGAATAATGTCGAATCGCAACTATGTTGAAGATAGTGATGATTACTCTGGCGACACAGACATTATTAGCACCATCAGCGATATAACCGACGAAGCCGGGCAAGCTACCTTTGCTGTTAGTTCGGAAGCAGCCGGCATCGCCTCGTTTTGGGCAGAGTATTTAATTTTAGAAGGTGACGATACTCAACCAGATGGTTATTGGGTAAGACTCAGCGATATCGCCTCTGTTCAGTTTATGGGGATGATCACCAACATCGTGCCGAATCACGGTACACAGGGCGCTAATATCAATCGGGTGACCATTAGCGGTAGCCAAACCAAGTGGAATTCCTCTACCACCGTGGAGCTGATTGAGCCGCAAGATATTGTCTTTTACGTTCCCCCGCTTGATGGTCGCACCGACAACGGCATGGGCACGCTCCGGTTAGTGGCCGGCGGTAGTGCCCAAGGCTTAGGGGTGTGGATACCAGACCCTGAATACGCCAATAAAACAGTTGAGATCAAAATAATTGATGGCGGTGGTGGTCTCCGTCCGGCTGAGACCAACGACGATTATGCCGACACGATCACCGTGTCAATCAACAATAGCGGCCGAGCCGAATTTGAATATCTGCCGCCGGATGACTATGGCATTCTTAAGCTACGCGCCCAAGTTAAATCGGTGACTAATCCTCCCAGCTATACTTTGTGGCAGATCATTGAACAATCCGATAACCCATATGTGATGGAGATCACTACCGACCCTCGGTCGGTTGACATCTCCTCCTCCCCCCTTGGCGAGAGTGCCGTGACAGCGCGCATCTTCCGTTACAACAATGGCCAGAAGATAACTGTTCCCGCGTCGTTAGAGTTCAGCTTTGCCACTGACGCTGGCAGTGTAACTCCAACGGAAGATATCAGTGATGCGGGCTTTGCCCATTCGGTTTATCGTCCCGATACGGTTCCCGGCGGCGCAAAGATATTTGCGTCTGCCCAATACAACGATTTCTGGGTCGCCGGTTGGATCAGTATTATTAAGGAGGGCGATGATTCCGGAATTACCATCGATCAAACTGATATCGTTAATTTTGGTAGCATCGTGTTGGGCGGTACCATCAGCGATGACAAGTTTTTCCGGATCGGCAATACGGCCAAGGTGGGCCCCTGGACCATTCGGATCACTACCCCGGAAGACACGGAAGAGGGTTTAAGTTACGCCATACCGTTGATCGAGGAGGGTACCTTTACGGTTGAGGCGACCAATTCGCCAACTGCGGAAACCATTACGATCGAACCGCGATCTGGCTGGCGTGGCGACACGATGGAGTTAGCTATTACCGGTTATGGCACTTCGTTTGACGATCTGGGGATCGATCTAAAAACCGAGCTCCACTTTATTCCGCCGAAGGATGGCGATGCCGCTCAGATCACGGTTGATTCCTTAGAGGTACTCAGCGCGACCTCTGCCACCGCCACCATTGCGATTGATCATAACGCCAAGATCGGGTACTGGAACGTTGAGGCGATTACCGGTGATGAACGGGCGGCGATGACCGGAGAAAAAGACTTTGCGGTCAGCGACGAACATAACTACATTTTAGACATCAACGGGGCGGATCGAGTAGCGCGTGATGGCGAGACCCCGGTGCCCCTAACGATCTACGTCGGCAAGTTTGATCCGATTAGCGGCAACCCTACCTCCTTGGATGGGGTGGTAGTTACTCTTAATAAAGGCGATGATGCCGGCACTCTCAAACCAGTAAACGATAGCGGTGTTACTCAAGTTACCACTCAAGACGGCAACGCCACCGCCACTTATACGCCAGATGTTGGTGATGTAAACGAAGATGTAACCATCGTCGCTACGGCTACTATGTTAGACGGCACGCCGTTGATCAAGTCTCACACTATTACCAAAGAGGCACTGTCTTACACTGGGTTTATCGTCTGGGCCGAACCGGATGAGTTAGCTCTTACTCCCGCTACTGCGTCAGCCCTGTTAGGTTTTGCTGGATTGCCAGAAAACACCGTAGTAGATTTCCACTTAGAAGATTCTCCGGCTGGCCATTTAGAAAACGAACCCACCGCCGTAAGTAAACACGCTAGGTATATTGTGGGGAATAACGCCATCGCCGAAACCGTTCGGTTCTGGGGGACGGCCACTATACCGGGATACGGTTTAGTTAAATCCAACATCTCTACCATCGATGTTGGGTTAGACCCGACCAAGTATCGGTTAACAATGTTATCTCCCAATCCAGAAACTGTTGAAGCGGGCGGCGGTACATCTACCATTACGGCTCAGCTAAAGTTTAATGGCAACAACGTTAACGGCTGGCCGATCGAATTTACCATAGAGGGCGGAACCTTCGGTGACGACATTACTGACACCTTAGTGAAGACCGTTAACGGCCAGGCGGTGACTACATTTGTGGCTGGTCCATTTACTGGCAACGTGATAATTAAAGCCACTGCGGTTGGCTTAGATTTAGTTAAGGGCGTGGTAGTGACCAAAGAGGCTGAGCAGGATATTGACCCAGCTCGTTCATCTATTCAGGCGACCCCTACTCATGTGCCAGTGGACGCCACCGGGGCGAAGTACTCGCTGGTAACGGTGTTGCTACGGAACAGTAACGATGTGCCGCTTAAGGGCTTAAGTGTTAAGCTGACATCTAATCGGTCGAACGATACCATCAAACAGGGTGACGGTTCTAATGGTGATACGGTAGTTACCAATAACTCCGGTCGAGCCAGATTTAGGGTTAGTTCCAGCTCCGCCGGCACCAGCACTATCTCGGCTACGGTCGGCAGCCGCACCTTCGGTACCCAGATCTTCTTCGAATCGTCTGGTCTAATTACCCAGTACCTCAGAGTGAGGGTTCCGTTTGAAGCGCGCGACTACGACAACGAGGTATTAACCTACATCAAGAAGAACGGCTCGACCTCCGATAGCGATGTGTGTATCAATGGTTACTACACTAAGAACGCCAGGCCGAACGACGAGTTGGCGGAGTTAAATAACGAAGCGATCTACCTTAAGCCCAACACCACCTATTTTATCTGGGTAAAGGGGCGGTATCACTTAGCTCGTTCGGCCACCTTTATCACCGGCAGTACCAATATGACCGCCACTGACTCTCCGATCGCGATTAATGTAACCGAACTGTTGATCGGTGATGTAGCACCTAACTTTAGAAAGGTGGGTGAGGCCGAAGTCGCCTTGCCGTTCCGTGATAACGCTATCAACACCGTGGATGTGGCGCCGCTCTATGCCGCCTGGTTTACCAATGTCGACCTGTTAGATTTCTATCGAGACTACAGTGTCAATGGTGTTGATTGGTTATACTGGTTTACCAACTATGGGTTGGGCGAGTTAGGTGGTCCCCCGCCTTACGATCAGCGGCTGTAAGTTAGACCGCTACAATTAGCAAACAAAAATAAAAATGAACAAACTAATTAAACCCATCTCCCTACTTCTCGTCGCGCTGGTGATCATCAGCGGGGCGGGTTATTGGTGGTTTAGTCGAGCGCCGTTGGCTTCTGAGTTTATCGCTATTATCCCCGACCAGGCCTACATCGATTGGGAGGCGGATAAGCTACCGACCGTAGATAAAAACGATGACCATATCGCCGACACACTCTTGGTGGCGGCCACGAACTCAACTAACCCGCTGCCGGTGCTGATCTCGCTGACCTATAATGACCAGGCTCAAACCGCCGTCCAGCAGTTGGAGGAGATCTTGGGCGATCAATCTTCTGCTCAGTTCTATCCCTCTGCCAGCGTGATGGCGGCTACCGCCGACCTATCCACGATTCGCCGAGTGGCCGATTTGGAGGGTGTGGTGATGGTAGAACGAGATATTAATGTAGCTGGTTTAGCCAGTATTTTGGCCGCCTATCCGATCGAGGTTGCCTCCCCTATTCAAGCTGCCGGGGTAGCTTTGATCGATGGTGGTACGGACTACACTACGGCTCAGCGTGAATTGATTATAAAACCAAGTGGCGCCGGTTTAGACCACGGTAATATCGTCGCGGCCAATTTATTGCAGATCGATCCCGCTGCCAGAATCATCGATGTGGCGGTGTTGGACGAACAAGCCAAAGCGCCAATCAGCCGGGTGATCGAAGGGGTCGATTGGACGATTGCCAATAAGGATGAATACAATATCGCTACTATGAACGTGTCGGCCGGTTATACTGGTGCGGCCAACTTTGCCTTTAATCGCGCCTTATCAGCGGCCGCTGTCGAAGGTTTGGCTGTCGTGGTATCTGTGGCTAACAGCGCCCAAGCTGGTCAGGTGGCTGCCAAGGTCCCCGGAATGGTGCGAGTTGGCTCCTACGAAGTAGCTCAGGCAGCGTCTGCTAATTACGATAAAGATCGGGTAGATATCTTGGCGCCGGCGGATGATGCCGCCGAGGCCAGCGTCGCTACCGCTAAGTTATCTGGCGCAGTTAGCCAACTGATCGCTAATAGTTCCAGTGATCAAACTGATGTAAGTTCGACCGATTGGTGGACCACTCTTAGTACCACGGTGGTTAACGTTGATGACGTCATCACATTAACCGACGAGCAGCTAAGCGGCATTGTTGGTGGTGACACAGCTGCCATTAATGAATTTATGCAGCCGTTAGTTAAATATTTGGAGGAGGCCTTAGGCCAGTTGGAGTTAGGGGTAGATGGCAGCGAAGACAACCAGGCCCTGATCGACCTGTTAGGATCGGCCATCGATCTAACCGACCTATCTCTTTATTCCACAGATATCAACTTAGGCACTGATCAGTCTATGTCAGATTTTTGGGATGAACTATGGGAGGACTTAGATGAATAATTTAAAGCCATCTAATACCGAAAGCCAGTTCGTGGCCGTCGCCATCGCTTTTTGCTTGATCGGTTTGGCGTTGCTGCTAAGTGTTATGATCTGGCATCAACAGATCAACGAACACCCGTGGTTTGCCACGGATTTGGCTACCACCGAGAACACATCAAACTTGCAGATTGCAACCGTGCCGGTGGTTACTCCGCCGACTGCTGCTGCCAATAGCTCGGCGGTGCCGGATAGCATTATTAAAGAGATCACCACCGATCCCCGCAACCGGGTTGGCTACACTAAGCCGGCCGAAGAGTTATCGCCGGCGGTAAAATTTCTCTACACTCTGGAGTCCCCTAACATCTTTCCGTCTCAGTTGTAACGTTTTTTCTTAGCTTGAGTGATCCTGGGCTCCCGGCCATAAGTAGGCAGAGCCGGTTTGAATTTATTTGATCTGGCCTTCAGGCTTAGTAGTTGTTCAACTCGCTCTTTGATGTCTCCCGTAACCTGCGACTTACCCGCTACCGGGATCTTTAAAGCATAGCCGAAAGCATTGGCGATGCTAATGCCGATCCGAAGACCCGTGAAAGACCCAGGCCCCAAGTTAACGGCTACTTGGGTAAGCTGCTCTGGCTTAATCTTGGTTGAGCGTAGCAAGCGATCGATGCGGGGCAGTAGCTCTTTGGATTGGTTGCGCTGCGATACCCACGTGTCGATCTTGATCTTACCCTCCCCTGCTAAGCCGATGCCAGTATCGGCTTCGGTGGTGTCGATCGCCAACACGTACTGTTTCTTATTTAATTGTGATCTCTCTTTGGTCATCAATTTTTGGTTTAATCTCTACGCGAACAGCCCATTTGGGCAGGCGCTGCTTCATCTTCTCACTCCATTCAATCGCCACAATGTTGGTTTTAGCGTTCTCTAAGATCTCATCGATCAGCAGGTCGTCAGGTTCAATTCGATACAGATCGTAGTGATACAACGAATAAGTGGTTTTAGGGATGTGGTAGATTCTTTCCAACACAAACGTGGGGCTAACCACCCGATCTTTTATACCAAGGCCGCGAGCTATCCCTTGGATGAACACGGTTTTGCCGCCGCCCAAAGGGGCGCTAAACGCGATGATAGCGGGAGGCATTAATCTTTTTGCCAGCCGTTCACCCACCGCCTTAGTCTCCTTGCTATCTTTGGTTAACAGTTTGAGCATAGCGCTTGGTTCTGACCAACATTATGGCAGACAGTAGCAGACTTAGCCAACCTATCAACCACCATTTTGGTGATCCGCTGGGTGTGAGGTAGTTATTTCCATCAGCCAATTCGCCCACAAAAGAGATGTTGTTAGCGGCGCCCGGGGTGGCCTCGGTGGTCCAAAACCATTTTTCGTTTGGAGCCAACGTATAAACGTAGTCACGCTTGACGGTGCCGGTGTAGGTGGCCGTGTCGATGATATTGTTCTCGCTGTCGATCAAATAGATCTCTTCCCCACCGGAATTATTTAAATGAATACCAGTAATATCCTGGTCGAGCAGCAGGTATTGGCCGGGCTCAATTATCACTTCATCCATCTCGTCGTTATCCGCTTGGATCGTTACAAGATCCAATCTGCTAAATACATAGCAGCGTTTGCTTTTGTCCATTAATTTCCAGCCGGTCAAGCTAATCGGCTGATCGGTGGGATTGTGTATCTCAATCCACTCGCTATCGCCACCACCCGGGTTGGGTAAGAGCTCGGTGATTATCAGTTGCTCGATTGTCCTACTGTCATTTAGTTTTTGAGCTGGAGTGCCAGATTTGGTGGTGGCTGAAACTTGGTTAGAAATGGCGGTGTAGGCGTTGTAATCGCCGGTGATGGTAAAAAAATATTTAGTGTCAGGTTTTAACCCAATCATCTCTGCCTCACGCTGACGAGCCGATATGGTGCGGTTTAGTTCGCCTCGTTCGCTCTCTTTTAGAGAAACGAATATCTCTACCTCATCCACATAGCCGAGCTCATCTAACTGCCACTCTAAGGTTATAGCACTATCGCTGATACGGCTGACACTAAGCTCCAGTTCTATCCTCTGTGGGTTGTCTGCGGACGCCGATTGTTCTCCTCCCACTTCTTCTTCAGCGTTTTCGTCATCATCCCCTTTCAGCTCCAGAATATTTTTGGTGTTTTTGGTGACGCGCAAAGTCCACTGCCATCGTTCATCCAACCAGGCATACGATTGCCCCTTTGGCGCCGAATCGTAGGTTAATTGGCTGAGCAGGGCTCCGTGGGGTTGAAGCAATCGGGCGCTGTCACCGCTATCGTTTAGAGACAGGTGGGTGATAGTTTTGGTAAAAGTTAGATAGCCTTTTGGTGGGATGATCTCGTTGTCGGCGATAGTATATGGTGCCGAGCCTCCCGGGCTCTGGTCGTCTAACTGCCACCCTCGTAAATTCACGGCCGAATCTCCGGTGTTGTATAGTTCTATAAATTCATCGTTGCTGCTGGCTGATGGTCGGGGATAAATTTCATTGATGATGATATTGTTAGAATAATCCAGTTCCTCTTCATCCTCTTCCGGCTCGATTAAGTCTAACGCATTTGGCAGTGTGTCATCCTGCCCGTCAGGATTGATTATTACCATATCCCACTTTCCCGTTTCAGCACCGTGCAGATCAAATCGAGCGCTATCAATTAGCATCGGGGTAAGCACATGTACTTCGGTGGCGGTGATGGTTTGGTCATCGTGACGCAGTTTGATCTTTGGTGGGTCGAGTAGGGAAAAATTATCGCCTTCAATCGACGTCATTTTTAGGATCGTATCGATCGAAGCAGAGGTGGGATTGATATAGCTAACGATCGGCGCTGGTTGTGTAACGGGTGAGTTGATTGCTTTCGGCGTGCCTTTGTCGGAGACGCCGAGGTCTATGTTGGTAGCTTTAGTGGCCGCATGCCAGCTACTATTATTGTCTCCGGAACCATAAACGTCATTTCGTTCCATGGATACCTTGGTGCCGCCGCTTCTATAAAAGGCGGGGCCACCGTTGCCTGCTTGATCAATGAGCTCGCCATCTTCATCATAGGTGTCGTTGTATAGCCTGACCCAGAGGTTGCCATCAGCCAGGGTTATGTCGTCGTTAATAATATTGGGCAGCACGTTCAGTCGCGACGGCTGACCATCAAAATCTTGTTCCGGGCCATTGTTGGCAATTAAAAAATAACCCCCGGCGGGGATGGTGGTAGAGTTGGGGTCGGTGGGGTTATCGGCGATGCTGATCATCAGCTGCTGTTTTTTGCTGGAAGTATATTTGGTGATCTGCCAGCCCGTTAGATTGATGTCTGTAGTGGTCGTGTTTTTAAGTTCCAACCATTCGTCTTCGCTACTCGCCGAACTGCCGGCCCACGCCACCTCGTTGATGATCACGTTTGGCACCTCCCCCGCCACGGCTTTTTCTCCCTTACCGCTTATTAGCAAACCAGCTAACATTAGTAGGCTGATTGTTGTTACTAACGCAAAAACTCCCCTTCTCCGCATCCCTACCCTCCTCTTTATTAGTTAGTAATTAAAATTGCTTTCTGATATTTAGTATCACAGTAGCTACTGTGATACTAAGGGCGCTGGCTGGTTACTTTCCCTTTTTAAGACGATTAGCAAAGTAATTTTCTGGGCCACCCACTGATAATTCTGGGTTTAACAGTTTGGTTAATATGCTGTCGGGTCGGTTCAAACTCGTGGCTATTGTGGCGATGGTGTTTCGTGAGCAATCTAAGCGTTTACCAATCTCGTCATAGGTTAGTCCATTTAAGATCATTTCGGCAATAATAATTCGGCGACTGATATCGGCCAGCTCTTTTTTGGTAAGCAGATCAAATAACAAAGATCGAGTTGAGCGGGGAACCGATTTTCGAAATAGCTCGACCAATCGATTCAAGCCATCAGAATCAATTCGATGTTCATAAACTCCTCCACTAATCAGCAGATCATTTTTAGTTCTCGGGCGTCTCGATTGTGATCTCACTGAGTCCATAAACTCAGTATACACAGTAGCTACTGTGTATACTATGACCCGCTCAATAGTCAGCGGGTCGGTGGGGGCAGATGGTGGTTTGACGGGGGTGTCCAAACGGAGTAAAATCGGGTTGGTGCAAGTACAAAAAACAGGTTAGTTAGCACCAAGTGACATATCAAGGATTTTCGGGTTCCAGTCTCTAAATTTCCTAATTGAAGCTCTTAAAATCAACCAGAAAAATAGGTGTACTGCCGCTGGCAGTTAGGCTTTAATTACGGGGTATTCTATCCCCCACTTTTAGACGACTTGGACACCCTCCGTTAATTTGAGAGGAGTGTTATGAATACGTTCGTAATTGGGATCATCTGGCTCATCGTGGGCGCCGCTTTAGGCTACGGGCTGCGGACTTTGTTTGCTCAAAACAAAGTTAAGAGCGCGGAGCAGGAGGCAGACAAGATCCTTAAAAAGGCCCACGACAAGTTAGAGGAAGCGACCAAGAAAGAGAAAGAGGTGGTATTGGAGGCGAAGGAAGAGATCGCCAAACTGCGCGACAAATTTGAGCGGGAAGAACAACAGCGCCGCGCCGAACTGAACGATATTGAAAAGCGGCTCCGCCAAAAGGACGAGACACTGGATCATCGAACCGAGGATCTGGATCGCAAACAGGAATCCGTTTTAAAGCAGGACGCTGAGATCAAAGAAGTTAGAGAAGAGATCTTAAAGATCCGCGATCAGCAAGAGGAGAAATTATCTTCGATTGCCAAGCTCTCCAAGGACGAGGCTAAGGAGCTGCTCTTAAAGCGAGCCGAAAAAGAGGCTAAGGACGAGATCCTTAGAGTGATGCGAGATATCGAAACTCAGGCGCGCGAAGAAGCGGATGAGAAGGCGCGGGATATTATTGGTTCCGCGATCCAACGTTACGCTGGTGAGGTAGCCGCCGAATCAACTACCAACGTGGTACAGTTGCCATCAGATGATCTAAAAGGCAGGGTGATCGGTAAAGAAGGTCGTAACATCCAGGCCTTTGAACGCGCTACCGGTGTGGACATTATCGTGGACGATACCCCAGGTGTAGTGGTGATCTCCGGCTTCGATCCGGTGCGTCGCGCGATCGCCAAGAAGGCTTTAGAAAAATTAGTTTCCGATGGCCGCATCCAACCAGCTCGGATCGAAGAGGTAGTAGAACGTGCCAAAAAAGAGATCAACGACAGCATGAAGAAAGCCGGCGAAGAGGCAGTGTTAGAGTTGGGCCTTACCGGCTTGCCGGCTGACCTCATTAAAATTATTGGTCGGTTACATTACCGTACCAGTTACGGCCAGAATATCTTGCAGCACTCGGTCGAAGCAGCTCACTTAGCTGGCATGATGGCATCGCAGATCGGTGCCGATCTAAGACTTACCAAGCTGGCCACCCTACTCCACGATGTCGGTAAAGCGCTCGATCACGAATTTGAAGGTACTCACATCGATCTGTCGCGTGACATCGCCATTAAGTATGGTCTGCCCAAGGAAGTTATCCACGCGATCGAAGTATCACACGAAGGTTCTGGTGGGCCTTCTACCGCCATTGATTTCTTGTCGATGGCAGCGGACGCTATCTCGGCCTCTCGTCCCGGTGCGCGGCGCGAGAGTATGGAGCAGTACATCAAACGGCTCACCGATTTGGAGAATATCGCCACCAACTTCCCCGGCGTGGAAAGGGCCTTTGCTATTCAGGCTGGCCGCGAAGTTCGGGTGATGGTGATCCCCGAAGAGATCGACGATTTGGGTATTGTCCGATTGGCTAAAGAGATCGCCCAAAAGATCGAGAACGATATGACCTATCCGGGCACCGTTAAAGTTAATGTTATCCGCGAGACCCGGGCAGAAGATCACGCTAAATAATCACTATGTTAAGCATCAAAAAAACCACTCTTCCCAATCAGGTGCGAATCGTAACCGTGCCGATGCGTTCGACGGAAGCCGTTACTGTGATGGTGATGGTGCGGGCGGGTTCACGGCACGAGACCCGTAACATCAACGGCATCTCCCACTTCTTGGAGCATATGTTCTTTAAGGGCGGCAAGCGCTATCCCGATCCGCACTCAGTGGCCGAGGCCATCGATAGTATCGGCGGCGTATTCAACGCCTTCACCGATAACGAATTTGTTGGTTACTACGTCAAAGTCGCTAAGGAGCATATTGGCACCGCCTTTGATGTGATATCGGATATGCTGATCAACGCTCGATTTGATGAAGATGGTTTAGAGCGCGAACGGGGAGTCATCTTAGAAGAGTACAAGATGCTGCACGATGATCCTAAACTGTTAGTTGGCGATGCTTTTGAGCGATTGATGTTTGGTGACCAACCATTAGGCTGGTCGGTAATTGGGTTGCCGGAAGTAATCAAGAAAGTAAAGCGATCCGATTTTGTTAACTACAAGAACAAGCTCTACACCGCCGGCAATATCGTGGTGACGGTA
>JBAZHL010000004.1:0-33604 GCA_041652335.1 Patescibacteria group bacterium | reverse complement strand
CCAAAGTAGTCGTTCATGACGCCTTCGACCATCGTTCTGATCTCGGTATTACCGAGTTTGGACTTGGTCTGGCCTTCGAACTGCGGATCGGGGAGTTTAACGCTAATCACGGCCACCAAACCCTCCCGAACGTCCTCACCAGTTAGCGCGTCACCATTTTCTTTAATTAGATTATTCTTTTTGCCGTAGTTGTTAAGCGTGCGGGTTAGGGCAGCTCTAAAACCAACCACGTGGGTACCGCCCTCAGTGTTGTGAATATTGTTAGCAAAAGCATACAAGTCCTCACTAAAATCTTCGGTGTACTGGAGCGAGATCTCTATCCGATGATCCTTAATCGCTTTATCAACATAGAATGGCGGCTCGTTAATTTTATTTTTACTTCCAGCCAGATGAATAACATATTCTTTAATACCGCCATCGAACTTAAAGTGCTCCGACTCCCCTGTCCGCTCATCTAAAAGATCAGCGATAACACCCTTGGTTAGATAGGCCTGTTGGCGCAGGTGATCGACTATGGTTTTGTAGTTGTAATCGGTGGTATTCTCAAATATTTCTTTATCGGCTTTCCAGGTAGTCCGCGTGCCGGTCCACTTGGTGGCGCCCTCTTGTTTAACAGCGGTGATCGGATCGCCTTGTTTGTATTCTTGAGTGTAAATACGGCCACCCTTGCCGACCTCGACCTTCATCCATTCTGACAAGGCGTTTACAACGGACGCGCCGACTCCGTGTAGACCGCCCGATACTTTATATCCGCCGCCGCCAAACTTACCGCCGGCGTGGAGCGTAGTCATAATAGTTTCGAGAGCGGATTTCTTGGTGATGGGATGTTTATCCACCGGGATGCCGCGACCATCATCTTCGACCGTGATGGTAGCATCTTTATGGATAACCATCGAGACCTTAGTGGCATGACCGGCCATCGCTTCGTCGATCGAGTTATCGACGATCTCCCAAATTAAATGATGTAACCCAGCGATACCAGTGGAACCGATATACATCCCAGGACGCTTGCGGACTGGCTTGAGCCCCTCCAAAACCTGAATATCCTTGGCACTGTAGCTATCCGACTTACTGGCCTCCGGCAAATTACCTTGAGAAGGTGTGGCAGCGTGTCTTAAAACCTCCACTTTGGGAGTTTTAGATTTCTTAGTTGATTTAGTAACCGATTTTTTGATAGGTTTTTTTGCAGCCATCTGTCGAATCTCTCAAAAAAATAAGCGGTACAGCGACTATTTCGTAGACACTGTTCCTATAACGTTATCTTACCGAATTTCCTCTCCCCTAACAATAGGAGTAACCGTCAAATTATCAGCTCTGAGAGCCGCGAATTTTACCTCGATGCTGAGTGGCAACGATATTGACCACTTTGCTCGTTAATGACTCAATTTCACCATCAGTTAAAGTGCGATCATCGGATTGGACAATGACACGTAAGCCCAAACTCCGGCCCCCATCTGGCATATGGTACACATCAAATACGGCCACCTCCCGAATCAGCGGTGAACTACTTTTGATATCTTCGATCAACATTCCGGCGGAAGCCGAATTGGGAAGCTCGACAGACAGATCAAACGATGACGACGGGAAACGACTAAATGGTTCAAATCTTTGCTGATCAATTAATAACCCATTTAGTCGGCTTAGGTTTATCTCCGCCCAGACTCCCCCGCTTGGTAGATCCAATTCGGCCGCCAATCTCGGGCTTAACTCCTCAATACTGCCCAAGGCGATCTCTTTGGCCATCACTCGAGAGACATTAATATACAGATCCTCTGCCGATCCCGGTACCGCTGTAAACTTAAGCCCTTTAACCTGCACCAGTAACTGCTCTAATACCCCACGCATTATTCGATAGGCGTCAACATCTCGCCCACTAACAAACAAGGCCAACGATTTTTCTTCAAGTGGTAGCACTCCCCCGCTTTTATTAAAGGTTGAGTTGATCTCAAATATTTTTACTAATTCCCCAAATTTAGGCGCAAACCTAAGCAGATTGGGCCAAAGATTAGAGATCAGATGAGTCCAGCCACTATTTAGCGGGTTGGACAGTTTAAGCTCATCATCCAATCGTAAGCCTAATTTGTTTGCCCAACTCTCCCCGATAAAGCAGTGGCCGGGAGTTTCGGTAAACCCATCAATTACTAATCGATCCCGCAACTTGTCCGCCAGAATAACCTCACGGTTGGGTTGGGGCGCTACCAGCATAACTTCCGGCATCGCTTCGGCCACTTTATCGATCCCATACAGCCGCAAAACTTCTTCGGCCACATCGGCCATCTCTTTAATATCTCCGCGGAACGGTGGCGGCGTAACGGATAATTTATTGCCAGAAGCCTCAACCCTAAACTCTAACCGCTCCAATAACCCAGCGATCTGTGAGTTAGTTAATTTGGTTCCCAAGAGATCATTAAGAGTTTTGGTGGGACATTCGATCGTAGGCATCATCGACCTGCTCTTACCTACCAACACATCCCCTTTTCCGATCACGGCCTCCGGCAGAATCTGCTGAATTAGATTAAGTGTCCGCTGCATACCCAACTCCGCTAAATAAACGGTGAGGCCTCGCTCAAAGCGCAACGACGCATCCGTAGAAACGCCTAACGCTTTGCTCCCCCGCCGAATCGTAACTTGATTAAAGTTAGCCACCTCTACCACGACCTCACGAGTAAGATCGGTAACGGCGCTTAATTCGCCCCCCATGATCCCTGCTAAGGCGATGGGATCTTTTGTGTCAGCAATTAACAAAATATTTGGGGTCAGCTCGCGTTCTACCCCATCCAAAGTTAATATCTTCTCGTTCGCTTTGGCAGAACGAACAATAATTTTTTTACCATTAACCTTAGCGTAGTCAAAGATGTGGACAGGCTGCCCAGTTTCTAACATTACTAAATTGGAGATGTCCACTAAGTTGCTGATCGGCCGGATGCCGCTGTTGATCAATTTGTCTTTCAGCCATTGCGGTGATTCTTTAACTTCCACATTACTAATGTAATGAGCGCGATAGTGCGGACAGAGCATCTCATCTTTTGTCTCAACACCAATATGACTGCTGCTGGCGTCACCAGTTTCTTTGTGTTCTAAATCTAACGGCATCGACCACTTGATCCCAGCCACCGCAGCTATCTCTCTCGCCATCCCCACATAAGAAAGGTAGTCGGGGCGATTAGATAGAATCTTAAGATCTAAAATGGCGTCACTACTGGCGTTTAATGCTTCGTTAACTGGCCGGCCGACGGAAGCAGTTTTTGGCAGTACCAAAATCCCCTCGGATTTCTCCTCTGTGCCCAACTCTTGTCCGCTACAGATCATCCCCCGAGATTCTACCCCCCTGATGGTGGCTGGTTTGAGCTCACCTCCGGGCAGTACCGCACCGACTTGCGCTAATGGCACCTTCTGGCCCACTTCGATATTCTTAGCGCCACAAACAACGGTCACACGCTTGCCCAATCCAATGTCTAATGTAACTAAATGAAGTTTATCGGCGTTAGGATGCGCGTTAATTTCTAATATCTCGGCAACGATAACGCCACTATAATTTCCCCCGCCACTACTCACCCCCTCGATCTCGGTAATATGCAGTTCAATCAAATCCGCCAGCTCCTTGGGGCTCTGTTTAAATTTGGCCAATTCTTTTAACCAACTATACGAGAACTTCATCTGTGATTATTTTGATTCATAACGATTATCTTTCTGTCATCCACATCTTTTTCTTTCGTCATTCCGGACTTGATCCGGAATCCAGGCCTGGATCCTGAATAAGTTATTTATAGCAAGCCTACGGCAGTAAAGTGTTTTCAGGATGACAGAGGAGGGGTTAAAACTGTTCGGCAAAACGGGGATCGCCGCTTAAGAATAAACGAATATCGTTAATCCCATATTTAAGCATGGCTAACCGCTCGATGCCGCCGCCAAACGCAAACCCGCTGTATTCGTTGGGATCAATATTTACGTTACGCAAAACTTGGGGGTGAACCATCCCGCAGCCCATCAACTCCAGCCACTTACCGTTAAACCAAACATCCACCTCAAAACTGGGTTCAGTAAATGGGAAAAAGCTGGGACGAAATCTGGCCTTGCACTCTTCGCCTAAGATCTTTTTGACAAAGTGGCTGATCACTCCCTTCATGTGGGTAACGCTGATGCCCTTATCCACCATTAAACCCTCCGTTTGGCTAAACACCGAAAGATGAGTGCCATCTTCGGCTTCGTAACGAAAGGTCCTGCCGGGACAGATCATCCGGATGGGCGGACGATGCTCTAACATGTAACGAATCTGCACCGGTGAGGTTTGGGTCCGCAGTAATGTGCTGGTCTTACTGTCTTTGCCTTTTTTAACCCAAAACGTATCCCACTGATCACGCGCCGGGTGATCTGGCGGAAGGTTTAACATATCAAAGTTGTAGAGCTCCAACTCCACCTCTGGGCCCTCGGCTATTTCGAAGCCCAATTCGGTTAAGGCGGAGGTCCATTCCCGACCAACGATGGTGAGTGGGCTCAAGTGCCCCATAGTTGGTTTGATGCCCGGTAGAGTGGTATCGCGTTGCATCAGTTGCTTTTGCTGCGCCAAGTTCAGCAAATCCTCCCGTTCTTTTACTATCATTTCGATCTCGGCTTTGGCTCGATTGGCCAACTCGCCGATACTTTTTTTCTCCTCGATCGAAAGACCCCCCAGAGATTTTAAGATCTCCGTTAGGCTGCCTTTACGACCAATAAACTTAGCCGCTATCGCGACTATCGACTTACTATCCGCCTGCGCAATTGCAAGCCTCGCTCCTTCAATTATTTTTTGGATTTCCGCTTCCACGCCTACTTTCTAAAATACATATCTACAATAACAGCAATCAGCAGCACCAACAAACCGTTCCACCAAGTTAAGACGTGTAGCGTTTGCAACAACAGAATGATAGTTGGGGTTAGACCAATTACTAACCCTCGCTTAACACTCGCCCAAAACAGATTATGCGGCTCGATCAATCCCCTCCTCAAATCATAAAAATAGGCTGCGGGGATAGTTAGCCCAGAGAGAAAAACAAAACAACTAACAAACAACAACGCAAAAACTAAGGTGCCGGATTTATACGGATCAAACTTATAAATAATAATGCCAACCGCTACCGCGGCGATTACCGCGGCGCTAAGCAGCACCCAAAAAACTTTTGGCATCTCTCTCATAAATTAATTATAGGCCACTCAGTGAATTAGATGTAAAAAAAGCCTACGCGTCGCCGCGCAGGCTGGGAGGGTTCGAGCGAGAGCATGATAACCCGATGAACCCGGATGTCAAGATCTTATTGGGGCGGTAATTTTGGTAGGGAGAATCCCCAACAGCTATCACCTGCCCAATGATAGTCATTTAGTCTATCCCAAAAGGTGCGAAATACATGCTGATCGCCATCACACCGGATATTAACTGTGAGCAAGCGGCCACTGCCGGGGCTAACAACACCCTTCACGATCATAAAGAGATCCCCCATCATCGGTGGCTGGCCCTCCCCCCCTCTCAGGATCTGCAAGAACAAAGCCGCACAGTCTCTTAACGAACAACACTCCAGGCTGCGGCCCTCGGCCCTATTCTTAATGTCGACAGTAGTCGGAAGATCGGAGAAGCCCAACTCATATCTCGGTGAGACCCTGACGAGATTGAACGGAGCCGACTCCTTGCGGTGAGCAAAGCCCTTGAAATATTTCCTCAAATCATCCCGAGTCCTCTGGTGCGGTATGCTTCCAGCCGCTTGGGCGGCACTGATGAAACCCGCAGCGGTTTCTAAGGCAACCCCCTTGCGCTGAACAGTGATTATCCCCATCCGCCACCCCTTGAGAGTAAACGACAGGAACGGCCACGGTGGCTGTTGGTCACTTTCTTGTACATCGCTTTTACCCACTGAAGGATCACACCCATCTGTCATATGGGCACCTCCTATTACTAACAACATGTCAACACGCTACGCTGATGGACCACATATCACAATATCCATCCGACGGCTTAGATATACCCGAAACCACCTTGGGCGTCAACGAATCACTATTGCTCTGGAAGCTGATTTTTAGCATAAGAAAAAGGCTGGCAAACCGTCCACAATTTCAAAAAATTTGACGCTGCCAGCCTTTAAACCCTTAGCTGGCCTCAAATACCGCCGAAGCAATAAGAGATAACCTGCTAAAGATACAGCCACTTTCCGATCACAAGTTGCTTTCCCCTAACCGCCCTTATGGTTCCCCGGTAAACCGGGAAGGTCCTAATGTTAACTATGTCCAAAGGTGCAAAATGTTTTTATTTTTGTTTTAACGAGGGTGTGATCGGCACCCGATCGAACAGTAAGGGGAAGTGACTCACTTCTGCTAACAGAACTGCCCCACTTGCCCGTACTGTCTCGGTATCTAATTTTTAATGTTCACCAAATTACAACATCATACCCAAAACAAACCACCCTGTCAATACTATCAAGGTGAATATGGGTTAATTTGGCTTCTGGAGCGAATAGTTTAACACCGGGATAAGTTGGTTTACCCCCAACTTATCCACAGGTTATCCACAGACTTAACCACCTCCCCATTCTCAAGGGGAGGCTGGGTGGGGTTTTCGATTTACTAACCCTAACCACCCCCCTCCCCTCCTTAAAAAGGAGGGGAATACTCTTATTCGGCAGTAATGTCGACGTGACGGAAACCACCGATAGACTTACGAACTGGTCTACCCCAGTCTTGGGTAATCAGTCGGCTATCTAACATCCATACCTCTTTAACCTTAGGGTACAATTTGGCCAGTTCCATCTTAAAAGCTACCACTGCTCGAGGTAGACCGTAATCCATAAAGCTGTTAGAAAACTTCTCGATAGCCAATAACTGGGGCGTCATCCCCGGAGAGTCAAAGGCCAGTTTGGTATAGATCACTCGATCTAACTCTGGGGCCACCCCCAATAGATAGGGAGCCTGATGTTGACTGACCACCAGCGCGAATTGATCCCAAGAGGCTAACTTGCCACCCAAGACCACCTCATTACCGGCAATATCAAAGCTGAGGAAATTGGCTGCCTTAACGATCGGCTGCGATTCGTTAAAGAACTCCTCCACCATCCGGGCAGTCGGTAGTACTAAGATGTTGTGACCCGGCTCCCCTTCTAACTGGCGTCGAAGATATGGGAAGATCAATTTTTGATAGTTCACAGCCTTAGGGTTGGGCAGACCATCCACCCACACCATATCTTTGTTCTCACCATCGGGCTTGGACAAGGTTTTGACTTCGATCAGCTCGGGTACACCCAAAGTACTACTAATAAAGCTGGAATTGCCCGATACCGTAACCCCATTGCTAACGATAACTACCTGATGATCGTTTAGTTTAGTCTGCCAGATATTTTCTGGCTGTTGTTTAATTATCCTGAGCGAAAAACCACCCGACCGCCCATCAATATAAACTTTGTAAGCCTGTTCGGGACTAATAATGCAGTTTAAATACCCAATTAACTCGGCGGTGTGATTGATCTGCCGCTCCGCCACCTCCGGAAAACTAATCGCCGCACCCGCGATGGCCGTTTGATAATCGGAGAGAGTGGCAATAACACCAGTAACATTATCTTTTAATGCTGCCCCGTTTTTGGTGGTTAAGAATCGCTCCTCCCACTCCACCACATCGCCATTTTTGCTGTGCTCCTGCCAGAGCATACCCAAAAGCCCAGCCGTCATAGTAAGATGTGAGCTTAATTCATTGAGACTCTTAAACAACTGATCGGCTAATTTGTGATCGGCGATAAAATCGTGGACGAAGTCGCGTCGGCTGGCCACCACGGCATTAAAATACGCAATGGTCATCCATTTGGTCGAATGTTCAACCCACCACTCATCCAGATCAATCCATTGAGGGATAAGCACAACTCGATCAGCCTCGATCATCCCCGCCTCCGATAGCTCAACCCAACTGGCAAAATCCGTTACCATCCGATCAGGTAAATTCTGAGGCCGATAAGTTAACGGCGCTAACCGCTGTTCAAAGAGATAAAATTCGTCCCGGCGGGTAAGGTAGATCTTGCCAGGGATAAATTCGCCGTCCGAAAAACCATGTAATAAGATCTTGATCAGCAACTTGAATTCCCGCGCATCTAAGCTGGGCTTATTTAACAAGAACTGGAATCGCTCTGGATCTAACTGGTAAGTGGACGAAAAATAAGGAGAGATACCGCGAGCGCTCCAATTAGTTTTAACAAAAACATTGGGGCCGACTACCAGTATCGATTTGGGGAGTTGTTTGGCTAACGTAATATTAAAACTAAGCTGATCAACGTTGGGCAATAGCTCAAACACATTAAATCCAGCGCTGAGATCGGCTACATTAATTAGCGTCTGCTCGGCGGGCTCTGGCGTTGCTACGGGCAATACTCTTGGCTGATAGGTGCCAGAGGCGACGAGATTATCGGTAAAGATAAACGACCAGTCCCAACTGGTTTTGCCGATCAGTTTATCGATCTGTTGGCGTATATCCGCGGGGATCTGATTAACCTGAGAGAGCAAGAGATCATACAACTCCACGGTGGCCAAGACATCATTCATCGCTCGATGAGAGGGCGGATCCTTAAACTGGTAGTAATACGACAAGAACTCCATACTATAGAACGGGAGCTTGGGTAACAGCGTATAGGCCAGCTCTAATGTGTCTAACCGATCTCCCGGCAGATTAACGCCTTTTTCTTTTAGAAAATCAACATCAAAACTGATGTTATGACCAACGATCGGGAGCTCCCCACAAAAGGTCAGCAGACCATCTTTAACTTCCGCCAGAACAGGGGCACCCTCTAAATCGGCTGGCTGAATATTTGTAAGCGTAGCCACAGTTGGTCCCAGTTTGGCCATAGTTGGCTTAACTAAGGTGGTAAATTTATCAACCACCTCATTCCCCCTTAGCTTTACCGCCGAGATCTCGATCACATCATCGCGAACAAAATCCACCCCGGTGGTTTCGATGTCTAAAACGATTAATTCTTTCATAGCTATGACTTAGTCAGGCTGACCTCTACGGCCTCGGGGGTAAAACTAACCACCTCTACACCCGCAGGCATTTGGAACATCTCTTTGGTCAGATTAACCATATTAGAGCCAGAGAGTAACCCACGCAAGTCTAACGCCACCGAGACATCGGCTCGTGACAACCCAGAGAGCTGGTCGGATGCGCCAGACAACACTACCGAGATCGTAGGCGGGGTAACCGAGGTGACACTCAAACCCTCGGTGATGTTGGCATAACTGGGGATCAGGGCCAGGGTGCGATTGTTGGATAACATCGCCACTTTAACCTTAACATTGACCAAATTGGGCGAAACCAATACCACTCCCGCAGGCAGTTCAGCCGAGACTTTATCGGTAAAATCGGCTGACCGGTTATTGAGCTTGACCGCGGTAGTAGATAGACTATCAATCGCCGCCAATTTCTCGGCACTCCCCCGTAAGGTTAAGGTGGGCGGTTCGAACTCAACGTATGACACCCAATAACCGGGAGATAATTCGCCAGTAAAACTGGGAACTAAACCAATGGTTTTAAAGCTGTCGCCAGCTTTGATATTAACGGCCACACCAACCTGATTCGGCGAAAAACTAACATTAGTTAGTGGGTTACCATCAACATCTGCAAGTTGGGGCCGACCAAAAACGGTGAAACTGCTGTTTCTGCGCTTAACATTTACCGGAACTTTGGCCTCGCTAACAACATCAACTACACCAGCTGGCCCAGTAATATCGACAGTAGCTGGCGTAATAGTAATATCACCCAACGAGAAGCCGGTAGCCGGAAAGCCAATCGGCTCAGCGATAAGACTAACCGATCGGGTGACGGCCGGAACTAATTTAACTTTAATTGACTCTGGCTGAGCATTAACCAGCCAAGCATCTTTTAGATTAACCGAGATATTGGGTTTTATCTGATAACTGCCCTCACTAACTGCGGCACTTAGATCAAATTCCGCCGTGACCACGCCGTTTGATTTTAAGCGATAGGCGGCGCCAACTCGAGCCCGAATCATCGCGGTGATCGGCTCTGGGTTATCCGATAAAGCTAAACCAGCGGCCAAATTGGTTACCACCGGACGAAGCTCGATATTAAAAGATTGGTAGCTAATGCCAAAGGCCGCTAACCACAACAGCATAGCGACCACAACTAACGCACCAAATTGTGTCTGCCAACTTAATTTCACCTTCTCGTCATTCCCGTCTTTCTACGTCATTCCCGCGAAGGCGGGAATCCAGAAAATAATATATTTTTCTGTTTAGATTCCCGACCCGGAGTTTCTGCCCTCCAGCAGAATCCGATCGGGAATGACAAAGTTTTACTTAGCCAGCAAAATGCTTTTAAGCACTCGCTCTAAACTCCCAGTCGCCAACTTGGCGTAAGTGTTATTTTTGTGGAGCAACGATACAGTATCGGTATTTTTGCTGGTGATAATGGCCAGCGCTTCCCAGTGAGTAGCGGCCTGACGAATAGCCGGATTATCTAAGGTAAATGGAAACCGTTTGGGCGAAGCCACGGTTAAGGTAGATCCAGCCGCTACAATTAGCCCCCGGTCCACAATCATCGCGCCCGAAGATAACTTGGATCGATGGGAAAAGGTATCAATTACAAAATCTCGATTAAACGGAGTGTGCAGTGATGTCCCCTGTTCGATCAATCGACTCACCGGTTTAGTCACCCTAACTACGATCAGTGATGGTATCTGCAGTTTGGCTAATGCGCCGATGGTATCGGACAGATCCCTAATAAACTCGTTAACGTCTGCATCGCTTAAGGTTTTAATACGACCAACAGTTCGTTGGCTAATAAACGCCCCCTCAACGACCTTCTGCAGATCTGGACTATAAATTAAAATAGCCGCGACCAACAAAACTACCATTAAAGCTAACGATAGGATCGAAACCGCCACTAATCCCAACATCTTGCTGATAACAAAGATCAACAGCAGAATAACAAAATTAGGAATCGCGCGAGCCAGCGCTGTGTGACGGATCTTAATCCAGAGCCAGCTGACAATTCCTAAAACCAAGAGAATATCTAAGACGGTTACCAAATTAAAAACTGAGGCTAAGTTATCAACCGAAAGCTGCGCGTGCTCCATTAGCAAGCGGTAGCCGTCAACAAAATATCCGGTGATCGACTCCGTTAACATAAAAATAGTTACGCAGTTATTATACTTTAAATCTGGTAGATGTAGATGGGGTGTTTTTGGTCACCGACCACGGTCGCTGGATACCAATCGGTTAACGGAAACTGAGCCGAGATAATCCGAGAGCCCGGTTTTAACTCTTTTCTAAATTTATCCCGCAGAGAATCAGAGAGTTTTTGACCCAGATACATATAGACCACATCCGCATTAGACAGATCAACATTATGGACATTGCGCCAAACTAATCGAACCCTCCTGCCCATACCGCTTAGATTAACTCTGACCCAAGCCCAAAATAGTGGCCACCAGGAAATATCGATGCCGATGCCGGTTACCATATATTGACGACAAGCGTAGATCAGATGGCGAGCGTCGCCACAACCAAGTTCGTAAACGATCTCACCTGGACGCAGACTAACTGCCGCCCAGGCCTCCCTGGCTCGTTTTTTGCTAAGTGAGATAAACGGCGCCCCGCCAGCGATCGATTGAAGTGTAGAGATAAACCAGAGGGCCTCGAGCACAAGACCAATCATCAACAGAATCAGGACGACCAGTAGCACCGGGTGTTGCATAGATTAATTTTACAGTAAAAAACAGCGATGGCTAACCCTCCGTGGTTAACCCATCGCTGTCAGAATGATCTGTCGGTATCGAAGAGACCCAACTGAGATGGCTTGCTTCGATCTCCCCTCGCCATCAACTGGCCCTTGTCATAATAGAGCCGCGCAGGAACAGCCTGATCACAAAACTTATTAATTGGGCATTCCCCGCAGGTTCGACGATAACTGCGAACCCGAGCCTCGCTCCACTCGTACTGGATTGGTGCCACAACCGTTTTCCGTCCATGGTGACCGCCTACACGTCGGCTTGAATTATCCGGGTGTCTTCGGCAACCTGTCCGAGACAGGAGCCAAAAGCAATCACACAATCGAAGAGCGCTGGCGTCATGTTCAACACAGTACTCATAGGTCAGCTTGCGAATAGCGCCAAGGTATGCAGCGCGGTAGAGGTTGACCATGCTCGTCTCCTCTACATCATCGTCGTACTCTATAATCTCTACCTTAACCAAACGACAGGCGGTAGTGATCCGCAAGACGTGAAAGTCTACCGGGACGGGCAGGTGGTAATACGGTATTAAGCCTCTGTCCATTAGGAAAAAGGCTAACATCGCTACCATCTTTTCCCTAAAACCGTAAAAACCATTAGGGCTGTCCTCCCGAAACTTGTGCCCCCTCATCAAACGTTGGCAGAGAACATCGAAGTTCGGTTTTCCCTTAAACAGATTGCGAGGGTCGCCACCCCAATACCGATCCAGCTTGGTAAAGTTATATACCCACTGTTTAGCGACTTCTCTCGATCGACGGTTGATCCCCGCCTCCGTCAATATCTTTTCGATCTCTCCCTGCAGGCAATCGCGTTCATAATTGCTCAATGACGCGAAATCGGTCAAGAAGATATGCGGATAAAGATCGAAGATCAGCGACACCGCTATAAACGCCGTGTCGCTTTCGACGCCTCCAAGCATATAGAAGCAGATGGCCATAAAGAATCGCGCCTCTGCCTTTTCTTTGCCCTGCCCCATGCCTTTGAGGGTTTTGGGCATATTTTTTTCGGTATGCGGTTGCTGAGCTATGCCGTAAGGCCAACAGCCTTCCCGCTGAGCAATCATCAGACTATCCAAAACCTGCTCGACGCGCGGATGATCAGGTTCTGCCACGATCTTGTTTCCCACCGGGGGCCACCTCCTTCGACGATATTGTCCGAATTGTAAAAGAGCGGACCGCCCATTGTAGCAGGGGTCTATCACCTATGCAAAAGTAAAACACTCCTAATCGGAGTGTTTTACGCACACAAGATAATAAACCTGAGATTATTTCTTCTTTTTGCCCCCGTGGACGGTGTTGTGTACCCAGGCCAAGATCCAACCCATGATATAGCCGATAACTAACACGGCTACCCAGAGGTAGATCGCGGTTCCCCAGCTAAATGTGCTGACCATAAACGGGTTGTTCAGCATGTGCAATCCGAACATCCAGTCCATGTACTGCTGGGCGAGACCAGTCACGATCATCAATGACCAGATGATGTGAACAATGGCCATAAAGAAGCCCACGATCAAACCTAACTTGTGGGCGTTAATTTGGTCCTTCATGCCCTATCCTCCTTGGACATTAATTAATATAACTTGATAAACAAAAGAAAAAGCCCGTCCCATTACGGACTGGCCGCCCACAACTATTGCCTATCTCCTACGTCGATTATACCACACATCAGGCTATAAACCATTGGGCGATTTGACAGTGGCTCTGCCAGCCACCTATGCTAACCCTATGGAGGGGTAAAATTTGGAGGTGAAGATGGATTATAGTTTTCCGCCGGATGGATCGATCGTCGATTATCAGCAGATGGTACGCGCAGTTTACGGCCTACCAGGTGATCGTAATTTTTCGATGTCCGATATCCTGGCTCAGCAACAGCGATTTACCATGCGCGCTCTAAAAGGTATTCGCAAGGGCGATGCGCAGCAACTACGACTGAACTTGTTGGACGCTCTCTCCTGGTCGGTGACAGTCGCCAATAGAATGTATTTTAATATGGAGGATATCTTGTGGCATAGATTCCCCTATCTCTGTTCGTATTGTGGTGCTTGCCCCTGTGTCTGCAAGATCCAAAAACCAGACCATCGTCCAGAGCTATTGGTGGACAACTCGAAGCGGCCCACCAATTTAAAGGGCTTTCAGCAGATGTTTAATCAGATCTATCCGGCCGATAGCCGCACCTTAGCTGATGCCGGAGTCCACTGGGCGGAGGAAACTGGCGAGATGAGCGAAGCGATCCATGCCTATCTGCACGAGCATCGCCCAAGTCAGCTAAAAAATATAGAAGAGGAGGTGGCAGACTTCGTTTCTTGTACTATGGGAGTGGCAAACTCCGCCAATATTGATGTTGCAGCGGGGATGGCCGAACTGTTTTACAAAAATTGCTTAGCCTGTCATAACGCTCCTTGTACTTGCTCGGTTGAATACATCAATAAGTTTGATTTTGGAGAACCGGTAGTAACTCAGTAGTATGGTAAGACATTTTAAAACCACCCCGGCATATGCCGGGGTGGTTTTATATTAGTTGCTACCTATTTGCTCCAAGATTGAGAAAACTGCTGGCCGTTAGGCAGAGTCATCTCCACAAAACCGCTTTCCCCAGTCTGATCAAAATAATAATCGGAGGATGCTCCTTGGCCACTGTAAACCACGTGGCAGAGACCATCGTATTTGCCACCACTCACCAACTCCTTGATCTTCCATTCCCCGGCGACCCCATCGGTGCCCTGATAGTTCCAGTTGTTCCCCACCTGGCACCAGCTCAGACTACCCGAATTATTAACCGTCACCGTGCCATCCCCAGTATTAACCACAGTTTTACTGCCACAGGCAGCCAAACTCATTACCATTACGATCGCTAAGCCGAAAACAACAATTTTATTCATTGATAACCTCTTACAATATTATTTATATTTACATACCTATATAAGTTCCATTAGGATCGTACCACATGGCGCTTCTGCTTCCCTCCGCCCCATGCCGCCAATTGATCGGGGTGCCTGGTTTTTTATCGGATAATGATCCGTAATACCATCCCCTACCTAAAACCTCATCCGAGATCCGCTCCAGGCGTGAATTGACCGGATAAAGAGCCCCCACCAACGGCCCGTCCATTTTGATGTACAAAAAGATCCCAGCTAACACCACCACAATTAGGACGATGACCGCGGCTCGCTTCATCTATACGCAGGTACAGAGCCCAGTATCGATCACAAGCTTGCAATCCTTGCCTTCATCGCAGGAACCTGCACATTTGGGAGCCAATCTGCCCGTCTCCGCGCAGGTAGAACAAACACTATCGGTCGGTTTACTGCCCTTGACTACTCGGTCAACACCGGTAGGAAGAACTAACGCCGCCGCACCAACTTTCATATATCCCTGCACAAAACTAATCCCGACGTACAACACAATTGCTACGGCTACCAGCCAGATAGCGATCTTAACACTTTGATTTTTTGCAACTGTCCGTTTTGCTTTCATCGTTCGTGTCTTTTAGTTAAATATAAATTATAGATCAAGCATCTTCGAGCACTACACCTATATTACAATATTTTGTCTAACTAAGCTGGCGATCGGTGGATCCATTGGGCAGGGAGAAGAAAAAGGTAGTACCTTTGTTCTCTTCCGATTCAAACCACATCTTACCGCCATGAGCCTCGACGATCGCCTTGGCGATATATAGCCCCAAACCAGTTCCGTCGGTAGCTTGGGTCAGGGCGTTATCTGCCCTAAAGAATTTTTCAAAAACTCGATTTTGCTGGCTCTGAGGGATGCCGATACCGTTATCCTTCACCGAGAGCGTGATCTCTTTTTTACCATGTTGGCAGCCTATTTCTACCTGGCCGCCTTCCTTGGAGTATTTAATCGCGTTATTGATCAGATTCTCAAAAACCTGTCGAATTTTATCCGAATCCACATTCAACGACAACTTCGGTTCGGCTCCTTTACAGATAGTAACGGTAACTTGCTTGTCTTTGGCCAGCTGCTGATTGTTTTTTAACGCCATACCAACCAACTCCGCTATATCGGTTGGTTGCTTGACTATCTCGAATTTTCGGCCGGTCTCAATATGGGAGACATCCAGCAGATCGTTTACCAATTTTAGCATCCGATTATTACTGGATTGGATATCGTTAAGATACTCAATCTGCTTCTCGCTGGGCTTTTCTATCTTATCGCCCAACAAAAGTTCGGTGATCCACTTGATCCCTGCCAAGGGGGTTTTTAACTGATGCGAGGCCACCGACACAAATTCGCTTTTCATCGTATCGATCTGCTTTTCGCGAGTGATATCACGGAAAAACCAAATGCGACCATAATTTTTCTTATCAACACCGATCAATGGCGCGGAATACCTATCGAGAAATCTTCCATCAACCAATTCCACCTGATCCCTATTTGTCTCTTTGGGGTGTTTATAAAGATATTCAACTTTATTCCCAAATGCTTTAGGATCTTTAAGCTGCGCCGCAACATACTCCAGCATTTTTTTATCATCTTTAGTATCGATAATCTGCTGGGGTACCTTCCAGATCTCTCCAAACCGTTTGTTAACTAACAAGGTGCGGCGGCTCTCATTATCAACCACCAATATTCCGTCAATAGATGATTCGGCTTCTGCCGCCAACAGTGCCTCTCTAAACGCCAACTGCTCCTCCGCTCGCTTGCGTGCAGTAATGTCGCGACCGATCACAGATACGGCAGATACTTTTCCGGCATCATTTTTAATCGGCGAGGCGGACAGCGACATATCCACCCTTCCTCCATCTTTTTTCAAACGAACTGTCTCGTAATGTTGAACGGCCAATCCTTTCTTTACCTTGGCCAGGACATTTGTGACCTCTTTTTGTAACTCCTTCGGTACGATAATATTGACCGACTGGCCAATTACTTCTTTAGCGGTGTAGCCGTAGATCTTCTCGGCTCCGCCATTCCAGCTTTGGATGATACCATGAATATCTTTGGTAAGAATGGCATCGTCTGACGATTCCACTATGTCCGCCAATTTTTCCCTTTCGGCAGTTTTCTTCTGGATCAAGAACAGGCTGTACAACAATAAACCAACTGCCACAACTAACCTTCCCGCGCTAACCGCCTGAGCTCTGGCCACACTGTTCCAGATATCTGCCGGATAATCTATACCCAGCACCGCCCTAACCTCTCCAGTATCCTCATCCTTCATCGGTACTAATATACTAACCCAAGTCCCCCATCGATCGGCTGCTGGTTTAGTAATTCGCTCCCGACCATCCTCAAATGGCTGCACGGTTTCATAATCAGCCTCAGTGTATTCCTGCCCCGGAGGCGAATAATCCTCAGAGGTAGTTGGTTCAGAATCAGCTAAAAAATAGATCTTGCCATCTCGTCGGGTATAGAGATAAACAAACCGAATACGCTCATCCGTGTTGGTAAGTGCCATCAACCCGGTTTTAACGCTGTTATAGGCGACGGTATCTTCATCCTCCGACACGCCCCGTAGTTGTTTTAACATTTCGTTGTTAAGCGCAGTGGCCGCGGTGTTGCCAATCAGAAGTGCCCGCCGGGAGCTGTCGGCTATGGCAGATTCCCACGAACACCACACGTAAAATGGCCCCAGCACAATGAGTGCTGCCATTGCGACCAGAAGTATAATTTTGTATCTTCTTGTACTCATATAAATTAGCGGGGATAGAAAACGCACATGAGGCTTATTTATTTCCGCCCCTGAATGTTTTTAATACTTTTAGCGCTCTTGGTGTCTTCCGCTGCCACCGTTTTCTGCCTTAGTAGTAGCACCGCGACACCAATTAGGGCTAACAGCACCGTTAATAAGGTGGTGGTGAAATCGAAATAAGACAGTACCAGGGCAAGCTGATTTTTCTTAATGCTAAACTTTTTAACCTCGCTGGATTGACTTTTAATTTGGCTATTGGCATCTAAGGTTAAGGCATATACCTCGTGGTCACCATCCGCTAACTCAACATCGTTTTGCGAGTGAGTAACGCTCCAGTTCCCCTCGTTGTCTACTGACGTTCGGTAGGCTATGGCACGTTCAGACCAGATAAAGGCGACCACCTCAGAATTGGGTATCCCGGTGCCGACGATGGTGATGTTATTCCCTAAACTAACCCCTGTGACTTTAGCCACCTGTGGCGCCGATAAAATTGGTGACTCGGTGGCTCCTGCTACTTCGGCCAACACTGGGGTGGTAGTCGGCAACTCCGGGGAGACAAGCGGAATCTCGGACGTTGTTGGCGGTACTATCTCGACCAGCTTCTCCTCCGGCACGATCGGAGCTTCCGGTTTAACCGTGAGATCTATGGTTACCGTCTTGGGGTCAGACTTTTCGCTGACGTTGCCGCTTGCGTCAGTAGCTGTTACCGACAATGTATGGCTACCAGCACCTAAAGTAATTGTACCGATAAACGCTCCGTTATTTTGGGCGGCTTTAACGCGCAAACCAGTCGACTGGCCGTCCACATATAGATCCACCAAACTACCCACCTCGGCGGTACCAGAGAAGTTCACCTCTATTTGACTGATCGGTGTCTGCGGTTGGTCAAGAATTGGTTTAAACGGAGCTGTGGTATCGGCTATCTCCCCGCCACTACGTCTGCTTCTGGAACTACCAGATACAACAGGTGCGGCAGGCGTAGATGCAGTAGTTAGTTGCGCCGCCTCTGCGGTTGATCGATTACCAAAACTATCTACTGCCCAAATCTTGGCGTAATACAGCGTCGCCTGAGCTAATCCGGTAATACTACTGGAAGCAGCTCCCATGCTGGTCAGGCCACGATCATTAGACGGATCCCACTTGGCAGCCATACCCGATGCGGCTTTAACATCAACCAAACTTTTGCCGTACCAGATCTCATAATGGTCAAAATTAGATTCATCACTGACTGGCGTCCACGCCCAAACAATAGCGGACGTCATAGCTTCGATGCCCTTAAGAGAGTTCAGCCCAATGGGAGCCTGATTATCAAAGACAAAGTCAGCCGAATCAACATAGTCGTTGATGTTTTGATACGCATCAGTGGAGCGCAATCTTACCCTCATATCGCTTTCGTCCTTGCCTGCGAAATCGATCCCGGCGTCCCAAATAATCGTTTTACCAGATCCCGGTGTTAGCTCCATCCCGATATCTCCCGTTACACTGGTATCGGTAACCACCCAGGTTGAACCTCCATCGTCAGAGATGTCCAGCTCAACCTTTAGCGCGCTACTACTGTCCGATAGGTTGTAGCTAATCTTCACTTTGGCAGAATCAGCCGCCTGCTTAGCCAATAGATTAGTGATAGTTGGCTTCTCGGTATCACTGATCAACACCCTGCCCTCAACAAAATCTCCGGGGGCTATCCCATCGGTTGGCCTTAGTCGAACGTAGACAACCTGGTTAACTTTATCCGGAAGATCGGCGGCCACATTCCAGACAAACGTATGGGAGACACCGGTGGGAGAAGATGTAAGAGCAGAGACCCCATCATGTTTTGTGCTCCCGGTTACCTCGGTTAGGGCGGCCTCTTCACCGGCAAAACTACCAGTCAGTGAATATTCGTAAGAGGACAGGTCAACAAAATTGCTCTCGGTATCGCTGATAGTGTAGTTGATATAAGCATACCCATCGTCAAATTGCTTGGCATCATCACCAAGTGCCAATCCCGGCGCGGTATTGTTTCCCCCCAAATATAACTCGCCAATCTCCGAGGCGCTCAGTGCGCGGTTCCATATCCCAACCTCATCGATCGTACCCGCAAAATAATCCTTGTTAGGAGTGCGGGAGCCGATCTGCAACGAACCCGCAGATGTTCTCATACTGATTACTTCGATATTCGAAGCATCCAGCCGCCCGTTAAGATACAGTCGCTGTCCGGAAATATCCCAGGTGTACACCGCCTGATACCAAACTCTGGCGTCTAAATCGGTATCGGAGACTACCCGGCTAACCGATGATCCGTTATGGCCACCGGCGACTAATCTAAAACTATTGCCGTAATCCGGCCCGCCAAACTGCAAGAAATAGGCTTCATCAGACAGGCTTACATCACTCCCCTTGTGGATCAGGGTAGCGTAGTCGCTATAGGTGTTGATCTTAAACCAAACCAATAACGATCCCTGCTTGGTCAGGTCGAGGTTGTTAGCATCCGCGACAGTTAAGGTATCCTTTTTGCCATCAAACAAGAGGGCGCTGCCAGATCTGCCGGTTGTCCAGGTTGGCGCGCTGGCAGAGCACTTTGGCCCCAAAACACCGTTATTGTTATCGGCCATATCAATTGCTGTGCACCCGCTATTGTCGTCTAAAGGCCACTGACTGATAGGATCCACTTTTACCAGAGAGACTATGGCAAAATTAGCATCACTGGTATCAGCAACTAAAGCACTTTTGATCGATGTAACTTTAATTTTGATCGTCTCGCTCGCGTCAGAGGGAACAACCCAATCGTAGGAGCCAACGTTAGGAGTGGAATCAGCTACGGTATGTAGATCTGATACAAAATCGTCTTTGGAGTATTCGATTTTAACGTTACCGGATATGTTGGAAGATACCCATTGAATGGTCACCGTGGATTCCATAGCTAATGACTCCCCCCCATTGGGAGATGCCACAGCGATAGACGACACTTTCTTGGCAGTCTTTATTTTTTGATTTGATGCAACCGTTACATCAATCAGCTTCACATCGCTTTGACAGTCGCTGGTTAGATAAGCTCTAAACAGTATCCGACCACTATCGATAGGGAATTTTTTAATATGATTATCCACTACCGCCGCGGTACTATACTGGCCTTCGGCAGCGACAACCCACCCGCCGTCCCAGTAGTACCAGGTGAGACCATCATCATCCGATAGTTGATAGTAGACCTCTCCTGCGCCTTTGCTGGCCACTTCAATAAATCCCGCCCACTCGCTTAGATCCATTACCGTTAAGGAGTTGACCGGTTGGATAGTAGCCCGGCAAGCGGTTGGCTGGGGAGAGACCTGGGCGATCCCGATGGGGTCATACCCTCTATACGTCTCCGATGCGGGGGTCGATTCCGGGGTAAGCTCGGGTGCTGGAACCGGCTCTACCTCAGGAGTTACCTCGGGCTCGGGAGTCGGTTCAGGGGTTGGCTCAGTCGTGGGAGTGGGTTCTAAAGCAGGCTCCAAAGATGGTTCGGGAGCGGGCTCGGGGGCTAACTGGGACTCTTCTGCTGGTGGGGTGCTCTCTGTTGGCGTCTCGTCCATTTTTTTAACGGATGCCGCAAAGATCGCCATCCCATCGATCACCTGTATCTGGCTGGAATCATAAATATATTCTGTAGGATCATCAAAGCTCCACCCGATCGACAAAGCGCTAACATTTTTGGCCGAGTTAACCAAAAAGACCCCACCAAAAATAGTGAGCCACAGCAGTGCAAAACTCAATAAACCGGTTAGAGAGGCTTTGCGTTTAAGTCGATACTTCTCCACTCCCTTTTTATCCCCATTAAATTTATCAGGCGTGATAAAGATGTATAACGGCAACGATATAACTAACAGCAACAGTTCTAAAACAACTATTACAAAGGCAAACACAATGGTTTTGGGAATGCTGGCATCGATGATCTCTTCCTTCACTCGATGGATCATGCTTGAAGTACGCAATATTAAATTCATCCACATATCTTTAAATCAATAAAACTATAGACGAGATACTTAATAGTAGAAAAACGACTACAGCGTAGTTAAGATAAACATCTATTCTATCGGCTGTGCCCAACCAATCCTGACCGATCTCAAACGACCGCATCGGGCTAAGCGAGCTGGTGGCATTAGCCTCTCGGCTGTAGGACATCACCTGCAGCCCATACCTCCCGGGAGATAGGCGTGAGTTATCTTTATCCGTACCGATACTCCACTCCCCTGCTGAGTTAACACTGGTGATGTAGAAATTAACGCCACCACTATCTCCTGCCGTCTCCTTTTTGATGGTTAAGATAACTTCAGTGTTAGCCATCCCCTTCCCTCCGACAAACAATCGGCCGCTCCTTATCATTAGTGCGTCATACACAGTGGGAGGAACAAGAGAGGTGTCTATTTTAGCATTGTAAATATTGGGTAACTCATAACCAACCTGAATGGCTGGATTTTGATCCGATTTTTCAGACACAAAGAAAGTCTGTTTTGTGTCAAAATACAGAGGAACAAACACCACAAAGATCAATTTAAGTACCCAGATTATCAGAATTGTGGATAGCAGGGACAAAGATATAACCCGGCGAATTCTATACTGCTTTTTGCCCCCTAAATCGCTCTCCTTAGAGACCAGATACAACGGGAAGGAGACGATGGCCAAAAACAGCTCCAAAATTACAATGATCAAAACGTCTAAAACAGCCCGGAAGGCGTGTGATACTAAAAGATCCTGCTTCCGGCGATAGATTAAAGCAGTAGTGTGCAAAATGAGATTAGTCCAACCAGTCCGCATAAAAAAGCGGTTAGCAAAAGATTACACCAAGATCTTTTTGATCTTAGCGGCCAGCTCACTGAGATCGGTGGAGGCCTTTTTGTAATAATCTTTTGCCCCCAACTCCATCCCCTTTTTAATATCAGTATCCTGCCCTAAATTACTTAGGATAACTACCGGTATCGATTTAGTGTCCGGGTTGTCTTTTAGCGCTTTCAACACATCAAACCCGTGCATTTTAGGTAGCACTAAGTCTAACAGTACTAAATTGGGTTTTTCTTTTTTAACCAGCCCTAATCCGGAAACCCCGTCCGACGCAGACAGAACTTCAAAATTCTCGCTCAGTAGCTCAACATTCAGAGCCTTTAATAGGATCTTATCATCCTCAATTACGACTATTTTGTTTTGCCCCGACGACATACGAACTTCGATAATAGCAAGCGTGGACGTAACGTTCTTATTGTAACATCCCCCAACTCACAATCGGGGCATCATCGATCATTAACCAAGTCGGCGGTTTGGTTTATCCAAATATTTAGAAAACAGCCAAATTAGCTTTAAATAGCCAGCCGATTTAATTTTGGCTAATCGATAAAGGTCAGGGCTTTGCCCAATTGATCTCCCCGACCGGTACGGCCGATCCGATGGATATAGTCCTCACGAGATTCGGGCGGGTCGAAGTTAATAACGTGAGTAACGTTACTAATATCCAACCCCCGAGCGGCTACATCAGTTGCCACCAGCGCTTGGATGGTTCCCTCTTTAAATTGCTTAAGCGAACGTTGGCGGCCACCCTGGCTTTTATTGCCATGGATAGAATCAGCTTTGATCCCTCGGTTGACCAATATCTTGGAGAGTTTTTCGACTCCGTGCTTAGTCCGACCAAAGACTAATACCTTTTTGTAGGCTGAATCGGTTAGCAGCTCCACTAACACATCTACTCGAGTCCGACCGTTTAACCTGACCACATCCTGTTCAATGTTAGTGGGGATGGCTTGAGTCGCTACCGAAACCGTTACCGGTTCGTGCAGAAAATCATTTATCAATCGGCTGATGTCCGGCGACATAGTGGCTGAGAAGAATAAAGTCCGCCGAGGTTTGGGCATCTTGGACATCACAAAGCGCATATCGCCAATAAAACCCATATCCAACATCCGATCGGCTTCATCTAAAACAATGATCTTCACATCATCAAGTTTCAGCACTCCCCGCTTCATGAGATCTAATATTCGCCCGGGAGTCCCAATCACAAATTGATGATGGTGGCGCATGTCTCTGATCTGCGTGCTAATGTTAGCCCCACCCACGCAGACGACAGCTCGCATCCCAGACTTAGGAACAAAGCTCCTAAATTCTTGTTGAATCTGAATAGCCAACTCCCGAGTAGGCGTTAAGATCAAAACCCGGCCAGAACTTTGATGTCTTATCTGGTGAATAAGCGGTAATAAAAAGGCGGCGGTTTTGCCTGTGCCAGTATTGGCCAAGCCCACTACATCCCTACCCGCCATAATCAGCGGGATAATTCCATCCTGGATCGGAGTCGGATCAATGTACCCTTTTTGAGTAATTACCTCCTCCAACTCTTTATCCAAACCAAAATCGGTGAACTTATGTTTAGGGGAAAACTGGGTCACTGTGGGTTTGGTTACTACCTTGTTAACAAAGGCAGTGACATCAAAGGTCGATTTACCCCGGCTGGCTGGTCTGGGCGATCGGGCCTGGACATTACGTCCCCCGCCCTTTCCACCAATAGACCTGCGAGACGCTCCTCCGCTAAACCGCGACCGATTAAAACCTCCGCCCCGAGAAGAGGGGTGGCGGTTAGAAGACGAACTGTAAGACTTGCGAAACATATATTTAGACCATCTGGTTAGACCAGGTGAAAACCAATTAAATACGACCCCGCTCCAGAGGTCGCAACGCCCTTTCACCACACTTGTGGATATTAACACAAACCCAGCCCTATGTCAAGGGATAAAGGTGAATGATGACTGCAATTTGGCGGCTATATCGCGAAGACAAAAAACAATCCCACAAAGACTAATCCAACTATCAGGTTGATAACGGCTCCCGTTAGAGCGCCCAGTACACTACCGGTGGCGGCTTTAATCGCTGCTTTGGTTTTGCCAAAGAAATAGATCTCACCCGCCACTACCCCAATAAACATCCCTAAGATACCCCCAAAAGGCGGCAAGAGCAGTGTGCCCAACAGTAGACCCACCATACCGATCAGCAGGGATTTACCGGATGCGCCGCCCATTTTGGCGCCCAACATGCCAGAAAGAAAATCCACTAACAATGAGAGGATCATCAGCCCGGCCAAGTAGCCGATCTCTATACCGCTTAGAACCGTAAATTTAGTGATAATCGCGCAGATTAGAGCGATCACAAACATAAACGGGATCCCGGGCAGAATCGGCAAGAACACACCCAAAAGCCCAGGCAACATCAGAACACCCGCCACAATGATCAGAGTAATATCCGACATAGTCAGGTAATTTTGTCTTAGGTTAAGACAATGCGATTACTTCCGACGCCCCTGCCCCCTTTTCCACCAACGGAATCCGTAGTAGATCAACCAGGCCAAGATCCCATAAGGCAGCAAGAAGAAGATGATCGTCAGCAGATTATTAATGCCGGTAACCAAGTTATTGATCAATGTGCCAAAACTGATGAATTTAACACCGGCGTAATCAGAATGCTTTTCGTTGATCTGAACCGTGACGCTGGAATATTCGACATCCTCGTTCATGCCGGTCAACGCATCTTCGTAGTATTTAATTGTCCGTTCCTGGTTGTAGATCCGATCGCTCAGAGACAACTTATCTTCAACCGTTTTGGCCTCTTTGTACAAAGCTTCGTAGCGAGCTAACCGATCTTTTTCCGCGACGATCTCGATTTCTAATTTGGTGTACCCGTTGGTGATATCATCTATCCCTTTGGTAAACTCCTGGACTTTACCTATCCCGCGCAGCTGGTTAACCACTGAATCGTACTTGCTGGCCTCAACTCGAATAACATAGTTGCCGGTATAGTACTGGCGAAACTGGCTCTCGTGCTGGATCACATTTTCGTCCAACAAGAACGAATCGGTGGTCTTGATGATATCTCTTACCTGCTTGTCTGCATCCTGGAATTTTCCCTTTTTCACTTCGCTGGAGAGATAGGCACTCTGGGTCAGGATTCGGGTTTGCGCATCTGGGCTAAAACTGGCATCCTCTCCTATCCCCGGTGCAATAGCAGAGGAGGTATACTTTTCGTCTACGGCGATACCTCGACTGGATCCACCACCCAGGCCAGAGAAGGTGTTAAGGGTGCTGGGAATATTAAAATTAAAACTTCCCGCTATAAAAATCAAAACTAAAACGATCAGCGCGATCAGCCAATTATCCGTTAGCAGCTTCCATTGTTTTTTGATATCCATCCTTCCTCCTTTTTACTTGGCTAATAATTTGAACGCTTCATACACCAATAGCGCAGGCCAGACCAGCGCCTTGAGAAAACCGATCACTCCGGCGCCAAAACTCGTAGCTCCGCCGATAAAATAAACTGCCGCTCCGATTAGCCCCATGCCGTACACCGCATTGCATGGGTTAGAGACACATCTTTTCATAGTAGTTAGATGAATTATATTAATCTTATTTTACCATCAAAACCACCATCAGGTCGTATTACATAACAAAAAGAACCCCCGGCTTGAAAGCCAGGGGCATTTAGTCTTGGTTGGAGAGTGATCGGAGATGCTTGGCCAGGTCGAACCATAAGATAAATGATGCTATAGCCGAAGCAACCCCCATTAGGACAATCAGCACTCCATTGCCATAGTTATCAATGCCCTCTCTGGTAAGCGCCCCAATGGCGCCGACTGTGATCAAACCCACAACGGTCATGTTAAACGGATTCCGCTTTCGGACGAGGCCAATGACCTCGCGCATTATAGGCGCTGACCAAAGCCAGTTATTGGCTGCCCAGCTTAACACCAGAACACATAAGAAGACCCAGAGGGTAAACGAATAGTTTAAGCCCTGAGCCAGTTCTTTTTCTAAGATGGTAAGCGGACATTCTAACAGCCAGAGGGTTTGAGAAAAAATGAGGGCGATGATGAGAAAACTGTAGATTCGACGCGGTTTGCTAAACCCCACACAAGTAATCACCCCCACGACAAGGGAGATCTTGTATGCTTCGTGAAAGTAATGGACAAGGGTCGCCCACTCTAACTCCATTTTTAAAGACCTCCTCGCTCAGGATACCCTCAACATATTGGCAAATGAGCTCTCGGTCAATATTTTATAAATTCAACTATAAGGTTATATCCTTTTTCCTGACGACTTACTATAATCAATATAGATATCCGAAAATAAATCACAATGAATCCTAAACATGTCCTCCACTCCCGAATTACGGAACGATCCAAAACCGGTCCTCATCTAACAAAAAACGAACAGGTTGGATTCAACGGTAAATTAGCGGTGATAATTACCAGCGCGGTAGGCACCATGTGGTGTGCTTACCTCTTTGCCATTATCGCCTTTATTAGTCTGCCGTCAGCGATCAAGGGAGGAACGCCAGTTCTAATATCATGGATCGCTCAGACTTTTTTGCAGTTGGTGCTGTTGTCGGTAATTATGGTTGGTCAAAAGGTAGCCGCTCAAGCCTCCGATAAACAGGCAGAACAGACCTACAGGGATACCGAAGCAATTTTAAAGCTCCAAGACGAGATCCATCGATTGATCAAGATCAACAACACACTGACAAAAGAGATCCACGACTACACGATAAAGAAAAAGAAGTAGTCGCTTAGCCTCTCAAAACAAAAATAGACTCCAGAAAAGGCCGAACTTCTCGTTCGGCATTTTGCTATTTTTTACTGGTTCCTGCCTTACCTACTTCCGGCTGGTTCTGCTTTCTAAATAATCGTCCACGATTTTGGCAAAATCTTTTGGTTTGGTCATATGAACTTCATGTTGAGCTTTTACATCAACGCTGGTGAAATCTTTAATGAGAGAGTGCATCTTGGCAACATCCTGGTCATCAATCGCGCCCAATAGCCCCCAGGTTTTATGCCGAGACCAATTAGCATGGATCAACAACACAGGGCATTGGATCTTTTTGAGGGTAGTTTCTGGATCAAACCCCTCGCTCAATCTTCCATCGATTGTCGCTTTAGAAAAATCAACGTCATATTCACTTAAGAACTTCATCCCCACCCGACCATTAAACGGGAACATGGGGATATCGTATTTCCGCCATGGAGAGAGTTTTTTGTTGATCTTAAATCCCCCGGCAATAAACTTGGCTATCGGCCGAGGGATAAGCATCAGCTTATCACCGCCCTTGGGATCAGGTATACCCAAATCGGCAAAATATCCCTCAATATCTCTGTCGGGTTTATCTAAGTTTTCTACCATCACCTCAAAGTTGCGATACATGTACTTCTCATCTTTGATCCGGGGCCAGATGGATGAAAAAATTGGAGGATCCTCGCCAATAGCCACCGCCACCAGTTCTGGCGCATTGGCCGCCAGCCATAAAGCAATCACCCCGCCGGACGAAAGTCCAGAAACGATCGTGGGTTGTTTTATCACTCCTGCCAAGAATCGTTTAAGATCTTCTCCGCACAGGTTGTAGGAATATTTACCGGGAGTTTTGGTGGATTTGCCGTGTCCTCTGACATCAACAATAAAGATATGATGCTTTTTTACAAAACTTGGGATGATCAATCGATAGCCCTGCCAAAACTCAGCTTGTCCAGGGATAAACAAGATGGGAGGGCCATTATTGGGTCCTTCCACATAATTTAATACCACTTCCCCGGTATCAAACTTCTTTTCTACAAACCCTTTGGGGATACTTTCCACAGCGGGCATCAGCGGATTCCAGATTACTAAAATGATAATGACCACCAACCCAATAACCACCCAGACCGTTGGGATATGGAAAAATATCACAGCCAAAACCGCTAAGATTCCAAAAACGTTGTAGAGAATTGCGTTAGTCATGAGTAGACGGTCAGCCGATCGTAGTCTTACAGATTTTGGGATGCCTGAGTAAACTCTTCATCACTGGCTTCTTCGCCGTCCAAACAAGAACAACCATTCTTCTGCCAATAAGGAAGGTTCTTCATGTTTTTACGGGTCAGTTTTTCTGCCAAAGCGCGGTCGGCATTAGGTACAGCTCCCATAAAGAACTGCACGCCGCCCTCAAAAACTTCCTCACAGCTTTTTACCTGGCCATCAGGAGTAGAACAGTGTACACAGACGGCGCCATCAGCCACCTCACATCCGATCTGGCTCGAATCATCCAGCGGCATACTACATGCGATACAAGTTTTCATAATGTTCCTTTCGTTAGAATTATATAGGAGGTTAGGATTGTCTATGCTTGTTCGCCAATACGGCGAACGGAAAAAAATATTTGTTAAATTCAGATAGCATAACTGGGGATTCCTGATAATAACTGGCGTTCATAAGTTCTCTAACCCGAGTCAGCTCCTTCAGTGCTGGTCTCTCCGTCTGGCATAAAATCGTAGCGTTAAGCAGTTCCAACATTCTCTCGTAAGCTCGATCTGCAATACCCTTATCTTTGCCCTGCCATTTAGCCGCACGGCTAACCTCACTCCCAACATTAGCTAACTGTTCGGCTAAGCTTAAATTTGGCCAATTGGCTAATACTGCATCGGAATGATGGATCACTGCACTAATTGATTGATAATATCTACAATCTTGCCTCTAATAGCCTCATCTTCTATCCCTCGGGAACGATTGTTCTGAGAAGGACGGACATTGATCATCGAATCAAATTCAATCCACTCATCATCTTGGACATCAGGATAAAGGTTAATCCCCCAGAGATTATTTTGCAAAGAGCCCTTTTCGAGCAAAATCGCTTCCTCGTCAGCGTGAAGTTCGCCACCAATCGCCATAATATTTCTTTTGATATCGACCACCACCTTAACCAAGTCACCAAATCTTTCTTTGGCGATTTCTTTTAGCTCGCTTTTAGTGATGGGTTGGTCAACAATCCTTATCTTCATAGTAGCTACATAATATCACCCCAAGGTTCAAACTTCCACTCTGACTTATAAAAACATTCACTCTGGGAGCGGATAATTAGGATGGCAGGACTCATAGGTAACTAACCCAAGCAAAAGAGCTAATTTAAACTCCCTCAAGCGTACTTTAAAGGAACCCGCTTAGCAACGCCGTGTAGTGAGCTATGCTCTACCACTGTTATCCAGAAATCGTAGAAAAACTTCACTCACAGTGGGAGGATACTACCTGACGTGGCTATCCTGATTGTATCCCACAATAAAGTATAGGATACCGGGGATAAGCGGGAATAAAAAGTTTATACTAACTGCCTCTCCGGTAATTAACCCCAGCAACATTCCGATAACTACCGGGGCTACCGTCAGATAGCCGCCCCATTTTTCTCTCCACCAGCCCAAAGCTAAACCGATAAAGGTAAGCGGTAAAGCCGTTAGCATCACATTCTCCCACAACGAATACTCGGGGCTTGGCAGTGGGTTGCCGTAACCAAAATAAAACATCAAGCCAATAACCAAAAAAAATAAGGCCGTGATACGAGCAAACCACTTAATAACCCCGAGAGATCCCTTTTCTAACTTCATAATCTTCTCCTATTTTATTAATAATTTAATAAAAGTTTAGGGATATTCAGATTCCCTTCCATATATCCGATTGCTCGCTTCAGCTCTAACTGAGAGAGTTCCACACTTCTATCACCTCGCCCTCCGGAATAATCGGTGTAGTACTTTTGTAGAACCGGAAGCGCCCGCTCATCCCCCAGCTGACCCAACGCCCAAATTGCTGAATTACGAGAGTAATAACCATTATTCTCGTCATCAAGATACTGGCTAAGAGCCTCGACACAATCTCCGTCATAACGACCTTGAGCGATATTGCATTGCTCTCTGACACCGTATCCGATGAAATTCAAAGTTAACAGAAAAACAAAGATACCCAACGAAACCATAACCCCCAGACAATGGATAAATAAGTTTTTGTCCATAATCTACAATTTATAAGTAAATATTTTCTCGATCGGTTGCTTAAAGACGTGGGCGATTTTAAAGGCAAGTTCCAACGAAGGGATATATTTGTCTTTCTCCACGGCGATTATCGTCTGACGGGTCACGCCGCATTTTTGAGCCAGATCCTCTTGAGTTAAACTCCTCTCAGCTCGGCAAATTTTGATCCGATTACTCATCAGCGCCATATTTTTTGTTGAAATAATGGTAGGACAGGGAGTATATCGTAACTAAGAGCAAAGCGACATAACAAAAGACAACGCCAATGGATTCCAGATATGGACTATTGTGTGTTTTGGCCGAGAGAGTAAAAAATAACCCAAGACAAGCCAATAACGTGGTGACGACTACGTAAGTGACTTGAGAAGCCCGTCCAGCAATAGAGATAACTCGCTCATCCACGATCGCCTGCTTAAACTTCTGTTTGGCCACCAATAGAAAAAGCATACCGATTAGCACCCCAGCAAATGCCAAATAAAGATTGTTTACGATAATCGCCGTCGCCACTATTGTCGCGACTAACAGCAAAATCAGTACTCTTATTTTTTGATACTGCTGATGATCCATATGGTTTATATGTAAAGTATATCATACTAAATGTAAAACATACTTTACTTTCTGTCAACTGCAATAAAACCCCGCCTTCTTTAGGGGCGGGTCGCATGACTCGTGCCATTGTTGGCCAGGCCATTCCGAAGCCTTGGCGAAGGATGGCAAGGCAGACGACTCTTTATCCGCCTATAACTAATTTGACAGGGTCAGGGCGCTATAGTAAGTTAGATCTTGCCACTATGCAGTACCATTCTTCGGACAACTCGCAGGCTCGTCGCCGTTTCTCGTAAGAGAGACGGATTTAGTGGTAAACATTAATTTTGATCTCTCGTTATAGTTTGCACGAGGGATTTTTTGTAACTTGAATTAACAGACAAGGAGGAAGCCATGTCGCACGTCGCATCACCGATCATAGCGGTGAGATATCAAGTATTTACCCGCCAGGGGCAGGCATTGGAGATGGACCCACAGCTACTCTCCACCTGGAGCGCGCTATCCGAGGCCGAACCGCATATGCTGTCCGTTTCGAAAGATGAGCTGCGCTCTACCCTACTCTTTGCGGTAATTGCCACATTCGGAGATGAGCCGATCGGTTTTTCGGGCATCTTCCCGGCTCGAACCAAAGATGGCCATCAGATTGTGCGCGATAAACACAAGTTGGTGGAGTTTGGTTCAGCGGTCGTGGTTGAGCCATGGCGTGGTCAGCATATCGGTCGCATGATGCTGCAAATTCGGCAACATCATGCGTTGAATGCAGGATACTGGGGGGTTTGTGTAACCACTAACCCGATCGTGCAGGATCTCCTGCGCGATAACGGTTGGGAGATTACAAACGATCTTGAACTCAAGCGCGATCTGTGCCTATGTGACCCTCAACCACTCCACTACTGTGCCACCTGTCCGCTGCGCGAAGATGCCTGCTGGTTGTTGGTGTAACATGCCGGCAAGTGATAATCTCACTTGCCGGCTTTTTTGTTTATCGCACACCAGCACCTGCATCAATCCATCTTTCTGCCCAGCAGAAATGCTTCTTCCCCCGGATCTTCGCGTTTCCGACAGAACAGGATGCAGGAGGCCGCAGGCGCCATCACCTGCTCATCTCCATCATGACCAATTAATTCGTTAGGTTGCAACCATTCGAAATCTTGGAATACTCGAGCAGGCCGAAAGTTATGTTTAGTGATATGGATATGCCAAACCTGAATATGTGTTTGGATTGGCACTTTCGGCAAGGGTTGCTCACCATCAATGGCCCCCATCAATTTTAGGAACTCCCAGGCTGTTTCCTCAGCTATTTCGGGTGCTTTGGGGTCAAGATGATAGCCGCACTCAACAGTAATCCCCTGTCCGCCACCTGTGTTAACATAAGCGTCAGTGCCACCGGGCTCTAAAACATCCCACCCCGAAGAGATCGTTGCAAATGGAAAGTGTTTAGCTAACTCATAAGAATTAGCCTCACAGATGACAAATGGCGGACTGTCTGGGGTGTTACTAGAGTGAATATCCAACAACGCGTCACTGGCAACCAAATACGGCATGAGCTCACGAGCCCGCTTGGCTTCATAGCTGACACCTTGTTTTTCATTCAGCTCGCTGGGTTCACGAAATACGCGGTTGAGATTTACCTCAACGAACCGCTTGCCTGCTTGGATAGCACGCGGATTACCGTAGATCAAGTGAACCGTGCCGCGATCCACCTTCAAATTGCGCCGGAGCTTGTCGATGATTTGGACACCACAAACTTCATCACCATGCACACCGCCCATGATTGTGACGGTCTTGCCCGGTTGACTGCCTGTAAGAGTGATAACACCATCTGGGGCATTGCTCATGGATTGAGTATATCACCCAAGATTAACCGCTCACCTGAGCCAGATTAGTCTTTTAAAGCTACCTTCAGATTATCATAGCGACGCATCTTGAGCGAGTTAGTCTTTATCAGACACAAGTTCTTTTATTGCTTCTCTGGTAACTTTAATCTTCTTACCATTAGGCATTGTCAAAATAGACTCCACCTTGTTAACCAGTTCCGTTGGCTCTTGTTGATTATCTTCTACTCTTATGTCTCCTGTCTTTGCGTCAATCACAACATGGGCTTTCCCTGGAGTACCGTCTCGCTTGCCAATCAGAAGATGCACATCTTCTCCCTGTGAACGCGACTCAATAAATAGATCCTCCATTTTTAATTTATTTTTTATAGTCTTACCCATATTAATGACTACGGGCTCGGGCAACCCTGCCCCATCCTCCCCCGGAAAATGCAATTGACCTAGATGGGCATATTTACCAAAAACATAAGAAGTTGTTTGCGTCAGAGGCTCTATCTGCCCTATCAACCTATTTAGCCGACGACCTTCCGCCGCAATCTCATCAGTGAAATATTTTTTCTTCTGTATTCTGTCCAACTTGTCCTTCCACTTCGACAGTAACCTAAGGGTGAGTTGAACTAAGTTGGCCGTCATTTCATCGGAAATATTTATTTCAATATCATCTGGTTCGCCATCATAATAACGGTACGGCTCATCGTAATTTAAACTGTATCTACCAATTTCCAAATCAATTCCCTCATATGCCTCTATGAGATCTTCTATTTCTTCTTTGATTTTTGCGTCACTCGTTTGGCTGTAGAGCTGCCTTAATTCGGGCAGAAACTCAACAATAGCCAGATGAAAGTGTTTTAGGGTTGTAGAATACAGCTCAGTCATTTGAATACCATTAGCCCCTCGAGCGGGATAACCCTCCTTCGCTCCACGAGCTACGGGCGGGCAGGCCTATCACGAGTTGGCAGGGGCGGAAGGGATCGAACCCTCGTTTGTCCTTTTGGAGAGGACTGTCCTACCACTGAACGACGCCCCTA
>JBAZHL010000003.1:0-41263 GCA_041652335.1 Patescibacteria group bacterium | reverse complement strand
GGGTTAAATTTCTACAAGACTCCGGTTTATACACCAAGCAGGGGATAGTCGCTCGGCTAAAGTCCAAGGTAAAAGATAGCGGGGGAGTCGACGATAAAGAGTATAAGCAGAAACTATTGGTTGCCCTCAACACCTTAGCCACTGAGATCCGGGGGTTACGGCGCGAAGTCAGAGAGGATCTACCGGGTAGCCTCAAGAACGAGATTGGCCACCTATCGATGTTGCTCTTTCCGCCAGAGAAGCCCAAGAAGTGGTGGCAACTGTGGGGAAAGTAGGGTAGTCCTACCACCAACTTAATTCAGGAGAAGCCCAGAGATGGGCTTTTCTCTTATCTTTTGCTACCCGTTTGCCTCAGATAGTTCTTTCTGCCACCCCATTTGCTTGTCCAAACGGGGTGGCACCCCAAAAGACACCCCAATCACCAATTGCTACCTGAAAAGGAAAATTATCTTTCTGGCTCCCGGCGAACTCGTCCCGGCAAGCCGGGACTCAAACAACGCCTTCGCTGCGATAATTTTCCTATCAGCTTACGCAATTGGCTCCATGGGTCCCGGTAAAAACAGGCTCAAGCTTAGATGGCGAGTTGGGGAGATAACCCTGGTAAGATGTATTTATGACTACTGGCATTAAGATGAGGAAATTAGCAGGCAAGCAGCCAATCAAGAAGGGGTGGCATTGGACGGATTATTTTAAATCCAGCCAACTTAAATTAGACAAAAACTGGCCCAAGCCCACCGTATTCGTGGCGATGAGCGGGGGAGTGGACTCCTCCGTTACCGCCTATCTCCTAAAGCAGGAGGGCTATCAGGTGGTGGGGATGTTTATGAAGAACTGGTCTTACCCCATCAAACACATCGGCGAGTGCCCGCTATACCAGGACTATCTGGATATGGTGTCTGTTTGTAAGGCGCTCACAATTCCGTATCTGGTGGTCAGCTTTGAAAAAGAGTACAAAAAGCGGGTGATCGATGATTTTTTTAAGGGCTACGCCTCGGGTATTACCCCTAACCCAGATGTGCTCTGTAATCGAGAGATCAAGTTTGATTTATTTCTTAAGGAGGCCATCAGGTTAGGAGCCGATCTAATCGCCACTGGCCATCATATTCGTTCTCAGTACGTTACCTCTCGGGGCGATAGAATAACCCCTCCCATCCTCCCCTTGGGAAGGGGAGGCGTAGGTGGGGTTGGCGGTCATTATGAACTACTGCGAGGGAAAGACCCGATCAAGGATCAGACCTATTTCGTCTACCCTTTAACCCAAGCTCAGCTTAAAAAATGTCTCTTTCCGGTGGGAGAGTACATCAAGGACGATATTAGAAAGATCGCCCGCGAGGCCAATCTCCCTACCGCCACTAAACGCGACAGCCAGGGCATCTGCTTTATCGGTCGGATCGATGCCAAGGATTTTCTCAAAACCAGATTGCCAGAGAAGGTGGGGGATATTGTGGATACTAAGGGGAATAAATTAGGCAAACACGAGGGCGCTTGGTTTTACACCATTGGCCAACGCCGGATCGCTGGGCTATCTGGCACTGTTAAACCCCTATACGTCCTCCGAACGGATGTAAAAAAGAACCAGGTGATCGTAGGTAGCGATAAAGAGACCTATGCCAAGGTGGCCAGAATTAAGAATCTCCATCTAATTAACCCCTCCTCTCCTCCCCTTGATAAGGGGAGGGCGGGTGGGGTGGCATCTCCGGTCGATGAACTGTTGGGGAAGAAATTACTGGCCAAGCCCAGATATACGCCCCAAGTGTTTGCTGGCAAGCTAAAACGGGATAAAAAAGGCTACTATTTCGAATTTAGTAAGCCAGAACGGGCGATCACCCCTGGCCAATCGTTAGTTTTGTACCAGAAGGATGTCTGCTTGGGTGGGGGAGTTATCGCCTCATCTCAGCTGTAGCAATGGGGATAACCAGATAGTGGTTTTAGCCCGCTGTTAGGCTATAATCTGGTTGTTAGGTAGTCAGTGCCTAAGGGTCTTAGATAAGGCTTTTGGGATCCTCTCGTCTTACTTTGGGGAAACGCAAAACAAAAATCTGCATATTGGTTTAATAACAGACGTAGAGATGAACTCAAATATTCTTAAATCGAGTCTCTGGTGGCTGCTTAAGGCGGCCGTTTTGGTTAGTTTATCAGTGGCGGCGATATTCTTGTCCTCTCCCGAGGCGGAGGCGGCCACTACCCTTAATGGCCGATTGATCCCCAACTACGGGACGCCATCGATTAAGGTGGACGACAGCATCGTATCCGTGGATAACTCCGAACTTAGGGCGCAGATCCAAAACTATATTGGTTTTACGATTCAGTTTACCTGTGAGGGTCTGACCAACGGAGTCGTTACTGGCGTTAGCGCGATGGTTTTAACCGATAGTGGTGATGAAGATATGCCGATGATCTGGTTTGACGAAAGTGTCTTGCCCGATGATGCCGTTGGTGGATCGGTTGGTGGGGATGTGATCGCCTCACAGCCGGATAAATTAGAGGGCTGGTTAATTGTTAGAGGCGGTAAGCCTTATATGGATATATCCACTCCCCAGCTATCTGGGTTTTATAGCGAGATCCAGTTGTTGGGACTAAGCAGCCGGCTATCAGATAAACTGCTTAGCATGAAGGGATTTAACCCGATCTGGGTGGTAGCCGAGGGGAAATTTGACGTGATAACTATGTTACCAATCAACCTGTGGGCTGACGGTATCCTGCTGATGCAGGATGGCCACGATTATTAGGTGTTTCGATCTCCCATACCCGCAAGACCCGTCCTAATCTGGGCGGGTCTTGCTTTTTACCCCTATTTCGGTTAGAATAGAAAAGTTAAATTGGAGGGGGATTTGGGGGCTAAAATAGCCTATAAGTCAGTGGTAAATTTTCCTCTCCCAGAGCTAAATAAACACCAGTTGTGTAACATTTTCACGACTGTTTCGTTATATCTAATGACGGAGTAAATGACATTACCTCCTGCAAGAATTGAAACCCCCGGGGAACTGATAGATAAAGCGCGCAAAGGTGACGCTAAGGCTTTTGGAGTAATATATGAGCTTTGGGTCGATAACATTTACCGCTTCACCTATCTTAAAACCAAGGACGAGGATGTGGCTGAGGATCTGACCGCTGAGGTCTTTCTCAAAGCCTATAAGGGACTTAAAACCTATCAGCCTCGCACCGAAGTTAAATTCTCCACTTGGCTCTTTGCTATCGCGCGCAACGCGATCATTGATTACTACCGCACTACCAGACAGAGTCTATCACTTGAAGATCTGCCGGAGATCGCCAGTTTAGAATCGGTTGATCTCTACCAAGAACAGACTGGAGTGCAAGAAGCGTTGTTGCGGATCAAGCCGGAATACCGGCAGGTGCTGACGCTACGCTACATCGAAGATGTACCGATCCCGCGTTCGGCGCAGATCATGAAGAAGAAAGAGGGCAACATCCGAGCGCTGACCAATCGCGCTTTGGCCGCCCTCAAACGAGAGCTAAAATCTTAGTTCTGCTGGACAGCAGAATTAGGAACAAATAGTTAACATTCACTTATTAGATTCAGAGCCCCGATTAATCGGGACGCCTGGTTTTTATTGTTATGACATCTAATCAATTTGAACAATTAGAAAATACGCTGAAGACTCTTGGATCAAGAGCCGATTTGTCGTTGAGTAAAAAACAAGCTATTCGAGATAAAGTTTTTCAGGCTATCGGCCAGGTCGAATTAGCCGATGCCATTGTGGAAGGGGAGAGCAAGGCTAAATCATTATTTGTTTCGATCAAGTCTTTGCAGAAGGCGCTCATTCCCCAACGGATATCCTTCTCGATGCCAGTAACGATGGTAGCCATGTTGGTAGTCTTTTTGGGGTCTTTGGCTACTGGCGTAGCGGCTCAGGGCGCCGGGCCTTCCGATGCTCTGTTTTGGGCTAAAAAGGTATTAGAAAAGGTCGAGATCGCTTTTGCGACCGACCCAGTCAGCAAGGCCAAGGTTACTCTTAATATCGCCAGTGAACGGCTTAAATACTTAGAGGGATCCGTGGGGGAGGAGCAGACCCTCTCCAAGGTCTTGCGCGAATCGCAGGTGGCTTTGGTCAGCGCCAAAGAAGCTCTTAAAAAAGCTCAGGCGGGTAACGAAGACACCGCTGGGGTCGAGGCTCTGGTTAACCGGTTTAGCTCGTTATTAACTGATCAGAAAACTTTGTTAACAGATATCGAAAAAGGCAACGCTGGTGATGACGTAAAGAAAACGGTGGTAGCGATTAGAGAGGTGTTGGCGGGAGAAGAAAAATCCGCCAAATTAGACACTACGCCAGCGGCTATTAACAATCCGGCGGAGGTAACAGTGGAGCCGGTTACGCCGACCCGGTTGAGTGGGAGACAGACGGTGGTGGGCAAGGTGATGACCTACTATGGTCAACCAGCCATCGCCATTGGTGGCCAATACTACATCATTAACTCTACCCCGCTCAGTCTAATTCAATATGTCGGAACAGATAACGTCATGATCACTGGAGAGTTCACTAATGAGCGAGTAAACATTCTGCAGCTATCCATCAACGGTGTAATCTACGGTGGTCTGCCTCAATAAACCTGAAATTAATCGGTTTCCCTACTCAAAATTTAGGGAAGTTCGACGCTTTTGGACCGAGGGCAAACGCATATAAAATCTTGTGCGAGCCCAGAGCATCGGACGAAACCCAACTACCTTTCCAGCATTAAGATCTGATGCTGAAAAGCGAACGGGCTACACTAATACAAACAGGCATCATATATAAAAGTTAAGAGAGCTAATAAATAATATGTCAATCGCTTTCAAAAAAATGACTCGCTCCATAGCGTGGATCATGACAGCATCGTTGGCGATCGCCTTCATGCTGCCTTCCTCCGCCGTGGCAGTCGAGTTCTTCTCCACTCCCTTCCGCTACCAGTGGAAGTCTCAGAGTGGTGAGAACGATGGGACAGCTCACATCGTCCGCGCCAATGCTGGCGACACCGTGGCGATGAGCTTGACTCTCACTAACCGGTCGATTGATCCTAAAGCTAAGGTCATCTACGGAACCAGCGCCCTCACTCCTGAGGTAGCGCCTTACCGTGGTGCCCACGAGCTGCGGCTTGGTACTTCCAACCCGCACGATAAGATCTACGACTGGGTGGATTCTTCCAGCTTCATCAGCAACCCTGATGGCGGAAGCAACCGTTTAGCCGCCTATAACGGCGTAGCGGTAAACCCTGGTGAGGATCTGTCCTTCAACTTCAACCTGAAGATCAAGTCTGGTACCCCCAACGGTACCTACGATTTCTACGTAGGTGTCGTCCGTGAGTACGATGCTTGGGCCAAGCAGGTTGATTCCAAGGGCCGGTTATTACCGGGCGAGGATATCTTCTGGAGAGTAGTTGTTGGTGGTGGCTCAGTCACCCCGGCGACTGGTGGTTTAACCGTTAACCTCTCCTCTGGCACTCCTGCCGCTGGCAGTGTGGCCAAGAGTGGTAACGCCAACTTTACCAAGATGACCTTAACCGCCGCCGCTGGCGCCACGGTTAAGATCTCCTCTCTCTATGTCACTCGTTCCGGCATGACCGCCGATTCTGACTTAGAGAACGTTAAGATCTTAAAGGCAGACGGTACTCAAGTAGGTGGCACGGCTGGCGGATTTAACGCCAACCACAAAGCCCAGATCTTCTTTACCCCTGCTTTAGAGATCGTCGGTTCCCAAGATTTCTACATTCGCGCTGGTTTCGCCAGCACGGTGACTACTGGGTTAACCGCTCAGTTAGGTATCGCGGAGAACGCAGACATTGTCTCCAATGCTACCTCAGTTAGTGGTGCGCCGTTCTACGGCAACTACATGACTGCTGTAGCCGTTACTATCGGCACAGTGACTGTGTCCGAGGATGGCTCAATTGTAGATACCACCCCGGACGTGGGTGACGTGGATGTGATCACCAACGCCTTCAAGATTACTGCTGGTTCTACCGAAGGAGTTTTGATCGATCGCATTACCGTTATGAAGTCCGGTAGTTCCGAAACAGCTGACACCAAGAACGTCGAGTTGTGGGATGTAACCAACAACAAGACCCTGGGTACAGTTGAATCGTGGAGCGCCGACGGTAAGGCATCCTGGCCAGTTAATCTTAACTTAGGCAAGGGTGACAACATCCGTTTGCGGGTCCAGCTCGACGTCATTGATGGTGTTGGCCTCACAGTCAACACAGACATCGCTGACGGCAGCGACTACTTAGTGTTTGCCAAGGGTATCTCCTATGGCTTCTACATCACCCCAGCGGCAGCTGCGGCTGGCAACTGGACTGTGGACGCTGGTACTGGTGGTACCAACAACTTGGGTCAAGGTGATAAGAACCAGACCATTAACTCTGGTGCTCTCGTCATCTCCAAGAGCGGCAGCACTCCCGCTACCGGAAACATAGCGGTAGCCGACAACCAGTTATTGGGTGTCTGGGATTTCGACGTTAAGGGTGAATCACAGAGAGTCTCTGCTGTTACTATGTATGGTAACTTAACAGATTCTACTGGGACTACCGTAACCTACGTCGATATGACCAACGCTCGGTTGGTTGATATGGCGACCGGTAACATTCTGTCCGGTCCGATCGATGGAGCCGATGATGCTTCTGCCGTTTACGGCACAGCCGGCACCGATGCCAAGTTCGCCTTTACCAACACCTTTGTTCTGCCAGTTGGCGTAACTAAGGTTGGGTTTAAGGTTCGCTTGAGCTCTGATTGGGCCAACGCCGATACCATTGTTGTCACCCTCAATGCCGCTGCTGATGTTACCGTTAAGGGTATCATCACCAACAACAGCATTACCCCGGGTGGTAGTTATGGCATTCCGGCCAACACCATGACCGTTAAGGGTGGTGCCTTGGTCATTGAGACCTTGGGTATTCCGGCCACCAGCAACGTGGTCATCAACACTCAAGACATGATCGTCGGTACCTACTCGTTCAACGCAGTAGCTTCTGGCGAAAATGTGTTAGTCTCTTCTTTCACCGTGACTGACACGATGGATGCCACGTCTGGTGAGAGTGATGACTTTACCAACTGGGAACTGTGGGCCGACTTAACGTCTGCCACCAGCTCTCGTGGTGATGCCTATGAGACCAAGATCAGCAACACCGAGACCCCGACCAGTGATGCGGGTGATGGTACTGATACTCAGGCCTTTACCTTGACTTCAACCTTAGAAGTTCCTAAGGGTGAGACTCGCAAGGTAGCCCTGATCGCGGATGTGGCAGCTGGTGCTACTGCGCTGGGTACCCATCAATTTACCTCCACTACCACGGCCTGTGCGTCAGTTACTGGTAAAGATACCGGTAGTGACATCGCCGAGACCGGTACTGGTACTGCTGGTACATTGACCATCCAAGCGGCTGGTTCTATTACCACCGCGGTAGCCGACTCCAACCCGGATGCGGCTCTGATCATCGCTAACGCTACTACCTTTACCACCTTGGGCGCCTTTAAGCTGATGGGAACCGATGAGGCTTTTAACGTTACCAAGCTCAGCCTTGATGCTACTACCGGCTATGAGTCTCTTGAGAAGGTTAAGATCAGCTATCCGACCAAGACCGGTACGGGTACTCGCGAGGTCAGCGTCAACGCGGCCGCTATCGCCTTCGATAACATCGACATGTATGTACCGAAGAACGGTAGTGCGGTAGTAACCGCTTCGGCTACTACCAAGCGTATTGGCACTGGTATGGGTGGTACGTTTAACGACGCCATCAAGATCAGTCTCGATATGGATGCCAACGCTGAGTTTGCTGCTACCGGCGAGAGTTCTGGCACGGCGTTAAACGGCGGCTCTACTGGTACCACTAACCGCGACGGTAACACTATGTACATGTATAACTCTGCTCCGACCGTAGTGGCAGCCAACTCATCTGGGTCTGGCACCATTGTTCCGGGCGGCGCGGTAGATCTGTACAAGTTCAAAGTAACTGCCGATCCGGCTGGTGCAGTAGCGGTGAAGAGATTCACCCTCAGCGTCTTCATTACTGACGCGAGCACTACCACCGCCAGCACGGCGGACTTGGGTGGCTTTACCTTCCTTAGAGACGGTACGGACATCACTTCCACCGCACAGATCACTCAGATCTCCAACGATGGTGGCGCAACCCATCTGGCTACTCCGTTGACCATTGAGACCGATAACACCAACGATCTCGAGAACAACACCAGCTACTGGGTCCAAGTAACGTTTGCCAACACCCCGGCTACTTCCGGGGAACAGGTAATCGCGGCTGGTCAGACCGTTACCTATACTCTCCGCGCAATCTGTGGAACCGGCTTCACTACAACTGACGCCTTCTCCACTTCGTTGCTGGGAGATACAGTAACGTCTGATGGTTACGCATACCTATCCGATGTGGATGCTCATACTGGTGTTCAGCAAGTCGTAATCTTGCAGAACGACGCTGGCACCCAGTTCGGTGATGCGACTATGACCACCACAGAGCAGACCAAGTTCGTTTGGTCCGACATCTCTGTCTTGGCTCACACCACCAACTTCGATGATGATGGTGTAGTTGAGACTGGCCAATCAGCCGATTGGACCAACAGCTTCCTCGTCAAGAACTTCCCGTTGTCTGGCTACGGCTACACTCTCTAATCGGAGCGTAATCGTTCCTGCACCGGATTAGTTCCGTGAAGGAAGTTCAAGGGGCCCCTCACGGGGCCCCTTGACTGGGGGGATAATTTTTCTCACTATTTGAGTATGAACAAACATATTAACTACTTGTTGCCAAGATGGATCTGGCTGATCGCCGGATTGATCGTCCTACTGATCGGTGGCTTTACGTGGCGGTACTACTATCTGCAGGGCATGGTGGAGGTAAGCGGCTACCGAGTATCGCGGGTTGTGGCGGAAGCCACCAGCAGTTATGCGGCCGGCAATTTGTCCGAGGCCAAGGTCGTCTACCAGTCTTGGTTAAAAAATCATGCCAACGACGTATTTGCCTGGAATGGGCTGGCTAATGTTTATCGCGACGAGCATAACTACCTGGAAGCCGAAACGGCGTATCTTAAAGCGATCAATATCGATCGTCGGTTCGAGCAGGGCTATCGCAATATCTATACACTGTATCTGCTCTGGGCTGATCAAGATACAGCTCAGCTATCCAAGGCCGAGGCGGTACTATTAGACGGGTTAAAAAACAATCCGGAATCGATTTCGGTGTTGGAGGATTTAGTATCGTACTACACTAAGATTAGTGATCTAACTAAAGTTAGTGAATACCAAGATCAGATTACTAAGCTTCACGTAGTTTCATAATGAAGTTATTGAAGATCACTGACGGCAATTGGCTAACCGACTTAAGTCTATGGCTAATCTTGCTAATGCCGCTGTTGGCGGTAGTCCAGATTTCGGAGCCATTGAGTTTTGGCCGATATGTGACACTGATGTTTGTGCTGGCGGGACTTTTGATTGGGGTTATTAGTTTGCCTAAATTAACAGTTGCTAAGGTTTGGTGGAGGCAACCCTTGATTTGGTGGTTAGTTGCTTGGTTAGCATCCACAATTATCTCCTGTGTTTGGGGGGTTAATCTTTGGCGCAGTTGGTGGGGGAGTACCAGTCGTGCCAATGGGCTGATATTAATCGCTGGATTAGCATTGCTCATCCCGGCGCTGTTACTTTCTGTAAGGCAACATTTTACCTGGCTTAAGATATTTGGGGTAATGAGTTGGGTGGGATTAACCTCTGGCGTTATTGCCCTGCTCCAGCAGACGGGAGTGCGAGAGATATTGTTTTTGGCATTGCCTAAAAGCGAGGGGCGCTCCCCGGCGTTGATGGGAAACCCGATATTTTTGGGGCAGCTACTGATCATTACAATTTTCTTAACGATTTATTTTGCGGTTCATTCTGTTGGATACAAACGGTGGTTATATTGGGTGAGCGTGGTTATCCAGTTGGCAGCCGTAATCGCCACGGCTTCTCGTGGCCCGTTATTGGGGCTAATGATCGGGGTAGTAACCTACTTAGTTTGTCTAATTGCAGTTTATGGCTGGCGGTGGGTCAAAAAATGGTGGGCTTATCTGGTTGGTGGTGGGGGGGTAATGATTGGACTGCTCTTAACCGCTTGGTGGCTCTACCCACAAACGATCGGACGGTTGTTTACGTTGGGATCCTCGTTTGCAGCGCGATTGGTGATCTGGCAGGTGGCCTGGGATGCGTTTAAGGCTCGTCCCACGTTTGGTTATGGGTTAGAGAACGCCCGGTACGCCATCGCCCATTTTTATAGATCCGGCTTAGGCGACATTAGCTTCTCGGAAACCATAGCGGATCGAGCCCATAATATTATCTTTGATCAATTATTAACCAACGGAGTTGTGGGTTTAATTATTATGATCGGTTTGGTGATTTCGATTGTAGCAATGTTGATTTGCCGGTTAAGGGTGGCGTCACGAACGGGGGATAGCCCAACGATCATTCTATGTTCATCTTTTATCGCGATGGTAATCGGTTATTTTGCAGCCTCACTTACTGGTTTTGAAACGATTCCCACTCTGATCTATTGGGCGATTATAGTAGCGGGGCTGATCTTTTGGTTGTCGTCCGATGTTAATCAGCGCGTTATTAGTAATCACTGGCGCTGGGTAGTAGGGTTGTTAGTGGTTGGCTTACTCTGGCTTGACCTTGGTTATCTGCGGCCAGCGGTGAGTATTAGTCGCAACGTTCAGCTGGCCACCATCGCGGATCGTCGCCAAGACTCTGCCACGGCGCGTAAGTTCTATGGTAAGGCAACTCAGACCATCAATCCGTATCGGTGGCCGTTGCTGGCCGAGTACCCCAACTTTGCTCGTCGATTAGCCGTGACGTATATTAGCCAAGGTCAAACGCAGTACGTAGAGGACATCGTAGTCGATGGTCTGCGAGCCCTGGATGGATTAAAACAGCGCGAACCGGATCTGGTATCTCGCTTTACTGCCTATCCTATTCTCTTTTCAGCTTGGTCATACGTTGATTCAAGGTATTGGGTCAGAGCCGAAGAGACATTTAATGAGCTGGTTAAGGAGTTTCCTCATCACGAATATATTTATCTCAACTGGGCGCGGACGCTTATGGGGGTGGAGAGATATCAAGAAGCCAAAACGGTGTTGGACAAATTAAGCGAAATGCCAAGTCCGCCGCAAGAGTTACCGTTTTGGCGAGCCTTTGCCAGTATCGGCTTAGCTGTTCAAAAACCCGGTATATCACTGGATGAAGCTATCGTGGACGATTTGCGTCAAGCGACTAACAAGAACAATCATTTTGTGGACTATGACCTTCCACTACTCAGAAACGTCGCCGTCTATTTAGTTGATCGAAAGCAGTACGATATCGCCGTATATTACCAAGAGCAGATCATCTCCTTATCTTCCAAAGATGTCCAAGAGCTGTCCAACGTGATCGCCATCTACGCCGAGCTACGGCGATGGGACGATGTAGTTAAGGCGGCAAAGCAGTTAGTCTCCATCGACCCCAGCAAGATCACGCAAACTCAACAGTATCTGGAGAAGATCGGTCGATCGCTCTAACTTGGTGGTGTTATAATATTAGTGATGAAAAGTAAACCAAATTTTATCCAGAGATATTTTTTGGAGACATTAGCGGTAGTGTTAGTGTGTGGTCTCTCAGTTGGCTTAGGCGGCCAATGGATGGGAGAAGGAACTAAAGCGCAAACCAGTTCCACCAGTAATATTGTGACTGCTGAGTTAACCGATGATCAGCCAACCCAAGTAGGGCAGCTACCCGATCAACGGATAGCTCAGTTTGTGCTATCTACTAATAGCCCAACAGAAGTTACGATTAACTCCATTATCTTCTACGCCACTGGTAACTTAAGACACCAGTTTAATAAAAGAGCGGAGATCGCCCCGTTATCGGTGAGGCAAAGTGGTGCCATGTTGGGGCAGGGTAGTGAGTGGACCATCCCTTACGGGTTGGCTCAGCAGAGGGTTGATCTTGTCTTTGCCCCCATTACTCTCTCGTCTACTCAGCCGGTGACCATTGATGTCTATGCGGATCTGACCAAGCTTCATAGTTATACCTTTGGGGTTGATTTAGGGCGGGTGGAGACCGACAATACTATTGAGGAGCTGTCCACCTCGGGTCAGGTCTACAAGATCAAGAAGTTTTTGTAGGTTCCTGCTCCCACAAGGATGTGGCTACCAGAGCCGATTTTGTCGATGGACAGGCCGGTGATACGGTGCTACCATAAAGTAAGCATGAAAGTGTTGGTAGTGGGAGGAGCTGGGTATATTGGCGGGGCAGTCACAGACTGCCTGATTCAGAGTGGGGTAGATTTTACGGTCTATGATAATTTAGTTTATGAACGGCAGTATCTTAAGCCGGTTGATTTTATATTTGGAGACGTCCGGGATACGGCTAAGTTGGGGAAGATATTGCCCAATTTTACTCATATCATCTGGTTAGCGGCCATCGTTGGAGATGGCGCCTGCCAGGTCGATCCCCCTACCACTGTGGCGGTTAACCAGGAATCAGTAAAATGGTTGGCTGATAATTTTAATGGTCGGATCATCTTTCTTTCGACCTGTTCGGTCTACGGTCAGGCCGATAGCTGGTTAGACGAGGCCTCAGCGGTTAACCCACTATCACTCTATGCCCAGACTAAATTAGAGGCAGAAAAATATTTGACCTCTAAAAATGCCTTGGTCTTCAGGTTGGGTACCGCTTACGGTTTGTCGGATATTCATTCTCGGATCCGTTTAGACCTCGCAGTTAACTATATGACAATGAACGCCATCGCCACCAACGCGTTAACGGTATTTGGTGGAGACCAATGGCGGCCGTTTATCCACGTAAAAGATATCGCCCGATGTATTGTGGCCGGTTTAGACAAGGATTGGATCGGTATCTACAACTTAGCTACCAGCAACATTCAGATCAATGATCTATCTCGGATGATCGCCGAAGAGACTGGCTGTGAAGTCACCTATGCCGAGCGGAGATTTGCAGACCCTCGGAACTACCGGGTGCATACCGATCGAGCCCGCCAGTTGGGTTTGCTCCAATCCGCTACCCAGTTTGACGTCCATTTTGGTATTGGTGAAATTGCGCGGCTGGTGCGTTCCGGCCGGATCAAGGATGTTAACCATCCGGTTTATTCCAACGAAAAACATTTAGCCACTCAACTTTCTAATGGAAAACTCTAATTTACCGCACCTGATTGATGGGGGATTGGCGGTTGACGATCGTGGTCAGCTCACCTTTGTTAACGGCTTTGATTTTGCTGGAGTTAAGCGGTTTTACTCAGTGGAAAATTTCTCAACCGAGACTATCCGGGCTTGGCACGGTCATCTTAAAGAGGCCAAGTACGTGTTGGTCATATCAGGATCGGCCATCGTGGCGACGGTGATGATGACCGACACCGCTAACCCCGATCGTAACCAGCCAATTAATCGATATGTGTTATCTGCCAAGAAACCAGCTGTGCTATATATCCCGGCTGGATACGCCAATGGCTTTCGTTCGTTAGAACCAAATACTAAAGTTATGTATTTCTCCACCTCTACCCTGGAAGAATCCCAGGGTGATGACTACCGTTTCCCGGCCAACTACTTTGGGGAAACGGTTTGGCAGGTGGAGCACCGATAGGATGAAACGTCCATTTCTGTTAAAACTTTACTATGTGCTATCCGTTCCGGTTAGTATCTTTTTTATTCTCAGTTCTAAACGGATCCACCCTGCTTACAGGATGAACTGGTGGCGTTGCTTTGACTTAGGCTTTAAAATGTTTCGCAACAGCCTAAAGATTCCCACCGCCACTTCTTATAAAGCCCACTTGGCAATGGCACTGAAGTTATTGGAGTTATCCCCGGACGCCCCCGGTTGTGTGGTGGAGTGTGGCGCCTGGAAAGGAGGCAGTACTGCCAATCTATCTTTGGCCTGCCAAATAGTTGGCAGACAACTCTACGTATTTGATTCTTTCGAAGGATTACCGCCAGCGGATTCAGGTGATCGTGAGGCAGTGGGTTATCGAGCGGGAGATTATGATGGCTCACTCACTGAGGTAAGGGAAAATGTAGGTCGCTACGGTGCTCTATTAACTTGCGAGTTTGTAAAGGGATGGTTTAAAGACACTCTGCCCAAGTTCAGTCAGCCAATCGCATTGGCTTTCCTGGATGTTGACCTGGAAGCCAGCCTGCATACTTGTGTAAAAGAATTATGGCCTCGGTTAATTGACGGGGGCTACCTATTTACCGATGAGTGTACCGGGACAGATTACACTGCTCTGTTCTATTCGGAAAAATGGTGGGCCAAGTATTTTAATGCTACTCCGCCGGGATTGATCGGTGCCGGCACGGGTCTGCCGCTTGGCGAGTACTATGTTGGCCCCTTAGCCGAATCGGCCGATCACCCATTGTGGCACGCTAGTACTGGGGGCTATACTCGGAAAGGGATGTCAGGGGTTTGGGCGTACTATCCGTCAGAGAATAATTTGGAGGTCAAAATGGAACAGACTCGTCCTAAAGTAGCTATCTTAGGAGCCACCGGGATGTTAGGTAGCGCTGTTTATAGTGTGCTTAAAGACAAATACCCCATCACACTTACTTATCGTGACGAGGCTAAACTCCGATCACTTTACGAGCAGTATGGCCCTTCGCCGGAGGTAACTGCCGTTTCGGTAGACTGGATGGAGGTATACAAAGATTACACCGATGGGTTTCAGGGGAAACTATTTGGCCCGCGCACGCAAGCCATCCTCGATCAATTAAAAGATTGCGATTGGGTAATCAATGCGGTTGGTATCATCAAGCCTCACTCCCTCAAGGACCCCACTACCACCCTATTCATTAATGGAAGTCTGCCCCACATCTTGGCGGCGGCTTTTGGCTCCAAGTTAATTCATATCACTACCGATTGTGTCTATGATGGCGCCACCGGCGCGCCGTATGATGAAAATTCGCCCAAGCGACCGGTCGACCTATACGGCATCTCCAAATTAATGGGGGAGCCAGAAAGCGCTCTGGTGATTCGCACCTCCATCATCGGACCGGAGTTAGGCGCGGGAGCAGGAGGCGGGCTGTTGGGTTGGTTTCTCTCACAAGGTGGGCAGACCATTAAAGGATTCACCAATCATCAGTGGAACGGTATTACCACTAAAGAATTTGGCAACATCTGTGATCGACTCATCAGTGGTCGGATAGCTCATCCAGGTTCTGGCATCTATCATGTATTTTCTGACCCAGTAAGTAAATACGAGATGGTGACCAAGTTTAAAGAGCGATTCAAGGTTGATGTAACTATTGAGCCGTTTGCCGCTCCGGTAGTGGTAGATCGGAGATTAGCCACTATCAAGAATTTTAATTCTCAGCTACAAACCCCCACTTTCGATGCGATGGTAGATAATTTGGCCGCTTAACCTGATCACACTATGGCTGATCGGCTAATAAATAAAAAAAGAGGCAGCTCTGAGTGAGAGCTGCCTTTGACCAGCCGATTGGGCTGGGGTCTTAGGCGTTGTCGAGGCCGTGGATGTGCAGGTAGTCCATGGCCATATCCCAGGTAGCCACGTCCGGTGGCTCCTTGTCTTGGTACTTGTCGATCCGCGGGATCGCCTCCTGGGTGAAGAGCTCCCAGGCCGTGGGCTGACCCTTGAGTTCAGGGTTCTTGCGGTCAAAATTCAGCAAGTACCCCGGCTCGGGAACTACCAGGAGCCGTTCGGGTGACACCCCCATCTTATTGAGCTGAGCGATGGTGGTGAGCCAACTTCTCAGCATGTGGTGGCCGGAGGCGAACAGCGCCACCTTACCCCAGCCGTACTCCAACGCGGCCTGGATTAGCCGCTTGGCTTGGCCGTGGGTGTACTGCGAGGTGGGGTCATCGTCGCTGATGATAGCGTCCGAGGGGACTCCTTGGTCGATGAGCCATTGGCTCAAGTGACTGGCCTTGATCTCCTCTCCGTGCTCAGCCAATAGTAGATTGTCTGGGCCGGTGATGAAGATCTGGGGCGGGATGGCCAGTTGGTCAGTGGTAGGGTAGCAGTCCAGTACATGGCGGGCTAACCGGAATCCGTCACCGGTATAAACCCCCCACGTCGGTATGCTCCAAAGGTAGGCACGGCCCTTGGGCATCAAACAGAAGGCGGTGACCAGCATAACGGCTTTTGCCATTTCCCTGGGGGTCATTTTGACGCTCCTTTAGCGTGGAATGTGGTATTAAATTGTCAAACGCCGATTTTTTATTGATCCAATCGGCGCCCCTTACCCTACCATATTATGCAGTCCCAGTCAAGCATATCTCCGGTAGCGCTTTTTATCCGGGGTGCTATGATAAACGAGTATTATATAAAGAACGAATATCTTAATTTGTCATGAATAAGTTTAAACTTCTGACGTTGTTGGGGATTCGACCAGACTACATTCGGATGTATAAACTCATCCGGCTGTTAGATGCGGATCCAAACATCGAACACATCTTGGTTCATTCTGGTCAACACTACGATCCGGAGTTGTTTGGAAACTTTATGCAGGAATTTAACATTCGTCAACCGGATCACGATCTGGGTATTGGGCTGACTCTTAAAGAGCGGGGGGTATCTAACCACGCCTATCAGGTGGCGCTGCTAAATGAACGGCTCTACGATCTGTTAGAAAAAGTTAAGCCCGACGCGGTGATGTATCTGGGTGACACCAACACAGTATTATCTTCGGTAACGGTAGCTCGCTGCGGCATCCCGGTAATCCATCTTGAGGCTGGCGGACGAAGTTTCGACTGGCGGATGCCGGAGGAAAAAAATCGCTTGGTGATCGACCACCTCTCTGATGCGCTCTACAGTTACCTCGATCGCTACAAAGAGTTGCTGGTCGCCGAGGGTATCGATCAATCTCGAATTACTGCGATCGGCAATATTATTGTGGATGCGGTAGAAGAGTATATGCCGCAGGTTGATGCCAGCCCGGTATTAACCAATCTGGGAGTAACCGAAAAAAACTTCATTCTGGTTACTCTTCATCGGGAGGAAAACATCTCAACCAAAGAGATATTCGAAAATAAGCTCACCGACATCCAAAAATTTGCTCACGAGCATAATCTGCCGGTGGTCTGGCCGGTGATGCCCAGAACTTCGGCCAGTATCGAGAAATTCGGCCTGCAGAGCATCATCGCCGATCCCATTTTTACCAAAACTAAACCCTTGGGTTTCTTTGATTTTTTGCGGTTAGAAAAATCAGCCCGACTGATCGTTTCGGATAGCGGCACGGTTCAGGAGGAGGCACTATTAGTTGGAACGCCCTGTGTCATTGCTCGGCGATCGACCGAAAGGCCAGAAACGATCTGGGCTAAAGCGACATGCCTGAAGGGCAGGAGGGAGCCGGTACACTTTATACCAAGATGGCAGAGGCCTTTGGCATGCCGACCGATTGGGATCGGATGGTGCTAAATCCGGCGGGCGGCAGCCCCAGTGAGCGGGCTCATCAGGATCTGGTGGCTAAGATCCAATCAGGATTCTTTGTCCACTCACACGATTTTGAACAGATCAAACACAACCCTCTGGCTCGCGCGGCATACAACCGCTAATCTTCTAACAGAGTGGAACGAAACAGTTGGCCGCTATGGTGAGCATTATGGTTCTGCTCAAATAATTTAGCCGCGCTGCTGATCATCTGGTTGGCGCGAGGCAGATCGGTCAGGAGCAGACGAATGGCTTGTTGAAGCTGAACGGTGTCTTCCTGATCAACTATCATGGCACAATCGTGCTCGCGAGTATAACGCACTAAATAAGTGGATGCTGGGGCGTGGACTAAGATCGGCCGGCTGGCTATTAGATAGTCGGTTAGTTTGCCGGGGGTAGCAGTGTTGATGATGTCTGGGCTTTTGGTGTGCCACGATAGGGGGAGAAAAAGAATGTCTGCCTCATTTTGGATCTGAGCCATCTGGTCTGGCGCGGCCACACTAACATCCACCTGCGGCCCACTGATCCCGTATGACGCCAGGTAGTCTTTGGGGTGAGGTGCATAGATCTTGATCCGGATATCCAGATCAGACAGCCCGTTCACCGCAGCTACCAAATTTTGCAGGCTGCGAATCTGCGCCCAGTAAATGCTTCCAGTAAAAAGGATCTGGTAAGGAGGCTGAGGGGAGTAGGGCGTATGCAAGCTTTGATAGGCTTCGGGGAAAGACGAGTTGTGAATTACCGTGATCTTGAGGCCGACCTCCGCGCCGTAACGTTTCATGTAAAAATCTTTGGTGCCTTGATTGGTAACGATTATTTTATCAGCCGCCTGAAATATCCTTGGCTCGAGCCAACGAGAGATCGGATTGCCCGGAAAGAAGAAGTCGTTGCCCTTATAGATATCAAACAAGAATATCCCCAGCTGTCGTCGAGTTGCTCGGTGTAGTAGGTAGCTTCCCAACATAGCGGGACCATAGTCGGAGAACCCCAATATGCGCCCAATTGATGGCTGATCATTGATCAACCGCTTGCCCTGGTGGTAGATATCCCACACCTGCGAAAATATGATCGGTATCCCCGTAACTATCCCTATCGCTTTGGATTTACGAATGGCGGTTTTTAACCGAACCGCCCATTGCCTCCGGTCAGCGGCGGCTGGTGGCTGGGTGGCTTGGCTTTTTAGTTGGTCCTTGGTGGCTGTGGGTCGATCATAGAACACATACTCGCCCGCCAACCACTGACCCAACCGGAGAGCTGTGGGATCTATGTTATAAAAGCTGGTCATCATATAATAAGACTCAGGTGGTAGAGCCCCGATCAGCTTGTACATATTTTGAGCCGCCCCGCTCAGAGAGGGGGGAGCGTAGGAGGCGACAAATAGGACTTTACTCGGGTTATTCATAGTCAATCTGTTACCTCTGCCGCTTGAAGGCACGGGGCTATTGTAGCATTGTGCTATGGCTTCAGCCAATCTGATGGCTCCTATCCTGGCTGGTGTAGATGGCCAGAGACAATCCCCGGGAGCTCGCGGCTTATGAGCCTGTATCTGCCCGGCAACTAAGCAGTTTTTTATCCTCTGGCTAATAGACGAAATTAGCTCCCAGAGCTGATTTAGGCTATGGACTAAGGCAAAACTAAGTAGTAGACTATATCTGTTAATCGGGTATTATAAGCTATGGGTAAAAGAGTCTACGTAGCGATGGCGGCCGATCTGATCCACGACGGCCACCTCAATATCATCAATATCGCCCGCCAATTGGGGGAGGTGACGGTTGGCCTGCTAACTGATGAGGCAATTGCCAGCTATAAGCGGTTGCCGTTATTAACCTACGAACAACGCAAAAAGGTAGTAGAAAACATTGTTGGAGTAAAAGAGGTTATCCCTCAAACCACCCATGATTATGTCCCTAATCTGCTGGCTCTAAAACCAGATTATGTTGTTCACGGAGATGATTGGAAAACTGGTGTCCAGCAACAGGTTCGTCAGCGGGTGATCGATACCATCCAAGCATGGGGAGGACAATTAGTTGAGCCGACCTATACTCCGGGGATCTCTTCAACGCAGTTGATCAATGCTGTTAAGGCGCGGGGGATCACCCCTCAACTTAGGATGAGCACACTGCGGAGATTATTAAAATCCAAACCGATTGTTCGAATCCTCGAAGCTCACAACGGTCTAACTGGGTTGATCGTGGAGAAAGCTCAGATTACTGACAATGAAGGCAAATTACGAGAATTCGATGGGACATGGCTTAGCAGCCTAACCCATTCTGCTTCTAAAGGGCGGCCCGACATCCAATATGTGGATATTACTTCAACTGCCCAGACCATCAGTGAGATCTTTGAGGTCTGCAACAAGCCCATGATAGTGGACGTTGACAATGGTGGCTTGATCGAACACTTTGTGCTGACGGTCAAGACTTTAGAGCGATTAGGGGTGTCCGCTATCATTATGGAAGACAAGGTTGGCCCTAAGCGTAATTCTTTGTTTGGCACGGATGTCAAACAAACTCAAGATACGATCGAAGCATTTTCGGAAAAGATTCGTGCGGGTAAGGCGGCTCAGGCTACCAGTGATTTCATGATTATCGCTCGGATCGAGAGCCTTGTTTTGGGGATTGGTTTAGAGGATGCGCTGTCTCGTGCCCGAGCTTATATTGCGGCGGGAGCAGACGGAGTTATGATCCATAGTAAAAACAGTGACCCGGCCGAGGTGTTGGCTTTTGCAAAAGCCTATTCGGAGTTTGAACAGCGGGTGCCATTAGTGGCAGTCCCTTCCTCGTACAATACTATCACCGAAGAGGAGTTGGCGGCAGCTGGGGTGAACATCGTAATTTACGCCAACCATCTACTCCGAAGTGCCTACCCCGCTATGGTTAAAACGGCCAAATCGATTCTTCAGCACCACCGAAGTTATGAGGCGGGTGAGTATTGTATGCCGATTAAGGAGATTATCACCCTAATCCCGGAGCCGGTAGAGGCGCCGCCGATGATTAAGCCCGCCGCTACCATGTCGGTCGAGCCTAAACCAGTCGCCGATGTCCATCAGTAGCCAAAATTTTTTAGATAGCCTGAATCGTGCCGGAATTGGTTTTTTTACCGGTGTGCCAGATTCCACCCTAAAATCGTTCTGTGCTTATCTTACTGACCAGCTTCCCAGCTCGCAACATATTGTTGCTGCCAATGAAGGTGGGGCAGTGGGCATCGCCGCAGGATATAACTTAGCAACCGGCAATATTCCGGCGGTGTATATGCAGAACTCCGGCCTGGGTAATGCTATTAATCCACTCACCTCGTTAGTCGATCCATTGGTATATAGCATACCTATGTTGTTGATTGTTGGTTGGCGTGGCGAGCCAGGAACCCAAGACGAGCCACAACATGCCAAGCAGGGGCTAATTACTCTACCGTTGCTGTCGACCTTAGGTATCCCCAATACAGTAGTGGGAGACTCGATTGAGATGGCTCAGTCCGCAATTGAGTTGGCCGTGAATTACATAGCCAGTCACCACGCGCCTTATGCCCTGGTGATTAAAAAAGGTTTGTTTGATAAATACATAGATCAATCAGTAGTCTCGGCACCTTATCCACTGTTGAGGGAACAAGTGATTAGTCTGATTCTGAACAAACTATCCGATAGTGACGTAGTGGTGTCCACTACCGGTATGACCTCTCGAGAGCTATTTGAGCAGCGGGAGAGAAGAGGTGAGGGGCACGCCAAAGATTTCTTGACTGTCGGCTCAATGGGCCACGCTTCTCAAATCGCTCTTGGCATCGCTCTTCAAAAACCGGATCGCCAAGTTTATTGCCTGGACGGTGATGGGGCAGCCATTATGCATATGGGGGGCTTAGCTATCATCGGCAGTCAGTTACCAGCCAACTTTAAACACATCATTTTAAATAATGGCGCTCACGAATCGGTGGGAGGTCAACCGACGGTTGGCTGGCAGATCGATCTGCCAGCCATTGCCCGATCTTGTGGTTACGTTGCTGCTTTAACCGCTCAAGACGAAAAGTCGATCAACGAGGCCTTGTTGGTAATGCAGCAGATTAAGGGGCCAGTATTGTTGGAGATCAGGGTTACGTCGGGACATAGAGCGGATTTGGGTCGGCCGACCGCCACTCCGAGACAAAACAAGCAAGCCTTTATGGAGTTTATCAAATGACAGAAGAATCTCTAATTTTAACGCCCACCATCGCACCCCGATCCGAAGCGGGCTATTTTATGCCTACCCGAGTGTATTTTGGTCGTGGAGTCATTGGCCAGTTCGATCCGTTGCTGGTCGGATTTAAGAATCTATTGGTGGTAAACGGTAAGCACTTGCGAGCAGGGTTGGAGTGGCAGAGCTTGATCAGCCGGATATCTAACCATGCATCAGTCACGATCTATCCTGGCATAATCGATAAGTCTGGTTTCAATCAGATTGGTCAGCTGTTAGATTTTATTCGATTGGGTAAATTTGATGGAGTGATCGCGGCAGGGGGCGGTACTATTATTGATACGGCAAAAGCCGCTGCCTATTTATCTACCAGCAACCTGTCGGTTAGGGATTATGTCGACGATATATCAAAACTACCGTCCGACCACATTGGTCTTCCCCTGATCGCCATCCCGACCACTGCCGGAACCGGAAGTGAGGTAACCCCCTGGGCAGTGGTGTGGGGCGACGACGGTCGAAAGCATTCGCTTAGTTCTCACGCCGTGTTTCCAAAAATGGCGATAGTTGATCCAGCGCTAACGGATAGCTTACCGGCCAGAGAGACTGCTCTCACTGGCGCCGATGCCCTCACTCAGGCCATCGAAGCCTTTTGGGGCACCAGACATAATTTGATCTCTGATGGTTATGCTCTGCAAGCAATTGAAATATTGATAAATAATTTGAACGCAGCGGTCAATCAGCCCACTCCAGTAGTGCGTGATCGGGTTATGCGGGCAGCGTTGCTAACCGGGCTGGCGTTCTCTAATACCCAAACCACCATCTGCCACGCCTTGTCATATCGACTGACTAATGGTTGGGGTGTGCCCCATGGTCAGGCGGTTGCTGTCAGTTTGCCGTTAATGATTCAAAAGATCATGCCAGTTATAGAACAGCCTCGCCAACGTGCTTTGCTATCTGCCTTGGGCGTTTCTGACATAACAGCGGCACGAGATCGGATTAACCAGCTCCTTCGCTCGATTGGCTTAGTAACCACCTTGGGCGAGTTGGGGATTGGGGAAGACAGCTTAACTGAGTTAGCCACCGCCGCTTTGGCGGCTAACCGAATCGATAATTCGCCCATTATCCCTTCAGCCACCGAATTGGCCGAATGGTTAAAGCAACTTCAACCATTGTCACCAATACCTCTCGTGTCTACTGTTACAGAGCCAACAGACCGGCGGCCTTGGCTAAGCGATTTAGTGGAGGTTGGGCATCTGCTCGATCGGGCCAAGGTAGAGTATTGGTTAGATATGGGGACTTTACTGGGAGTTGTCCGAGAGGGTAATTTTATTGCTTGGGATAATGACATTGATCTGTCTATGTCGGTTAGTGATGCGCCAAAGGTACTCAGCTTATCCGATGATTTTGCTAAATTAGGATACCGGGTCGATGTGACTGACTCCTCAATCTATCTAAGTTGTCCCGGTCGGCCGACCATAGGTTTGGCTTTTTATCGACAGTTGGGTGACCAGTTGTGGATCCTCTTTTTATTAAAATATCCGATTGGAGAGCCTTGGCTTAGACACATTCGTCGCATTGCCAACAAAATCATTTATTCTAATTATCACCGTCGTTTGCCTCGATGGGAGAAATTTATCTATTCGATTTGTCCTAATTGGTTGGCGTATGCTATCCGCCGTGCCGCTTTTAATTTTAATGCCTTATTAGGTGAGCAAGGGTTTCCTTTGGTGGTGCCTAACCGATTAGTTAGGCCATTGGCGGAGGTCGAGTTGGGAGGAGAAAAGTTTAAAATTCCCGGTGATGCCGTCGGCTATTTAGCCTGGACCTATGGCGATGATTGGCAGACACCCAACCCAAATTGGCGATGGGAAGAGACCAAATCCATTAATCGAAATTTTAGTTACCTAACCAATCGATGTGACTACTCATTATTCAACCAACACGATGTTGCGGCGGTGGAGCAGGCGGTTATCGAGCAGTTTGAGGGATCTGGCGAGCAGTGGGTGGAAGCCACCGTATTGGTAGATGATTTCGAGCTGCAGGCTGTAATTTCATTGTTGGGCCAGCCAACCCCTCCACAGAATCGGTTATTAGATATCGGCTCCGGTCGTGGGCGGTTCGATAGCTCATTACAAAAACGAGGGTTTATGGTAACCGGGGTAGAGCCAGCCGCCAACCTGGTAAATGAGGCTCGCCAACTTAATCCTACAGCTGAATTTATAGTCGGGTCGGCCACCCGGCTTCCATTCCAGGATAACCATTTTGATTATGCGATATGCGTCGAGGTGTTAGAGCATATTCCGGATACCGACCAAGCGATCAGTGAGATGCGTCGGGTGCTAAGGCCTGGTGGCCAGCTGGTAATTATCGATAAAAACATTAATTCCTTGCACTACCTGCACTTCATCCCTACCCGTTGGTGGAAATGGTGGAGGGAGATAACCAATCAGTGGATGTATCCAGTTGAGTTTCCGTTTCGAGAGAGATATTTCTCTCCCGCTAATTTGGCCGCTCAGCTTCGACGGTGCTTTTCCAGTGCCGATTGGCAGAGTGTAAAATTTGCTCCGACCGATAAGCCACGGCCATGGGTTAAGCGAGGGTTTTGGAAGATCAATCAATCTTTAAATCAATTTATTCATTCCCAACTACCGGATCGGAGTTTCTACATCGCTTGGCGAGCAATTAAATAAGTTCATGTCTAATCGATTGTTTAATGATCTGCGTACTATTAACTACCTGGCTCAGCCAGCCCATCTTAGACAACTATTGCAGCAGCGTCGGTCAGTTGTTTTGCCTGACCCGTCTCATCTTCGAGCTGCGATCGATTGGTTGTTGGTAGCTCACGCGTCGGTGGATGGCAAAGGCTTCTCTGGCAGTTATTCATTTCGAACAGGTTGGGGAGAGCCCTATCCCGAAACGACCGGGTATCTTTTGCCTACTCTCATTGAATATGCCAACCAGGATAATTATCGTCGTGATGAGATAATGTCCGCCGTCAGCCGTTCTGGCGAGTGGTTGTTGAGCATCCAGCATCCTGATGGAGCCTTTCCGGGCTACGCCACAGATGAACCGATTGTGTTTGATACTGGGCAGGTGATTTTTGGTCTCTGCGCCATATATCGTCAGACAAACGACAGTCGGTATCTGACAGCGGCGACACGGGCGGGGGACTGGCTAATTAGTCAGCAGATGGCTGACGGGTCTTGGGCCAATCATGAGTACAATTCATCACCTCATACGTACCACACCATGATCGACTGGGCATTATTAGAATTAGCGGCTCTGTCTCCGCGTGGTTACCGAGATGCAGCGATCAAGAATCTCAATTGGGTAGTTGGCCAGCAGCAACCGAACGGTTGGTTTAATCATTTCTCATTTTTCCCTGGTAATGCAATCTTGCATACCATTGCCTACACTCTTCAGGGGTTAATTGAGAGCGCTCGGTTACTACAAGACGTTAAATATCTACGAGTTGCCCAACTGGCAGCCGACCGGCTACCGATAGCTCACCCCGAGCAGTTGGGTAGTTTTTACGATGATCAATGGCAATCGGTTAGTCGTTCTCAATGTCTAACGGGTATCGCTCAGATGGGGTTAGTTTGGCGGGCGCTTGATCGCGCCACACATGATCCGCAATATGCCCAAGCAACGCTATCAACCTTCAATTATTTAAAAAGCAATCAGTTGATGGCCGCCAATGATCCTTATTTACATGGAGCATTGGCTGGGAGCTCTCCTATCTGGGGAGATTACCTTCCGTTTACCTACCCCAATTGGGCGGCCAAATTTTTTATCGATTTAGGTATAACAGTGCAATCAGATAACGAATTTCGTAGTTATCTGATCAAGTCTCTGGCGGAAGTGGTGAACTTGGCTGAAAAAGCCGGTATCCGTTACTGGATGACTATGGGGACTTTGTTAGGGGCGATTCGTCAGGGTGGATTGATCAATGGGGACGGCGATGTCGACCTGGGGATCACGATTGAAGACGCTCCTAAATTGTTGGCTCTATTGCCCAAGTTGGGGGTTATGGGATGGCGAGTAGATGTCACCACTTTTTCGGTCTTTGTCTCTAAGCCAGAAGTGGGCATCATGATCGAATTTATTATTCATTGGCATCACAACGATCAGCTATGGTCGCCATTGGTTAAGATACCACCCAAATTTAATTCCATCTTAAAATACGTTGACCTATTAGCTGAGCGTGCGATCTATCGTGACTATCATCAGAATATCCCTCGACATTACGCATTGGCATATCGATTGATACCGCGTGGTTGTGATCGCTGGATTCGTCGAGCATTTTTTGGGCTAAATGATCTGTTTGGCCAGCGCCACTATGCCATGATGTTGCCAGCTCGTTTAGTCGCTGCGCTCCAATCAGTTTCGTTTTGTGGGCTGAGCCTGCCCGCTCCCCAGTTTGCCCAGGATTATTTAGCGATGATCTATGGCCCCACTTGGTCGACGCCGGATCCGTCCTGGTCGGTTACCCAAGTTAAAGCGATTAATAGGGGGCTGTTTCGTACTCGTGATCAAGCTGATTTTTGTTTGTTAGACCAAGCTGGCACCGCTCCAGCCACCCCGCGAGCTTTGTTTGTATCTTATTTCTTTCCCCCAATTCACTCCGTTGAGAGCACTATGGCATACAACTCAATCAAATATCTGGGTAACTTTGGTTGGCAGCCGATAGTGGTGGCTAGTCGTTTCTCGCGCGAATTTGGCACTGATCCTTCCAGAAAAGGATTGTCGGACAACAATTTAACAGTTTGGCGCACGTTATCGTTAGAGAATCTTCTGACCAGGTTAGTTAACCGATTGGATTTGTCCACTGACGCTATGTGGGGATGGTATCCGTTCGGTTTACTCGCAGCTCGAAAAGCTCTACGTGGTGATCTGCCGACTGTGATAGTATCACGATCCAACCCCATTACCTCTCATTTGATCGCTCGCAAGATCGCTCGGGGGCGTCGTCGTTATCCGTGGATAGCTTTGTTTGGAGACCCTTGGGCCCATAATCCATACGTTCAGCCGGCAAAGCCAATTATTAGCAAATGGCGGGAAAGAATTGAGCGCCAGATCATCGCTGAAGCCGACGCAGTTGTGGTGACTACTTCGCTAACTCGTCAGTTGATGATCAGCCAATACGGTTACGCCGACAAGATCCACGTTTTGCCTAACACCTATGATCCAGAGGAATTTCGTGCTCTAATCAACGATAAATCGTCAACGACCCCGCAGCCTTTTACCATCACTCATGCTGGTTCTCTCTATGGTCTCAGGTCGCCAGAGCCTCTGTTTAAGGCTCTGCAGATCGTTCGCGATCTTCACCCAGGGGTATACCAAGATATCCGGGTAAACTTAATCGGCTTGCTACCTCAATTTGTTGGTTTGGTAGATCAATATCAACTCTCTGAGGTGGTTAATTGTAGCGGGCTATTACCCCGAACAGACACGCTAAGACAGCTATCTGATAGTGATCTGTTGTTGTCGATTGATGCGCCGAGTATGACTCAGAGTATCTTTCTCCCGGCCAAGTTGATAGAATACCTGGCGATTAACAAGCCGATCATGGCGATAACGCCGCCGGGGACTTCGGCTGACGTGATTAACGCTACTAACACGGGGATAGTTGTTGACCCCCAAAACGTGGTTCAGATTGCTCAGGGTATTGTTGATTGTTATTGGCGCCACCGAGCAGGAGAACAAACGATTAAGCCAAATTTAGTTGAGCTTGAAAAATACTCTGCGCCTAACTACGCCAAGCGGCTTGCTCAAATTATTGATCGTCTGGTTGGTCAATAAACTCACGGCACCATAACTCGACAATCATCAATAGCCATACCGCTGACCAATGAGTGTAGCCGCGTAGGAAGTTTTGTTTAATCTGAGTGACCACCTGATGCTTAAACAGCCCGCGTTGTTCTACTTTAGCAGGGGAGAGAGTATCTTCCATAATGTTGTGTAATGGCCCTTTGAGCCACTGCGCTAAGGGGAGGCCAAATCCCTGTTTGGTTTGTAGGTCAATGTCGGGAGGTAACAGGTCGCGGGTAGCGTCAATCAGAATTCGTTTTGCTCCGCTGGTGCGATAGCTGGATCGCGGGGAGCGAGTAGTTGAATATAGCTTAGTCGATTCTGGTAACGCCAAAACAAAATTGACTAACTCAAGATCAAGATAAGGCACACGTACTTCCAAGGAGTTAGCCATCGATGTTGCGTCAGTGTCTCGGAGCAGTTGATTTTGGGTATAACTCCGTAGCAACAAGGCAGTAATGCGTTGGATCGGGGAGCTATTAGACAGCTCGTCAGCTACTGTTATTGGCCAATCGGAGTTATCGGGCGACGATTCTTTTATGTTGTCGTTCAATATTCGACGTGCCCCCTCTATCCCAAATATTTGATACTCCCGGTCAAATTTGGTTAGAAAACTTTTTAGCCCTCGTAATTTGCCAATTACTCGACTAAACTTACCAATTGGGATTCGATCCCAAATCGACCAGCTACTTATTGCTACTATTAATTGATAGGCTAAACGGATTATCCGGTTACTGGCTGACCGTTGATAGTTGGCTAAATTAATAAACCAAGGATATCCCGCAAATAATTCATCGCCCCCTATCCCTGATAGCGCAACTGTAACCAGAGTTTTGGCTGCCTTCGCGACAAAGTACGAATTGACTCCATCGACAGATGGTTGATCCAGTGAACTAATTATTTGGGGTAACTGTTCGGCCACGTCTTGGCCGGTCACCGTGACTTGAGTGTGGTTAGTCCCGATGTGTCGAGCGATCTGTTCCGCCCGCTTGGTTTCGTCGATTAGCTTACCCTCGTCTCCAAATCCTACTGAGAATGTTTTGACCGAGCCCGGGGTCAATTTAGCCATTAATGCTACCAAGACGGTCGAATCAATCCCACCGCTTAAGAAAGCGCCGATCGGTACGTCACTGACCTTTTGTCGTTCGACCACCTGTTCCAATTTTTGGCGTAGTTCACATACTAACTCGGGATACGACTGGTTTGCCAACCTTGTCTGTTGAGACAGATCAAAATTCCAGTATCGATCGATCTTGCCCTGACCTTTCTCAATCACCAGGCGGTGTCCGGGTAGTAATATCTGTACTCCTTTAATAATGGTCAACGGCTGGGGGATCGATCCCTTGATCAATAACTGTCTGATCGCTTCATGGTCGATCTGTTTTTCAATTAATCCGCTAGCCAAAATGGCTTTTAATTCCGAGGCGAATACCCATCGGTTATCTTGATGCCAATAAAGCAGTGGCTTTATCCCCAGGGGGTCACGAATCAGGATTAATCGTTCGTGGCCAACGCCCTGACGTCTATCATAGATGGCTATGGCGAACATTCCGTTTAGGCGCTTAGCAAAGTCATCGCCATACGCCTGATACATCTTTAAGATTACTTCGGTGTCAGTTTGAGAGGAAAACGCTAACCCTTGTTTTTCCAGTATCTCTCGCTCTGTCTTAAAGTTGTAAACCTCGCCGTTATAAATTATTTGTAATGATCCATCAGTGGTAGCCATTGGTTGATGACCGGAAGGGGATGGGTCGATGATTGCTAGCCTAACGGCGCCACCAGCGCCCATATCATCATCAAAAAACCCCATATCATCTGGGCCGCGATGGTGCATGGCCTTTAGCATCCTCTTTATGACTGTTGGGTTGTTATCGGATGATCCGATTATTCCAGCGATTCCGCACATGGGTAATGTTTATGAAGTAAGCCATCTTTTTAGATGGAGAGATTATCTATATGATAAAAGCTGGTTAGGGTACAATAGGGGGTCAATAGCAGACCCTTTACCAAAGCGCACATTCTTTGTAGCTCACCATCGATAGCCGGTGGGGTACAGGGGGTCATAAGCCCGGTTTTCTTTAGCTGATCAGTACTCATTTATGAAACAAAAAGCAGTTTTTATCATCAATAATTTAGTAGTTGGCGGAGTGGAGCGATTTACTCGGGATGTCTTACCCCATCTGGATCGTGACCAATTAGATATCTTCGTGGTGACAGTTTGGGGGTCCGGTTCTCTGTCGACGGTCTATCAATCATTAAATGTGCCGATCTATTGGGCGGGTGGAAAGATCTGGTACAGCAGTAAAAATCCGCTCCTGAAGCCATACTTCGTCATTGTATCACCCTTCACTTTTATTCGGCTACTCTTGATATTACATAGATTAAGACCGGATGTGGTGATGACTTGCTTAACTCAAGCGGACATTATGGGTATTACCGCTGCCTACCTTAGTGGGGTTCCTCGGCGAATTATCAGACAGGCAGATGTCAAGCCACTGGGTCGGATTGTTAGGTGGCTCAAGCAGAATCTGGCGATTAGACTATCTACTAAGATTATTGCTAACTCTCTGGCCACCAAACAGTTTGTGGAAAGTTATTTTAGGGTGTCTGAAGAAAAAGTAATCCCTATCCCCAATGGTGTAGATTTAGCACACTTTCAGATTAACCGGCCGCTATCACCCGAGGATCCAGTTGTAGGTTTTTTGGGTCGGTTAGAGGAGATCAAGGGGGCGGCCGTTTTCTTGGCTGGGATTAAATTGTTGCGAGATCAGTGGGGGGTTAGCCCTCGGGTGGTTATCTATGGGGATGGTAGCCTACGATCTGAGCTACAACAATACGTCGAGACTCATAAACTAACCACTGTGAAATTTATGGGAGAGGTGGCTGATCCCGTTTTGGCGCTAACCGAGATTGATGTTCTGGTTGTCCCATCGCTCAGCGAAGGGTTCGGTTTGGTAACTTTAGAGGGGTTAGTGTCTGGCCGGGCCGTGGTGGCCTCCGATTTACCGGTAATGCGCGATTTAATAATCTCCGGCCAAAATGGCATATTGTTCCCCGTTAGTGATGCAAGTCAGTTAGCAAGTCAGTTAGCTGATCTTCTGCAGCAACCAGAAAAAATCCGACAGTTACAGCAAAGAGCTGCTGATTGGTCGGTGACCAACGGTATCGCCTATAACATAGTCAATACCGCCAAGCGATACCAGTCGGTTATCTTAGGTCTTTAGCCAGATAAGTCTCAATCTGCCAATCAGTGGTTCTTTTAGCAGCAGCAAACTACCAAGATAGGTGGCCATCGCTATTATGAGTACCAGATAGAATGATATGCCCAACCGCTGACCGATTAAGATTGTTCCTACCATTAGCCCAGTGGCTATTATCATCCGGTATATCAACGGGAACATGGTTAGTTTAAACTGCCGTCTTACGGCTACGCAGATCCAACCATAGGCTGCGAACTGAGATATCACTGTTGCGATTGCAGCACCCAACGCTCCCCAGCGGGGGATGAGTAAGGCGTTGAGCAACACATTAGCAATCGCCCCAAACCCCATCGGCCAAATGAATTTCCGCTGAAGGTCATTAGCAAATATCGCGTGGTAGATTACGAGCGTTGGGAAGGTAATTATGAGAGACGTGGCCAATACCTGAAGTACAACAGCCGTGTCGGAATATGAGTTGCCATACAGCACACTGATTAGTGATCTGCTCATAGTTAATCCACCTCCTGCCAATGGCAAGGCAAAGAGCATGGCAATGGCAATGCTTTGTTCTAACACGGTCTTGAACTTGGTCTGCTCATGTTGGGCGAGCTTAGCAAACGCCGGTAGAGTGCTACCTGCCACGATCACTGGTAGAGCTGCGAGCAATTGGATGGGCCTTTGAGCGGCGGAATAAAGCCCTACTTCGCTGATATGAGTTAGCCATCCCAGCATTATAACGTCGGTGTACATAATTATTGCCCACAACCAATTGCTTATTGCAAAAGGCCAAGCATCAGATAGCAGTGGCCTGATCAAGCGATAACGAAACTGACTGATTGCTTCGGCCCAAAATCGACGCAAGGTCACAATGGTCAGAGTTGTCCCCAGCAGGCTAGCAACAGTATAGGCTATCGCTAAAGCATGAGGGGTGGGCAGGTAGGTTAGCATAAACCAGGATATTAATACCGTGGCGATGTTGGTAAATATATTAATACCAGCCTCGATCTCCATTCGCTCAACCGAACGAATGATAGCATAACCAAAATCTCTTAACCCATCTAAGAAAAATAGGCAGCCAATAATTGGCAGCAGGGGATCGACTTCGGCGATCTTAGAAAAGTATGGGGCTGCCCAGACTAACATTGCCCACAAAAACGATAAGAGGGTCAGCTTAATACCAAAGGTGGTGGCGATATACTGAGCGCGAGATTCCGGTTGGCGTGATGCCTCTTTGATTAAAATCCGATTGATGCCAATATCGGAAAAGAAGACAGACAACAATCCGGCCACAGCTAAGCCATAGGAGAACACTCCGTATCCTTCTGCCCCCAAGACTCGAGCCGAATAGATAACAATAATGGCTCGAATCAGGCGGCTAACCACCTGGCTAATCGTCAACCACAGGGTATTTTTAAGGATAGTCTGAGGCAGATTTTGTTGGGAGAATAAGAGGCGCGTCGCTTTTTGGTACATAGGTATAGTATTGCCAGATATCCTTAGGTTATCAGAGTCAGCCTGGCTTAGCCATAAGATGAGCCCTGGCGACCGAGGTTAGGCAGTGGTTCGAAGAATGATGCAAGAACTGAGTCCTTACTATGCTTGTATCCGAGCTAAGTATGGGCACCTGTCGGCTGACTATGATTTTGTTTTAATTGTCCGGCGCGCATGGCAATGCCAGAAGCTTCTCTCTACTGCTTAGCGGTTTAGTAAGCTGTATAGTTTACAATATTGGTAGTATGAGTCAGCATCCAATCAATCGATCCCGCCACTTACTCTTGACCCACTCCGTCGTGGTGGTGCTAATCGGAGTAATCTTGGCGGTGGTGCCGTTGTATGCTACCCGCTATGTGTTTGCTGGGCTGATATTTCAGAAGGCCATATTGTTCTATGGCCTGGTTACCATACTGATCTTAGCCTACCTGTGGTTGGTTTGCTTAGATAGACAGTATCTCCCGCGATTTAACCTAATTGGCTGGATGTTCACTCTGCTAATAGTTGGGTGGGCTATCTCGACCCTTACCTCTCAACAGCCCTACACCAGTTTTTGGGGGTCGTTCAATCGAATGGAAGGCTTGGTCGCATGGCTCTATTACTTTGCCTTGTTCGTAATGGCAACTGGAACTCTTAAAAAACCAGCTGATTGGTGGATGGTAATCAGGGTGGCCGCAACCGGAATGGCTTTGGTGGTGTTGTACGCTTTAGCGCAGCTTTTTCGTATTGATCTATTTGCGATGTCTTCGGATCGCTGGCGAGTAGAAAGCAGTTTAGGTAATCCAGTGTTTTTGGGAGGGTACTTAGCTTCCGCTATCCCACTGCTATTTGTTGGGGCAGTTAGCTTGAAGTCTCACCGATGGTTAGCCTGGACATTGCTAAGTCTATCGGTGCTGGTGCTGATCTGTACACTCTCGCGCGGAGCTTGGATCGCTGGGATAGTGGCTGTGTTACTTACCCTCATCCTTTATTTCTATCGATATCGATCAGCTTGGATAAAAAAGACATTATTATTTTTGGGAGTGGGTTTAGCCGTGTTTGTAGTGCTAACTATTGGCTGGTTAATGTCTCCTAAGGATTCGGCCTTCCGATCAATCGGGGAGCGGACCATCTTTCGCTCAGAGTCTATGTTGTATCGCCAGAATAATTGGGTGATCGGCTGGAGATCTTTTATTCAGAAACCACTGACTGGCTGGGGATTAGAGAATTTTCATGTTGCCTACGACCAGAACTATCAAGTTTTTGATCGCCACGTCAGTTTCCAAGAATCGCATGTCGATCGTGCCCACAACGAATATGTCGGAGTGGCCGTGGCTGGAGGGCTAATAGCGCTTATCCCGTATCTACTGATGCTCGGCGGCGCTATCTATTTGGGCTGGAGGCAAACCAAGACTCGGTTGGACTCGGATACCTATCTGCTAAACATTGGCATGTTGGGGGCGATAGTAGGTTATGCCGCCTTTGTCTTTACTGCCTTTAACTTGGTCACCAATATCCTCTTTTTGGTGCTGGCCTTAGCTTGGGCAAATCAGCTTAACTATAACGACAAAAAAGGTAGTCGATTACAATTCCCTAAGTTTGCCGTTGGCTTGCTGGGGTTAGCAACATTATCAGCTGCCTATTTTACGGTTCTGTTGCCGGTGCAGGCAGTTCGATTGGCTGATCTGGGCACCCTCTCGTTCCAGCAAAGTGGAGATTATAACGGGTCTCTAAGCTGGTTTAAAAAAGCTTTGGCTAAACGATCGTTTATGTCCAATACCATTCGGGCGCAGATGTCGGTAATATCGTCTTCTGGCAGCGTTCTGGCGATTGATAATAATCAACTCAAAGAGTTCCAAAAATATACTGGTAATATTCTGCAAGATATTTTTAAGACGGAACCATATACCAGCTATGCTCACATGATCGTAGGGATGTTTTATGGTAATCTATCTGGTAAATTGCCCGAGTTTGTTCCGATCGCCGATAAAGTATTCCAAGAGACGGTAGGTATCGCTCCTAAAAAAGGGGAGACCTATCTGCGATGGGGGGAGACGTATGCCAATTTAGGCAACTGGGCAATGGCTGAGCCCAAATTGGAAGAAGCGATCCAAAAAGACCCCAATAACTACAACGTTCGTTTTATCGGTGGGGTTTGGCATATTTGGTTTGGAGCGGTAGAGGAGGGGAACGAGCTGGTCAAGAGAGCCATTAAGGAAGGGCACTCGGCTGGTTTCTTAGATGTTAAACAGATCGGTGACGCATTAGAACATGCTAATCGGCACGATAAGGCGGAGCTGCTCTATCGACAGATTATTGAAAACCCCCAGAACGAGCAGGAAACGGTTTACGCCACTGTGGAGCTGATCGATGCCTATCGAAGAATGGGACGCTGGGCAGATGCTAAAACCCTGACCGACCAGCTACGCCAGTACGAGATAGATAAGTCAGAACTTGGTCAGCTAATCCAGGATATAGAAAACCAGGTAGCGCCAGCGGCACTTACCACCAAGCTCGGATATTAACTTATTTGCTGGCGGGAGCGACGGGACTCGAACCCGCGACCTCCTGCGTGACAGGCAGGCGCTCTAACCGACTGAGCTACGCCCCCGTGATAGCCCCGCCATTCGGTAACTCGGCTATTTTAGTATATCGATGTAAATTGTGCCAGTAGGAGTGGAACTAACCTTAAATTTCACTTCAGCGTCCAGCCCAACCAAGATCTGGTTAACTGTACCATCGGGGCTGTCGATTAGCCGAATTGTGGTAAGGGGAGGTTGGTTAATAGTTAGTGTTTTATCTCCTTGAAAGACCACCGTCTCCTCGTTATCTGTTTGGTCAATGATGCCGGTATCACTTAGGGCAATCTGTAGCCTGTGGCTGCCCCACTTTGAAGTATCTTGATATTTATTGTCGACCCAAGTTAATTCGCTGCTGGCCACCTGAGATACCTTGGTTAGTGGCACGGAGATGCTTTGGTCTATGATGGTCGAGCGGTTTAGCTTGGTCTGCAGCGTCAGACGATAGTATCCCTGCTCATCGCTGCATTCCATGCTCTCTAACAAATGGAACCCACCGATCGCTCCTACTGTGTTGTCGCTCGAAGTCGTCACGCCATTTTGGTTATTCAACTGAGAGGGAAAATGACCCTCCACAGTGTTAAAGTAACCGTAGAGTAATAAGAATATGACCGATAAAGAGATCAGGCCAAAGCCGTTGTAGGTAAATTTTTTAGTTTTTTTCATGTGCGGTTTTTCTTAATAAAATCGATCATCTCCTCAGCCGTGACGGGTGGCTCGGCTGTGGCTTCCTTTACTAATCTTACAATAATATCCTGCAATTCGGCAGGGCGGGCGATATCTTGGATGGTCATATCTTTGCTACCGGCTGATTGGATAATAACGTCGCCAAAATTTAGGGCGGCGGCGAACACCCCTCTAACCTCATGGGCAATGTCTTGCACTCGATCAAATTCCAGTTCGGAGACGCGGCGGCTGAACATGCTGCGCTGATCAATATTAACGATTCGCTGATTGGTAATAATAAAGCGATCACGATACCAATTGATATACTCGTATGCCAAATAACTCACCCAGAAGATCAGCCAGACGATATAGACAAATGCGATCACGCCAGAGTTAAAGATATAAAAACCGACCTTACCGATCGCCGGCATTATCAGGGCAAAGGCGATAAATAAAATGCCCTTTAAAAACGGCCAAGCCAAGACAAACCAGTGGCGTTGGAGAATTAATATCACCTCCTCGTCCGCCCGTTGGCCGAAGAACTCTTTATTGAGATTGGGTTTTTTCGGCTCTGGTTGCTCCATACTGTTATAATAGACTGGTGAAGAAGAAAGAAACAAAGTTGATCTGGTGGGTTATGCTGATTATTATAGCTATCAGCCTATTACTGCCGTATATTTACTAGCTGACCGCACGGTTATTATACCATCGAGCGTGACGCGTCGTTCGAGATGTTATTGGAACCCCACCATAATCGTTGTTGATTATGGGGGTTCGATAAAGGTACAATTAGCTTATGCCTCGTCTAATCAACAAGCGGACGGCAGAAACTATTGTAGCCAAGCGGCGTGAGGGTTTGAGTATCAATGAGATATGTGAATTAACTGGAGCGGCCAAAAGCACAGTTTGGCACCATGTTCAATCGGTTGAAATCATGCCTGAATATGTTGAGCGTTGGCACATGCGCCAATCCGCTAGTGTAGTACGGGCTAATAAGCGACGGCAGATTGCTCACGATAAAGTGGCGCAATTAGTAGGCGCACTTGATCATCGGGACCAGTTCATTATTTTGGGTAGTCTGTATTGGGGAGAGGGGACAAAAAGAGATTTTAGTATTACTAATGCCGACCATAGGTTGCTAAAGATTGTAAGGCACTGTCTTAAAAATATGGGGGTCTCTGATTCAGACTTGCGTGTCACACTAAGAGTCTTTGAGGATATGGATGTAGAAAAATGCAAGAAATTTTGGTCATCCAATCTTGAGTTGCCAAATTCAGCCATTCTCAACGTTGATATCCTAACTGGGAAAAAGCGCGGCAAATTGCCATATGGCATGTGTCGACTCCGGGTGAGTAAAGGGGGTGATATATTAAAAATGATGCATGCGTTTTTTGATTATGCTAATGCGTCCCTGTAGTTCAATGGACAGAACAAGGCATTCCTAACGCCTAGATCGAGGTTCGACTCCTCGCAGGGGCACCAGCTCAAAATTCCTTTTTGTGGCCGGGGCGTAGCGCAGTGGTAGCGCGCACCGTTCGGGTCGGTGAGGTCGCAGGTTCGACTCCTGTCGCCCCGACCACAGGAAGGGACTAAACGCGACCCGACTATGGACAAACCGATTATCCATACAGTAGCCAAGTTAGCGCGGTTGGCCTTTTCTAAAAAAGAGGTGCCAATCGGCGCAGTGGTTTTAGATAGTAGTGGCAAGATTATTGGTCGGGGATATAATTTGATGCACGGGCACAAGGATGCGACTGAGCACGCCGAGATCAGAGCCATCAAACAGGCGGCTAAGCGAACAGGGGATTGGCGCTTGGATAATTGCCAAATCGTGGTCAATTTGGAACCCTGCTTAATGTGTCTGGGGGCGATCGCCAATTCACGAATAAAACGGGTAACTTACTTTTTAGCCGATCCGGCCTTTGGTTCAGCCGAAAGCAAACTGACCTCCGCCCAACTTAAAAAACTCTTCCCGAAGCTTATAATCAAGAAGGTAGCAGATGCGGGTGAGACCAAGGCTCTGCTCCAGCAGTTCTTTAAGCAATTACGCCAAAAGTAACACGGTGAGGTGGCCGAGTGGTTGAAGGCGGCGCTCTCGAAAAGCGTTATACCCCGTAAGGGGTATCGTGGGTTCGAATCCCTCCCTCACCGCCAAAGGAAAATTCCGAGCCCCCGCTCGGGATTTTGCTTTCATGATAAAGGGGATGAGAAGTTTATACCCGACTTATGAAATATATATGGAAGGGTAAATCCCTCCCTCACCGCCAAGCGATTATCCATTCGGGGTTGACTAATCTATGATAGGAGACTAAGCTCGACGGAGCAAAGAGATGGCTTAGGTTATCTTTCCGTAGTCTTGAAATCCATACCGGAGGTGCTGCCATGAGCAGGCAGATATTAACACCCATCACTACCGCTGCTGTCAGTTTGTTTTTGTGGGCTCTTCGTTGCGTGACTCACTTGTGGGGGAGAAGTGGGGGCAAGGAAAAGCTGACAAAAAAACCAATCACCTTTGAAAGCAGCCGTCAGGCCGCCCTAAAGATTCTGTCGGATATTTTTGATGGGGTAGCTAATAGTCCAACAGGGACACTGTGCTGCAAAGGTGAGGAGTTTCTATCAATAACCTTTGCCTGGGTCAACGGTCAGGTAGATATCTACTTCGAAAAGAACCCGCATCGACAGGAGGTCGAACAGATCTACCCCACCATTACTACTTGTTTGCGGAGGGCCTATGACCTGGCGGAGGAACAAGATATAACCGATCACAAGCTGAGCCTACTTAATCGTGTCCAAGCAGATTGGGCAGCCGTTGTTAGGGAAGTAGAGAAACGGCGTTGTCGTCGGTGTCATGGTTCGTATGCCATCTCCTAACCATCCCCGCCAAGGGAACGTTTTACGCAAAACGTTAATGCTTCGGGCAGCTATCTGTTCGAAGCATTTTTATTACATAGTGGAGCCACCTCCGGGAGTCGAACCCGGGACCTCTGCTTTACGAAAGCATCGCTCTACCAACTGAGCTAAGGTGGCTGGTCGGGGTGCCGGGATGTGGAACCCGTCGCCTGCCGACATCGGCAGAGCTCCTCGAAACCTTGCGGTTTCGATTCTTCCACTACGGGGAAACTTCCGTTTCCCCGACCCCTTTCACAGGGTTCGAATCCCAACACTAAATATAATTATCAACTGGTCGGGGTGCCGGGATTCGAACCCGGGATCTCATGTCCCCTAGACATGCGCCTTAAACCAGCTAGGCCACACCCCGATATTATTGATGTTAAGCAATTGAACATTACCATTATAGAGCCGGGGTGACCACCCCGGAAGTTCATTATTAAGAGCTCCATCACTTTGCTAAACATTTCTGATCCTGGATGTCCAGGGGGGTTACCGCATCTGAAACTTTACGCCTCAGAAATATAGGAATCCCTATCAAAAATGTGTTGGGTCAAAACTGCTAGCAAAGATAATGGAGCTACTTATATTTTATCACGCAATCAAGTTGGTCAATTGGGGACATTATTTAAGCAAATGGGCTACTGGAGCCAACAATCAGGTTGATCAGAAATATAATCGGGTCTAGGATTCTAAAAATTATGCTTACGTTTAGTAACCGCTCGGCAAAGATAATAGCCAACAGGATCATCGGGCCAGATCGCTCAAAAATCGCCCAATCTACCCGTCCAAAAAATAACTTATCTATGATCAGGTGCAAGATCTTGGATCCATCTAACGGCGGGATGGGAAATAGATTAAATGCGGCCAACAGCACATTAATAGCCACAACGGTGGAAAGAAAGGTAAACAACTGACCGGTGGGGTGTAGTCCACTGCCCCAATATATGATCCGATCAGGCAAGGCAAATAAGGTAGCTACTATCACGTTACTGGCTGGGCCAGCTAAAGCTACCAAGGTCTCTCCCCATACCCCACGTCGAACAAAGTGTGGGTTATATGGCACCGGTCTACCCCAGCCTAAACCCACCACAAACAAGGTAATGGTGCCTAAGGGGTCGAGGTGGGATAGAGGATTGAGGGTTAATCGCCCCGAGAGCTTGGCGGTAGGATCTCCCAATTGTGTAGCTGCCCAGGCATGAGCGAACTCGTGGACGGTAATGCCCACGATAATAGCGACAGTAAAAAAGATGAATCGGTCGAGATGAGAAAAAAGGTCAGCAATAAACATATTTGCGTATAGGTTACTAATCTGATAGTATCTGATATGTTAACCTAAGGGAAGCTTATGAGTAGAATCTGTGAAATTTGCGGTAAGGGCAGGCAGGTCGGCCATAACGTCAGCCACTCCAAGCGGCGGACTAAGCGAACCTGGCAGCCGAACACCAAGAAGACTAAATTAGCCAATGGGAAAGACGCCCTGGTCTGTACCCGTTGCTTAAAGACCATGGCCAAATCGGCCAAGGCTTAAGTTGCTAAGTAATCGAATTTTGTGAAACCAGCGGGTGTGGTTCAATGGCAGAACGCGACCTTCCCAAGGTTGAAACGGGAGTTCGATTCTCCTCACCCGCTCCATATTTTATCGGAAGGGGATCATGGGCAATAACTATACTCTCTATACCGATGGGGGAGCGCGAGGTAACCCCGGACCGGCCGCAACTGGCGCGGTTGTTTATGATGCTAAGGGCCGCGAGATCGGCCACTTCTCTACTTACTTGGGTGTGGCCACTAACAACCAGGCGGAGTATCAGGCGCTGATATTGGGCTTGGGTCGTCTGCAAAAGTTGATTAATGACGAGCATAAATTAGGCGATATATTAGTTACCGTTTTGATGGATAGCGAGCTGATCGTTCGCCAACTGAAGGGTGAGTATCGGGTAAAAAATAAAGAGCTTAAGCCGTTGTTTGCCAAAGTGGAGGAACTGATTAATAAGTTTGGGCGAGTAACCTTCCGCCATATCCCTCGTGAACAGAATACGGTAGCGGATGATTTGGTAAATAAGACATTGGATCGGGAAGGTAAGTGATAATCACTCCCGGTTGTCATCCCCGCGTAGGCGGGGATCCAGAAAAGAACAAAAATTCTTTTTCTGTCTGGATCCCTGATGTCGAGTTGCTTCGCACTCGGCTCTGGGATGACGCGACAGTGGGGCAAGTAAAAACCCCGGTGAACCGGGATTTTTACCCCCAATGCTTCCGACTGATTTATTTAAAATGGATAACGAAATCGCGCTCTAAGGCAATATACTTGCCGCTGTTTTTTTGTTCCGGATCGGCGACGTAAACGCCATAAGTAATATCCCCGGCGATTTTAGATTTAACGCTAAATTTGACTTGCCCCTGCGCATTAGTCTGATAAAACGAGCGGCCGGGTTCCGGGCTATACCAACCAAAACTTGATAGGTCGGGGGTGGCAAGCGCCTCGTCATTAATATTCAAACCAACCCATACCTCACTCGCGGGGGTGTTGTTTTCTTTTTGGGTAATTGTAATGGCGATCTCACTACTATCTATCCCGTCTGCCATTACTTCGGTTTTACTAATCGTTAGATCGCCGGCTTGCAACGCTATATCGGCGATTGAGCGGTTGCTAATAAATCCCCAAATCGTCAACCCCAATAAAATAATTAGGGCGACAGCTGTACCCACGTACAGTGGGCGACTACTTAGATCAATTTGTGTTTTAGTTTTTCCCATATTTCTATTATATCCGACTTTATCTGGCAGGCTGAGCGTCCTCGTAGAAATGGGTCTTTTCGTAGTGCTCGACCGCGGCCAGGGCAACAGCGGATAGGAGAGTGAGGGTAATAAACAGTAACTGAATCCCGTTAGGACCAGTAGAAGGTAGCTCACCAGGCCCACCGTAGTTGACCACGTCCGCCACCGTGACCGAAGCCATCGCAGCCTGGATCTCGCCATTATACATGGCAGCTACCAATACCGTATCGGCGTAAACCCCGGGGATCTTGCCAGCGGTGAAGGTGCTGCTGTGGTTATCCTTGCTTAAACCTTTCTTCAGAATAGTTCCACCGCC
>JBAZHL010000002.1:0-42666 GCA_041652335.1 Patescibacteria group bacterium | reverse complement strand
GATGTAATATCCTTTTGCCTTTTGTCCTTTGCCGGTCAGATACTCATCCATCTGCTTTATAAACTTCGGAATGGCATTGTATCCGCCGTCAAAAACCTTAGCGACAAAAGTTCCGGACATAGTCACATTGTTAGCCCCCGGGACTGCCCCGGTCGTTGAAAGATGAATCTCCGACCGAAAAGCCGTTGGGTCAGAGAACAATATCAAGACGCTTTCCTTATCGGCCGGCACCATTTTGGTATCCTCTACCATCTTCCACATCTTGGTAATAGCACTACCAATCATCGACGGAAGGGGCATATGGAAAAATGTCGGTATGGTCTCTTTGATAAATGGCTTATTCTCCCAGTTGAACACCTTCTCGTCCCATCTCGCAGAATCGAACTTGGGGCAACATACCTTATCACTCTGAGTTTGGTCATCCATATTTTTTAGATTAGCTACTATAAATTATGGCGGAGAGGGAGGGATTCGAACCCTCGATACCCTTGCGAGTATACCCGCTTTCCAAGCGAGCGCACTAGGCCACTATGCGACCTCTCCAGACCCTATTTAAGGTTAAAATCACCTCTTATCAAGCACCTGCTATTCTACCCCGAAAGGGGGTTGACTAAAAGCCGGGCTTCACCTTATACTCATCTTACCTTATATTGTTAACCTTTTCCCCCGGCTTTCGCCCGGGGATCCCCATGGGAAAGGAACCTTTTGCTTATGGCAGATATCGAAATCGTTAAGAAGACCTACGAGCTGACCGTAATCATTTCCTCCGATCTGTCGGAGTTTGATGCGGAAAAGGCAGCCGAGAGGATTAAAGCCTCCATCACCGCCAAAGGTGGTGAGCTGATCGATACCAGCGATTGGGGCAAGAAGAAGTTAGCCTATATCATCAAGGGTAACGAGTTTGGTTTTTACCGCACCTTTGTCTTTAACATCGGGCCAGAGGCCATCGCCGTGTTAACTCACGAGCTGGAACTGGCACCGGATGTACTGCGCCACATAGTGATCTCGTTGGAAAAAGAAGGTATCACCCCCGATCAGTTGTTCACTCCCGAAAAAGAAGAACAGATGATCGCAGCTGGAGTTAAAGAGAAGATGGCCCCAGTGATGGAAGCCCGGCCGACAGTTAAACCAGCACCAGCTGTAATCGAGCCCACTGTAGCTGCCGAGCCGACCGAACCTATCAGCAAAGAAGAATTAGACCAAAAGATCGAGGAGGCCTTAAAGGCCGACTTAGAGTAAACCGTTAAATAAAAGCTTTATTGTTTTTAACTAAAAAGCTATGCGTGATCTCAACAAAGTGATGCTGATCGGAAATCTGACCCGTGACCCGGAGCTCCGTTCCACTCCCAATGGTCAAAGTGTGGCCTCCTTTGCCATCGCCACCAATAGAGCCTGGAATGATGCCGCCGGCCAACTACAGAAGGCAGTAGAGTACACCGACATCGTGGCTTGGGGTAAATTAGCCGAAGTGGTTAGCCAGATCATGAAAAAAGGTCGGCGCGTTTATGTCGAAGGTCGCCTACAAACCCGCAACTGGGAAGGCCAAGACGGCGTTAAGCGCTATAAGACCGAGGTGATCGCCTCCGATGTGATCGTGCTGGATCGCCCTCAATCCATGGGTTGGAACAACGATCAGAGCAGTACCGAAACCGCGCCAGTGACCCAATCCGCCCCAGCAGTCGGCGAGCCAGTCGGCGCTGTCAGCGCCCCCAAGTCAGACGAAATAGATATAGAAGATATACCATTTTAAACTATGGCACTACACAAAAAACCTCGTAAACCAGCTACCTTCCCACGATACAACTTACCCACTAAGAAGTATTGCTACTTCTGCAAAGAAGAGATCGACTACATCGATTTTAAGAATGCCAAGATGTTGTCTAAATATATCTCCCGCTACGCCAAGATCGAACCACGGCGACGGAGTGGCGCCTGCGCCAAGCATCAACGCATGATCTCGGCTGCTATCAAAAAGAGTCGGTTTATGGCTCTGATGCCGTTCATCCCTTATTAAATATGTTCAGCATCACCGATCTTAAAACCGGGGTCGTCATCGAATTAGAGGGCGCCCCGTACGAAGTCGTAAAATATCAGCACTCCAAAATGGGACGAGGCGGAGCGGTTTTGCGGACTACCCTTAAAAACTTACTAACCGGTAGCAACATCGAACGCACCTTCCACGGTGAAGAAAAATTTGAGGCTGCCGATATTACTAAAGGCAAAGCTCAATTCCTCTATCAAGATGGTAATGACTACACCTTTATGGATACAGCCACCTTCGAGCAGTTCCCCATCTCTCGCGGAACTCTGGGCCAAGATATTTATTATCTTATAGAGGGGCAAGACATCGAGATTCGTTACTACCAAGGGCGACCGATCAGCATCTCGCTACCTGCCAAAATGAAGTTTAAGGTTACCGAAGCCGACCCAGCCGTTAAAGGCGACACAGTCACCAACCCATCTAAAAACGCCACTCTGGAGACCGGCCTCACCCTCAAGGTCCCCATGTTCATCAAGGTCGGCGATACATTGTTAATCGATACCCGGGGCGGCTCATATATTGAAAGAGCTAATTGACCCCGATCCCATCGGGGTCATCCTCAATCCTCTCCGTCATTCCCGCGAAGGCGGGAATCCAGACAGAAATATTTTTATTTTATAGATTCCCGCCTTCGCGGGAATGACCTAAGCATATGGCCCTATCTATCGGCATCGTTGGCCTACCCAACGTTGGAAAATCTACCCTATTTAACGCCCTACTGGGTAAAGCACAGGCCGCCGCCAGCAATTTTCCGTTCTGTACTATCGAACCCAATGTGGGTGTCGTTCCCGTACCAGACGAACGGTTGGACGTTTTGACCAAGATGGAGAGTTCAGCCAAAACTGTGCCGACCGCCATCCAGTTTGTCGACATTGCTGGATTAGTTAAGGGCGCCAACGAAGGCCAAGGGCTGGGTAATAAATTTCTTTCGCACATCCGTGAGGTAGACGCCATCATCGAGGTAGTACGATTATTCCCCGACCCCAATGTCATCCACGTTAGCGGAACCATCTCACCCAAAGATGACGTGGAGACCATCAACACCGAGCTGATGTTAGCCGATCTCCAGACAATGGAAAAGCATGTGCCAAAAATGGAGAAAGAATCCAAGACTAATCCTAAACTAAAACCCGTAGCTGCCTTCTGCGCGCGGGTTAAACAACATTTGGAGCAGGGTGTGGGGGCCCGCAATATCGTTACGACCGACGAGGAAAAAATTTGGCTAAAAGAACTCCAGCTGATGTCGGCCAAACCCATCCTCTATGTTGCCAATGTGGAAGCTACCCAGCTAAAGGACGAATCGGCTCTGGTCCCCCTTCGCGAACTGGCCAACGCCGAAGGAGCCAACCTGGTGGCTATCGACGCTAAGATCGAGGCCGAGGTGGCAGAGCTATCTCCTACTGAGCAAGCCGAATATCTAACCGAGCTGGGGTTAGACGAACCGGGTCTAAACAAAGTGATCAAAGCGGGCTATAAATTATTAGATCTGATCACCTTCCTCACCACCGGACCGGACGAGACGAGGGCCTGGACTATTAAAACCGGGACCAAAGCCCCCCAGGCTGCCGGAGTAATTCACACAGACTTTGAACGCGGATTCATCCGTGCCGAGATCGTTGGCTATCATGATCTGATTTCGGCTGGCTCTATGAAGCACGCCTCCGAATTAGGCTTGGTTAGACAAGAGGGCAAAGAATACGTGATGCAGGATGGCGACGTTACTTACTTTAAGTTCAACGTTTAACGCCAACAGCCAAACAATTTGGTAATAACTCCCCACAGATCGCTGGCTCCGCGGGCAATTTGGCTAAATAATTTTTCAGTACCATCGAGAAACAGAACCGACTGGCTCGGTGTCTCACCAACTTCCCCACCAGTGCTGGGTAGTGTTGGTCGGGTGGTTATTTTTTTGACTACTACATTTAGGTTAAACACCGCCACCTTGCTTTTCATCCAGGTTTTGTATTCCACTACCGTCAAGAATGATTCTTTGTATCGACCAGCTCTGGTGGGCGCTTTGAGCGTAAAAGTAAACCTCGCCGTTTCACCAGGATTAACTACCTGCGGATCGGCGTTGTTCATTCCCTGCATCACAGCCGGACGATTATCCACTACCCAGTTGCTCCCCCGAAGCACGCTGATGTGATCCTGGGGGTTAGTCACACCCAGTCTAACCGGGTGATCACCGGTGGCCATCCAGGGCATATTCCCGATGTTTTTGAACTCCACCCATACCGTCGCCTCTTCACTCGGCTGGAGAGTTAATCTGGTAGTAGACTGTCGTACCCATTTGGCTAAATAGATCTCATTAACTCCGCCAGTGCTGGGTGGCGCCACGGTTAATTTATACACCGCTACTGGTAATCCATACATGCTCTGATACCCACTAAGATTGGTCAGATATATCGTGTAGGATCCAGTCGGGAAGTTGATCGGTACCGTTACCCTTACCTCAGTGCTGGAGATATATCGAGTGGATAGCGGGTGATCGCCCAACCTCACCGTTGCTCCATCGCTAAAATTAACACCCCGCAGAACTATCTCTGTAGCCACATAGTTGCCGAACGAACGAGGGGTAACTGAATCGATAACTGGTTGATAGGGTGCCGGTTCTACTTGAAAACCACCGCCACCGCCACTAACCGCCGCAGCCACTATCGAGAAGACCGCGTTGCTGCTATCAGTAACCGTAGGAGCACCAACCTCGCTAATTCTAACGATCGCTTCAGTGGTAGCCGATCCGGTTACTACCCACGGGTAGCTACCGTCATCGGTAGTGGAGGCAATCAACTCTTCCCAACTACCGCCAGTTGATCGCTGTAACTCAATTCTAACGTCCGAAACCGATCCCGTGCTGGTCCAAGTGATGGTTTTGGTTTCCCCGATCGTCCAGCTCTCTCCGCCATTAGGAGCAGTGACTGTAACGGTGTTACCACCGGCAGGGGTAATAGTAAAAGAAAGATTGGTAGTGGCCGCCTGAGTAAATAAGACCGTCAAGCCAATAAAAGAGACAGCCAACACCGTCATTAGCTCACGCTCAAGTAACTTCCAGATAAATTTTTGTATTTGTTTTCCCATCTACCGGATACAGTTAACCGATTTTGATGTTTTTTAATTATACCATAAAATCACCCCGAAGTCAAGATGTACATATCAGCCAATATTAACGACGGCTGCCTACAGCGTAGCGCTCCCTCTCCCCCTCTGGCACCGCAAAGATCATCTTGCCAGCGATCGTCTGAAACACTCTGGTAACCGTGACATCCACCTCTTTGCCGATCAGACGGCTCCCCCCTTCAACCACCACCATTGTGCCATCGTCTAAATATCCCACGCCCTGAGTTCTGTCCTTACCCTCTTGGACTAACTTGATATGCAATTTTTCACCTGGCAACACCACTGGCCGCAGAGCGTTATTTAGCTCGTTGATATTAAGCACCGTGACATTTTGGATTTGAGCAACCCGATTGAGATTATAGTCTACCGTCATCAATCGAGCCTTTAGCTTCCGGGCTAACTTAAGGATCTTGGCGTCCACCTCTACCTCAGAAGGAAAGTCTTCATCAATCACCTTGATAACAATATTCTTATCTTTTTTAAGCTCGCTTAGTATATCCAATCCGCGCCGACCACGACTCCGCCTGAGATCGTCCGCCGAATCGGCAATACCCTGCAATTCTTCTAAAACAAACTTTGGTAAAATCAGACGAGCGCTCAAAAACCCAGTGCGCACCACCTCTAAGATTCTTCCATCGATGATCACCGAGGTATCTAAGATCACATCTGTTCCGTCGTGGGCAGGGGTTAGTTCACGCCTGACAGTGGCATTAACTAAGGTGTCAAAAAACCGGCCAACCGATTTGGTAATGGTTACCCTCTGGTTATAGGCATAGGTGGTAATGATCGCTACGCTAAACACATTGACCAATATAGGCAGCCATTGGCCAAACGGCCCTTCGATCCGACTGAGCGGAACCGAGATCAATGCGCCGATCGACAGCCCCACCACCACCCCTAAAGTAGCGATCACAAAATCGGCGGCCTTGATCTCGAGCGACTTTCTCGCAAACAAGAAATAGGTCACCACCAATAGCAAAACAATAATACCGAATACTTGAGAAAACAACATTAGATAAAAATAATTAGATAAATCCCTACGCCCCAATTGTCGAAGAACTACCTGTGGGCAACCTTAATTTTACCCCCGGATAACACCAATTTGCTACCCCGCTTATCCACCTGAACCTTGGCACCCTTGCTAAATTCACCCCTGAGAATCGCCTCAGCTAACTGATCCTCAATCAAATTTTGAATTACTCGCCGAACCGGCCGCGCCCCGCTCTCTGGGTCAAAACCTTGCGCGGCGATTAGATCTCTGGCCGGGCCGCTGACCTCTAACCCAATTCTTTGTTTTTCTAATCGCTCAGCTAATTGCTGGATCTGCAGGTCAACTATCCTTCGGATATCCTTTTGATTCAAAGGATGAAATACCACGATCTTATCAATGCGGTTCAGGAGTTCCGGCCGGAAGGTCTTTTTTAACTCGTCCATTACCTGGCCTTGCAACCTTTCATAATCGCTCTGGCTGGCTGCCGCGTTCTCTTCCCTAAAGCCAATGGCAGCCTGACGATTTAACAGGCCAGTACCGACATTAGAGGTTAAGATAATAGCCGTATTACGGAAACTAACTCGGCGCCCCTTGGCATCAGTCAAAAATCCATCTTCTAATATCTGCAACAAAATATTCATTACATCGGGGTGAGCCTTTTCGATCTCATCCAACAAAACCACCGAGTAGGGCTTACGCCGAATCGCCTCAGTCAGTTTCCCGCCCTCCTCGTAGCCAACATAACCGGCCGGCGCCCCAACCAATCTGGCTACATTATGTTTCTCCATAAATTCGCTCATATCGATCCGAATCAGCGCTTCTTTATCCTGGAACACCTCTTCGGCTAAGACCTTGGCCAGCTCAGTTTTACCTACTCCCGTCGGACCCAAAAACATAAACGATCCCATCGGCCGATTAGGATTACCGATCTGGACCCGTGACCTACGAATAGCCGAGGCAACCGCTGTCACCGCTTCATCTTGGCCAATAATCCGACCCTTTAAGGCGCTTTCTAAATCGCTCAGGTTTTTAATCTCCTCGCTCGCCAACTCTCCCACCGGGATATTAGTCCAGAGTGAAACTACTTTGGCGATCTCCTCTCCGGTTACCTTAGGCCAGGTATCTTTGTTATCATCTGCCTTCTCTTTTTGGGCGGCATCGATCTTCTTTTGCAATCGTAGCTCGGATGCCCGAAGTTTTGCTGCCTTCTCGTAGTCTTGTTGCTCAACCGCCGTTTCTTTATCTTTAACTATCTGTTCTAACTCGGCTCGTTCCCCCGCCGTTTTGGGATGGGCTAACCCAGCCGCGATCCGAACTGCCGAAGCTGCCTCATCGATCAGATCGATCGCTTTGTCTGGTAGATAACGATCATTAATGTAGCGAACCGATAGCCCCACCGCCGCGTCAATGGCTTCGGCCGGGATAGTTACTTTGTGGTGCTCCTCGTATTTTTCTTTGATCCCCATCAAGATACCAACCGTCTCTTGAGGCGTCGGCTCTTTAACTAAGATCGGCTGGAAACGTCGCTCTAAGGCCGGGTCTTTCTCAATATGCTTTCTATATTCATCGGTGGTAGTGGCACCGATCAACTGAAGCTCACCCCGCGCCAACGCCGGCTTTAAAATATTGGCGGCGTCCAAGCTGCCCTCGGCACTACCCGCCCCTACTAAAGTATGCAATTCATCAACAAACAAAATTACGTCTTTGGTCTTACGCACTTCGTCGACGATCTGATTAATTCGTTCCTCAAACTCTCCGCGGTACTTAGTGCCCGCTACCATCGCCGAAGGATTTAACACCATTAATCTTTTGTTGGCCAGATTCTCCGGCACTTCGTGGTTAACCACCTTGATAGCCAGACCCTCCACTATCGCCGTCTTACCAATGCCGGGGTCGCCGATCAATACCGGATTATTTTTAGTCCGCCGATTAAGAATTTGGATCACTCGCTTGATCTCATTATCCCGCCCGACGATCGGATCGATCTTCCCCTCTTTAGCCATAATGGTCAGATCGATACTATAGGTATCTAAGATCGGGGTATCAGATTGCTTGCCCGACTTGGCCTTACCGCCCGCTTTAGCTACCCCCGCCCCAGCCATTTCGGAAGCAGAGGCCCGAATAGTTTCTAAGGATAGTTTGGAGATTTCAGTGAGATCCGCCCCCAGCTCTCTGAGCAAACGATAGGCCTCACTGTTTTTGTCTTGCACCATCGCCATCAACAGATGCTCCGTACCGATGTAGTAGCTGCCGTGTTGGGCTGCCATTAGCACTGCTGTCTCCACCAATCTTCGCGCACCGGGAGTCAAGCCGATCTTATTGCCAGAGCTCTGCTGAGCTAAGCCGATGATCATATTGGCTCGTTCTGCACTTACTCCAAAACTATGCAAAATCTCGTAGGCAGAACCGCCCCGAACATTTAACATCGCTAACAATAGGTGCTCAGTACCTAAATGAGCCGCGCTTAAATCTCGCGCCACTTTTTGGGCATTGGTGAGTACCTTTTTTGCGTTAGTGGTGAACTTGTCTAAATAGTTGTATCCGTCCATCGAGCTTAAGATTGAGTTGGTTCTTCACTCGTTTCTGGCGGAGGAGCGGCTTCCCCATCTTCTTCCGTTACCACTTCCTCGGTTGGTTCCGCCGTCACTTCTGCGGCTGCCCCCGGCAATGGCATCCCTTCTTTATCAACCTCGATCTGCCAACCGGTTAACTTACTCGCCAATCTGACGTTCTGGCCAGCCTTACCGATCGCCAATGACAGCTGATCACTGGGCACTTTAATTTTAGCGGTTTTTGCTGATTCGTGGAGCTCTACCTCATCGATCTTAGCCGGAGCCAGCGCGTTAGTAATAAACTGCTTAGCATCGGCGTCCCACAATACAATATCGATTTTCTCTTCACCGATCTCAGCCATCACTGCCTGAACCCGTACCCCGCGCCGACCTACTAACGACCCCACTGGATCGATCGCCTCTTGGTGTGATAACACCGCTACCTTAGATCTGACCCCAGCCTCTCGGGCGATACCCTTGATCTCTACCGTACCAGCAGTGATCTCTGGCACCTCCATTTCGAACAACCGCTTGATCATATCCGGGTGCGCGCGGGAGACCACTACCTGCGGGTCGCGTCCGCCGGATTGAACTTCAACCACATAGACTTTAAAGCGTTGGCCAACGTAGTAGCGATCGGCTCGAGACTGCTCAGACGGGAAAAGAATGCCGGAGGTTTTACCGATGTCGATCATTACCACATCGCCCTCGATCCGTTGAACTACACCCTGAACTAACTGGCCAACCTTTGACTGATATTCGTTAAAGATAATGTCGCGCTCAGCTTCTCGCAACCGTTGCAAGATCACCTGCTTAGCAGTTTGAGCGGCCACTCGGCCATACTCTGCTGGCGGGAAAACCTCTTCCTTAATCTCGCCTTCTAATTCAGCTTTTTTATCGATCTTTTTTGCATCTTTAAGGGAGATCTCCTTCATTGGATCCTCCACGGTCTCGACGATTTTATGTACCACAAAGATCCGAGTCTTTTCGGTTTCCGGATCGATCTTGGCCACGATCGTCTGTTCTTTCTGTCCAAAATCCTTACGGTAAGCAGCCGCTAAGGCAGCTTCGACCGTCTCTAACACCACCTCTTTGGGGATGCCCTTTTCTTCAGCAATCTGATTGATCGCAGACATAAATTGGGATGAATCCATGGTACTCCTTTAGCTCTTAAAAAAGTGGGCTGCACCCACTTCATCCAACAAAGTCAATTTATCATATCTCGGGGGAAAGTCAAATACAGAGGTTAAAAGGCATGATCCAAGAAGATAGCTTGGTAACGGCGACTGGTAGCGCTATAGATCACCTCGACCACCCCAAAGTCCACCGGACCCGGGTAGCGATTGGCTACTATATAGTAGCTGGCTAATCGTCTCAGACGCTGTTGTTTATTGGGGTTAACCGCTTCCCCGGGTTGGCCAAACGCCACCCCCGAGCGCGTCTTAACCTCAATAAAATATCTGACCTTCTGATGTTGAGCGATAATGTCGACCTCACCCAATGGGCAAGTAAAGTTACGCTCCAACACATCAAATCCCAAGATAACCAGCAACTTGCTGGCCACCGCCTCGCCGGCCTGGCCTAAGGTATATCCCTTCACTGCGATAACTGCAGATTAGCCGTGGTCGAAACTGCCGTTTTAACTGGACGGAAACTTCGGCGGTGCCAGTCTGATACGCCCAGCTCTCGCAGTTTAATTTGATGAAAAGCGGTGCCGTAGCCTTTATGCACAGACAAGCCATAGCCCGGAACGATCTGATCGATCTCATCCATCATTCGATCCCGCGCTACCTTGGCTACAATCGAAGCCGCCGCAATCGATAACGATTTCTGGTCTCCATCAATAATTCCCATCGACGGCGCCCCCGAAAAACCAACTCGGAAACCATCAACCAAGATGAACTCTGGCGTAAGTGATAGGTTGGCTACCGCTCGTCGCATAGCCAAGTAGGTGGCTTGCCCCACGCCCATCTCATCTAATTCGTGATTCTCAACTATCCCAATACCAATATCGATCGCTAACTGATAAACCTTTAACAGCACCTTCTCCCGTTGTAGCGGAGTTAGTAGTTTTGAATCGTTAATGCCGTACGATCGATTTAAAAAAGGCAGCACTACTGCTGCTGCAACTACTGGTCCAGCCCAAGCTCCTCTCCCCGCTTCATCTACCCCCGCTACCAACAAATGACCTTGGGATCTCAGCTCCCGTTCAAACTTAAAGTTAGGCTGGGTTTTCTTCCGTCTTATCGGACTCATCAGTCGGCACCTCCGCCTCTACTGTATCATCAGCGGCGGGCGTGGTCGAAGGCTCCTCGGAAGCCGGGGTAACGGCAGCCTCTTGCTCTTTAGCCGCCTCAACCGCCTCAGCTAACTCCTCTTCGGTAGGAGCCTGCTCTTCATCGGTGGCGGCCACTAACTCCCACACATCCCGATCGATCTTTTTATCCTTCATTTTAAGAGCCTTCCCTGACAGATCGCGAAGGTAGTACAACTTGGAACGACGAACCTCTGAACCCTTTTTAAATTCGATCTTTACGATATTGGGCGACTGTAACAAATAGATCCGCTCTACCCCCACGCCAGAGGCGATCTTTCTAACCGTAAAGCTGGCATTGGGGCCAACGTGCCCATGCGTTTTAATTACAATACCCTCAAACACCTGGACCCGCTCTTTGTCACCCTCTTTGATCTTCTGGTGAACCCGAACGATATCCCCGGGGTGAACCTCGGGTAATTTGGATTTAGATTGGACTAAGCTTTTAGCCATAGGTTTATATACCCCGCTATGTTAACAGAAAGGGTTTTGGGTGGCAAGGGGCAAAAAAGACCGTCCCTTAGGGGGACGGCCTGATCGCTAACTGTGCAGCACCCTTGCACCTTAGCGAGAAAAACTCAGACAACTTCAGCTCCGACTTCGGCCTATCCCAATCCAAGAACGCCTGGATATCCAGCAGATAGATACCACAGACGCCGTCCCACTCGCCCACCAGGTAGAGATGGTTATATGTAACATCGTAGACGGCCTCGGTAAAACTGAACGGTCTGTCCAGCCACAATGTAATCCGGCCAGCAGCATAATCGTAATCGACGTTCCACTCATCCGGCACATAACTGATGTCTGCGGAGAAATAATTAGTTAGAGCTCCGGTTACTATCGTAACTCGTTGATGAGTTACTCCATCGGTCGATCCGCTGTCGCTGATAACTACCAGCCCACTGAGATTAGCGGGTCCTCGTCCCATCAACGGCCGTCCACAATCTGATTGGATCAAAGTGGTCGATGATGCTCCTCGTTCGCGCGGGCTCACCCACCGCAACTCGCGGGTCTCACTAACAAAGTAGAGTCGACCCTGGAGTCTGCTAACCGTCCAAACCGGAGCGCCAATCAGCTGATCGATCTGGCTGGCTACCACGTATCGCTCGCCCTTGTTCAACTGGTGGATCACCAAGTTACCTGCACTCTGATAGGCCAACCACTGTTCGTTCGGCGACCAGGTCGGACAGCGGCTTCGCCCATCAAAGCTGATCTGCCGCGCTGATGATCCTGAAATAACATAGATATTGCTGGTGCCATTATCATCAACGTCGAACACCAGACTCCCGCCAGTATCATCAAACTGCGGGTGGCCATGGACCCCCGCCACCGGTAGCGTATACAACCTCTCCCAGCTCTCATCGGTCAGGGTCAACTGGCCATCCGCGTTGATATAAGCCAGCCGCGCCCAAACCATACTATCATTCACATCAGTTGGCAGCTCGATGATATCCGGCGTCTCCGGCAGATCCGCGTCGATCCAGACTCGCCGCAGACCCCAAACCTTGATCAGCCACCTCAGCATCTCACGATGAAGCGACAGGTCGCCTTTGCCCGAGATTAGATCCCAATGGTCATACTCCGGCCAAACACTATAGGGCTCCTGCCCACTCAAGGTAGATGACGACTCTGGCACTAACCCATCACTTAGGTCATCTAACTTTTCGCTATTTCCCCAATCGGAATTGGCGATGATCATCGCCCCCAATTTAGAGAAATCACGATTACTGCGCGCGCCGCCAAAAAAATTGTCTCCTGACGCCGCTAACGCGTTGAGTAAGGTTAGATTCCGCTGCCAGAACGTGGCTGGCGGAGCCTTAACCCTACCAGCAAAAAACATTAGCCGGGTTTTGGGTTGACCGGTCTCTAAATAGCTCTGCCGCAACTGTTCCGTGCCTATAGCCAGTTGGTCAAACGCCGATATCAACTTAGCATCGGCCAGCAGAAACGATCTTTTTACCGCCGCATCCCGAACTGATTTATCCGCCACGGGGGTGGACAGGATCGGTGCCCCCAATGGGATACCACCCGCCATCACTTGATATCGTTGATCGATCAACCAGACCACCACACCACCTTCGCTGTGCCCAACTATTGCTATGCAGCTGTTGTCGAAGTTGCGATTATCTTTGATCGCTGCCACTGCGTCCTGAGCGATCTTATCGATTGGCTGAGTTGGGTAGTAGCCGTAAAACCACAACTCTACCCGATCGAAAATCGGTTCACCTAACAGCTCTATCCCCAATGGCCCAAAGTTTTTGATCAGTTGATCAAAATAGTCCTCCATCTCACGCAGGTTCAGCCCATTGGGGTCATTGGTATTAACACAACCCGGAAGCAACACCAGCTTGTACGGCGAATCTGCCGTCTGATCTGACCAGCGCACCAGTCGCCCAGTGCCTGGGTTAGTTACGATTGATTGGCCGCCAGGACAACTGGTTAAGCCAATCATTAATACCAACCATAAAACGCGCCACATGCTTATCACCTCCTTTGGCGCTCACACTAAATTTCAATGAGCTAAGTTTTAGTTAGCGAGAGCTCTAATTAGGTCTCGCTCTAAATCCTTGGTCTGAGAGACCTTAGTGGTGGTCTTTAGCCGTTGCCAGATATTTTTGGCAAACACCTCTATCTCCACCCCCACCTCGCCCGGATGTTGCTCTAGCAATTGCTTTAGCGATTTTAATTTTTCGGCTCCAAACTCTTTGGGCAATCTCACCACCAAATTACCAGCCTGGTACCTAAAGCCACCATCGGACACCGGCAAAGCTATGGGAACCGGCACGCTGTGAGTTGGGTAAACCACCTGGTTACGTTTTAATTCGGCCAAGGATAGTTCGGTGACCTCCTTAATAGTTTCAGCCACGATCTTAGCCTCGCTTCGGATCACGATCTCCCCGTCTTCATCACTTACTCGATCTTTTACGTTTACCTTGCCCTCGATCACCACCACTCGATCGGTGGTTAGTAAATCTCGTGAAGCTTGGAGTATCTTAGGAAAAATAATTACCTCTAAACTACCAGTCAGATCCTCCAGCCGCATAAACATCATTTCGTCGTTGGTTTTGGTCTTAACCTTCTGCACCGAGGCAATAATTCCTCCCAACTTAACCTTCTTGCCATCGCTACTTTCGTGCAATGTATCAATCGGGGTTACCAACCCAGCCAGCTGTGGTCCAATCTCCTTTAACGGGTGTTTGGAGACAAAGGTCCCCAACAACTCCTTCTCCCAAGCTAAGCGTTCTTTTTCGGTTGATAGTTGTCCAGGCTTTAATTGCCACGTTGGAGCTGACATCACACTCTCGCCAAAGATCCCTAATTGATTAGTGTTGTCAGTGCGATGCAGCCTGGCTACAAACTCTACCATCCCCTCAACGTTCTCCAATAATTCTCGTCGATCGCCAAATTCCTCCAACGCTCCCGCCTTGGCTAACGATTCTAATGTTTTTTTATTCAGTGCGTCCTTGGGCACCCGGTTTAAGAAATCTCCCAAACTACTATAAACACCTCGTTCTTTGCGTTCCTCGACTATTAGATCCGAGACCTTACGCCCAACATTTTTGATAACGTTCAAACCAAACCGGATATTGCCACTCTCTTTAACCACCGCAAAATCGGTAAAGCTCTCATTGACCGATGGCGGCAACACTTTAATACCCATCCGTTCCGCCTCGGCGATATTTTTAGCCACCTTATCTAAATCACCCTGGTCGGATGTCATTAGCGCTGCTAAAAATTCGTTAGGGTAGTGCGCTTTTAAATAAGCCGTTTGGTACGCGATCATGGCGTAGCAACTGGCGTGCGCCTTGTTAAACCCATATCTGGCAAACGGCTCTACGAATTCAAATAAGCGCTCAGCCACCTTCTGTCCCACTCCGTTAGCCAGACCACCATCGACAAACTTTCGCCTCTGCTCTAACAGCAGCGCTTCATTCTTTTTACCAATGGCCTTCCGCAAAACATCCGCCTCCCCCATAGTAAAGCCACAGAGATCGCGAGCGATCCTTAACACCTGTTCTTGATAAACGGCAATGCCATAAGTTTCTTTTAGGATCGGCTCCAACTTAGGATGAAGATATTCGATCTTCTTTTTGCCATGTTTGCGATCAATAAAATCAGGGATCAGTTCGATCGGACCCGGTCGATATAACGCCACCATAGCGATGATGTCGGAGAACACCGTCGGCTTTAACGTCTGGAGATTTCGCTTCATCCCATCGCTTTCCAACTGGAACACTCCCGTCGTCAGACCTTTGCTCAGTAGCTGATACGTCGGCTTATCATCCAGTGGTAACTTGGAGATATCAATATCGATCTCGCGAGTTTTTCTGATGATCCGAAGAGTATTTTTAATAATCGTGAGGTTCTTAAGCCCCAAAAAGTCGATCTTTAGTAAGCCCAGTTTTTCGATTGGCGACATTGAATACTGGGTGACCAAAGAGATATCCCCCTTACTGGCTGTCTGCAAAGGGGCATAGTTAACCAGATCCTGATCAGCGATCACTACCCCAGCTGCGTGAACCGAGGTATGCCGCACCACCCCCTCTAACTTGCGCGCCAAATCAACTAAGCCTTTAATCTTGGCGTCACCATCGTAGAGCCCCCTCAGCTCATCCACATTCTTCATCGCCTCATCTAAATCCACCCCAAATGGGATCAGCTTGGCGATCCGATCTACTTCAGAATAACTAAAACCTAAGGCTCTACCCGTATCTCGAATAGCCGCCCTGGCCGCCATCGTTCCGAAGGTAACGATCTGAGCCACCCGCTCCTTGCCGTATTTATTAACTACATACTCGATCGCCTCACCTCTCCGATCATCAGCAAAATCAATATCAAAATCTGGCATCGATATCCGTTCGGGGTTTAAGAATCTCTCGAAGATCAGATCGTATTCTAACGGGTTGAGATCGGTAATGTTTAATACATACGAGACCATGCTGGCCGCCCCGCTTCCCCGCCCCGGCCCGATCATTATCCCCCGCTCTTTGGACCAATTAATAAAATCTGAGACTACCAAAAAATACGACTCGTACTTCATCTGATGGATAATCGATAGTTCGTATTCCAACCGTTGCTTTACCTCTTCCGACGGGTTGTCGCCAAACCGCCACCGGGTGCCATTAGCCACCATATCTAATAATCGGCTCTGGGGCGTCTCTCCCTCCGGCAGATCAAAGCAGGGCAAGATGATCTTGCCTAACTCTAACTTTACTTCGCATTGATCGGCAATCTTCTGGGTATTACTAAGAGCCTCCGGCACATCGCTAAAGGCATCCGCCAATTCCTTCGGATCGGTCAGGTCAAAGATCTCCCCTCGCATGCTAAAACGCTTTTCGTCGGTAACCTTAGCTCCAGTCTGCACGCACAGCAAAACATCTTGAGCCTCCGAATCATCAGCACAGAGATAGTGAGAATCGCAGGTCGCCACTAAGGGCAAACTGCGCTCACGAGCGATCTCTTTTAATCTTTCATTCACCTTCTGCTGATTGGGCAGATGGGGATGATGTTGTAGCTCTAAGTAATAGTTATTAGGGAAAACTCGCTGATGCCAGGCCAACAGCTCTTCGACCCGCTTTTCATCTCCCATCAAGATCGAGGACGGCAGTTCGCCCCTGAGACACCCGGACATAGCCACCAAACCTTCGGCATGTTGCTCCAAAAAATCATAATCGATCCGTGGACGATAGTAGTAACCATCAACGTGCGCCTTAGTGCTGATCTTCATCAGGTTAAGATAACCGGCGTAGTTGTAGGCCAGAAGTGTCAGGTGAAAATAATCTTTTTTACCGGTAGCGGTTGGTACCTTGTCGGTCAGGCTACCCCGTACGATATAAACCTCACAACCAATTATCGGTTTTATCCCCGCCTTAAGGCAGCCTTCGTAGAATTCAATCGTGCCATACATCACCCCGTGATCGGTCAAAGCCAACGCGCTGCTACCCTGCTCTTTGGCCTTGGCGATCAAGTCCGGAACCTTACTTAAACCATCCAGCAAGCTGTAATGGCTATGAACGTGCAGATGAACAAATTGCCCTTTTTCACCCATATTGAAAACCTAAAAAGCACTCTCTATTGTAACAGATGCTTTTTAGCGCCGGCGACGTTCCAAGAAGAACCAGCTGACCGCCACCACCCCCAATGTGATCACCAAAAGCAGGATCAACCACCACACCCAACTCAAAACAAAATGAGTAAAACCAACTGCCAGATCAACCAACCACTGCCCCAGAGCGGTATCCGCCAAAAACCAGACTCCCACCAAAAATACTAAAATCCCTACCAGCAAACCCCGCAACATCTGTGGATGTGATTCGCCAAAATATACCCATTCGTTAATAAATTTCTGCCACCAACCGCGCGCCTCAAAGTCACGTCCCATCAAATCCAAAATAGCTTGCAAATAAACAGCTGTGGCCTGTTCAGCCGTTTTCCGATCGATCACAAATCCTGGCACCTCGACAATATCCTCATAAACTTTGTGCGACTCTAACACCCCTTTAAGGTTCGATAGCTGCCCAGATACGTTTTGGATCGCTTCATGCATCGTCTCGCCAAAACTAACGATGCCCAGCACCTCCCTAAATAGTTTATCTGCTTCGATCACCGCCATGGCATAGGCCAAATGATGCTTCATGGCTAATAGGCGCTCAATTCGCTCCCATTCTTTTTCGATGATGATCTCCTCCTGATCCATCGCCTTAGTTGGCTCTTGCTCGTCCATATTATTTAACTATCAGATTGATAATCCGCCCCGGCACATAGTGGCTTTTTACTACCTGCTTACCCTCTACGTAGCTAACCAACCCGGGCAATTTTAGCGCCAGATTCCTAACTTCATCCTCAGTGGCCATCGGGGCAACCGATAGTGTCCCGCGTAACTTGCCATCAACCTGAATAGCTACAGTAACTAAATCCTCTACCAACAGCGCTGGGTCAAACTTGGGCCAAGCAGCGGTAAAGATACTCTGTTCGTGACCCAGCTTGTGATAAATCTCTTCGGCAATATGCGGGGTCATGGGCGCCGTCAGCATCACCAACGTTTCTAAGGTTGATTTAGTAATCCCCCGATCAATGGCCAAGTTTACAAATTCCATACACGAGCTCACTACCGTATTAAATTTCATCTGCTCAATATCATCCGTCACTTTTTTGGTTAGCTTATGGATCGCTCGATCGGTTTCCGGGGCGACCGCTATTGGTTTTAGACTCCACACTCGATTAAGGAACCTACGCACCCCTTCAATCCCGGCTGTACTCCACGGCAACGATTGATCAAACGGGCCCATAAACATTTCATACATCCTAAGAGCATCAGCCCCAAAAGCCTCGACCACCTCATCGGGGTTGACCACATTACCTTTGGACTTACTCATCTTTTCGCCGTCCGTCCCTAAAATTAGACCCTGGTGCCGCAGCTTCAAGAACGGTTCATCAAAATTGATGTAGCCCAGTTTATGTAACACCTTGGTAATAAATCGAGCATAAAGCAGATGGCCATTAGTGTGCTCGGCACCACCAATATATAGATCAACCGGCATCCAATACTTCATCGCCTCCGGGCCAGCAAACTCCCGGCTATTGTGGGGATCACAGTAGCGTAAAAAGTACCACGACGAACAGACGAAGGTGTCCATAGTATCCAACTCTCTACGAGCTCCCTTGCCATACTTTTTGGCCACACCCGCCTGAAACTTTTTGGAGAGGGCTAATGGAGATTCGCCAGTTGGCTTAAAATCAACATCAGTAGGCAACTTCACCGGCAGATCCTCAACATCCACACACCTTACCCCGCCATCAGCCAAATGAATAATGGGAATCGGCGCTCCCCAATAACGCTGACGTGAGATCAGCCAATCGTGCAACTTGTACTGTACGGTCGTCTTGCCTCCAAATGCTTCAGCCATATCCGCCCCCGCCGATTTTGATGATTGCCCAGTAAACTGGCCAGAGTTAATCAACTTGCCATGGCCAAGGTACGGTAACTCATTTTGGTCAGATTCGATCACTTCGACGATCGGCAATTTATATTTGGCCGCAAACGCATGATCTCGGTCATCGTGAGCCGGCACCGCCATAATCGCGCCCGTTCCATAGTCGGTCAGTACATAATCAGCGATCCAGATTGGGATCTCAGACTTAGTCGCAGGGTTAATAGCAAAACTTCCGGTAAACACGCCCGTCTTATCCTTAGCCATCGTTCGATCCAACGAACTCTTCTTTTTAGTGGCAGCCACGTACTCCTCTATCGCCGATCGTTGGGACTTAGTAGTTATTTTTTTGACTAACGAATGCTCAGGCGCCAACACTAAATAAGTTGCCCCAAAGATAGTATCGGCTCGGGTGGTAAATACCTCTATCTGTGGTGGTTCATTTTTAATTTGGAATTGTAGAGCAGCCCCCTCGCTCCTGCCGATCCAGTTCCTTTGTCCGATCTTGGTCGATTCCGGCCAATCTAACTTATCCGAATGTTGGGCTAATTCATCGGCAAAATCAGTGATCTTAAAAAACCACTGCTTTAATTTCTTTTGCTCCACCTCAGCCCCGCACCGATAACAACACCCATTCTCCACCTGCTCATTGGCCAACACGGTTTGGTCCTTGGGGCACCAGTTAGCGTAGGCTTCTTTCTGATAGGCATACCCGTTATCGTAAAGAACCTTGAAGATCCACTGCGTCCATTTATAGTAGGCCGGATCAGAGGTGTTAACCTCCCTATCCCAATCGTAAGCAAACCCTAACGATTTAACCTGCTTACTAAATCTCGCAATATTAACCTTAGTCAACTTGGCCGGCGGCTGGCCAACCTTAATGGCATAGTTCTCGGCTGGCAGGCCAAAGGCATCCCAGCCAACCGGTCTCATCACGTTACAACCCAGCATTCGATAGTACCGCGCCAATATATCAGTAGCGGTATAACCCCGAGGATGACCCGTATGCAAACCATCGCCCGAGGGGTAGGCAAACATATCCAAAGCATAGTACTTAGGCCTTTCATCATCCGTAACAGCTGTAAAGATATGGTGAGTAGCCCAAAACTTCTGCCACTTGGGCTCTATCTTCTGGTGGCTATATTTTTTGATCACCACTTTCATGCGTCACTTTTTATCTGTCCAGTAGCTTAATTTTAACATAAACCCCACCAAGGGCGGGATCGAAATTACCCGTAGTGGACCGTACCGGATTTACCCTCCTATATACATTTTATAGGTCGAGCCTGCCTGCCGGTAGGCGGGTATAAACTTCTCATCCGGTGTTTACTACACATAAAAATACCACCCGCCGATGCGGGTGTTATTTTCTGGTGGACCGTACCGGATTCGAACCGGTGACCTCCTCCATGCCATGGAGGCGCTCTACCAACTGAGCCAACGGCCCTTAACAACTTATCAACCTAACATCTGACGAAACGATGACCTATCCGATGTCCATCGGACCGCTCTACCAACTGAGCCAACGGCCCATACATAGTTATAGTTTTAAATTGCGAGCAAACAACCACAACCAGGGCAGCTGTTTCTCGACCCCCCGAGCGGCAAAGTAGGCACCAGCCACACTCACCGCCACGAAGAACAACCACGCCAGCTTATACAAGATCGAGACCAAAGTCAAAGCTCCAAAATGAAAGATCGTGGTCAGAAAAGATTCTATCATCCATAGCACGAACCACGCTACCACCTCGACCAAAAATAGAACCACCCCCTGACGAACATGAAACATCACGAACTTATCGTCCCGTTTGGTGATCCAAGGGATCACAAACAGAACCGAGAGATAACTTAAAGCCGCAAACACTCTGGTGTCGATCTCTAAATTATTCACTAACTGAGGTTGATTTTCGGTTTCCACGTTTTCCATTATATCCTGAATTAACCCATAAAACAGCTATATAGCCAAGCACTAATATAACCATTAATCGGCCGCTAGGCAATGTCCAGAAGTAGTGATCAACCAATGAGATGCCGGCCACCGAGAGGACAGCCCACAAACCAGCCATACCCCAAACCGTTTGGTCTTTGACCAATTTCATTGATAGATAGACCCCCACCACGATCATCCATACCCATAACCCCGCCCCTATTGGCCCCAGTTCTGCCAAAGAGAGCAAGTAGACATCATGAACAGGTTGGTAATAGTTAAGGCTTCTGGCGGCCGAATAGCTCCAGCCACCCAACTCTGACCGATACTGCCAACTGGGCATCTGATCAGCTGAGGCCACCTCCCCTTCCGGGCGCCAAATACTGAGAAAGTATTGGCCAATACCTACCCCGGTCAGAACCCGTGGGCTATACACCTGCCTAAACTCACCCCACTGCCTAATCCGAGAATCAACCGATATCTGCTCTAAAGTATTGGGGTCAGAACTTAAGCGCGGGGCGATCGCCTGCCACTGACTGGCAACTACCACGATCACGGCCACCATGATCGGCCAACCAACTTTAAGGCTCGACCATAATTTGTTGAGGTGCTTAAACAACAGCCAAATGACCACTAACGCGCCGCCACCGATTAGAGCGATACCGGCGCTACGGGATAGCGACAAAGCTAATCCAACCAATCCAACACCAACAACCCCCCACCACATTAGCCGGTTGGTCACCCTGTTCCGATCGAATAGTAGCGGCCACATCATCGCTAAGCTTAAAGCTAAATACCCACCCAATACATTGGCGTGGGGTAATGTACCGTGAGCTCGTAGTTGTCTCACCCCATCGATCAGCACCACAGGGATGCCCGATTCTCTTGGGTCTAACACCGATTCTCCCAGCCACTTTAATCCCAATGAATGGTTAACAAAATACTGACCGATCGCTATACCCCCCTGAGCCACCACCCCCGCTGCCAATGGGTATAGTAATGTTTTTATTTCAGCTACCCGATTGATCAGGTAGAAATATAACCCCAGGTACAGCGAGAACCTAAAGGCCGACTGAACACCAACTAATATATCCGTCGAAACCCATAATAATGACACCCACATCCAACCCGCTAACAGCAACAAGGGAATAGTTAGCAATTTTGGGCCCAATTTAAATCTGCCAGTTCGCTTAAAATCGATCAGCCACAAAAGCAATAATCCAGCGATCAATAAGTCACTAACAAATAAACTGATCGATGCATAATCGACAAAGGTCCCTTGATAAAAAACCGGGCTTATCACCTTCCTGGTAGAAAAAGGGATCGCAAATAAAGTTAGCCCCAGCCAGTATTGATTAACCATCTGCCAAAATTTCACTTAGCGCTCCTTCGATCGCGTCACGCACCATTGCCCTACGATCGTTAAAATGTAGCTTAATTACATTATCCTCTACCACCACCGACGGATTGACGCCCAACCGATCCAGACTGCGTTGAATAATTTTTTTCTGAGCGTCTTTTGATCTCCGCTCCAGCCAATCCCCGTAGTGACCCCCCAACCACCGTTCGATCATTTGGCAACCATACGACGGATTGATTATTGGCCACTCTCTCACTCGCGGGCTACGCCAAGCGATCGGTAGAGTTTGTTTTAGCCAAGAGTTGGATTGCCAAAGTTTTTTAGGCTCGCCACCCGGCCAGATCTGCGTTACATCCGCCAACCAAAACGATAAATAATAGTCATTATCTAAAGCTATCTTTCGAATATCTAATTCGCTGTCCCCCAACCAGAGTTCCGGCGAAAACCGAGCGTGCTTATTAACCCCCCTAACTCTCAGCCCCAACCAGCTCAGAAGCAGCAATAGGATCGCTCGGCAGATCCACAGCCTACCTGACCTACCTACGATCAATAGATCAATGTCGCTCCCCGGCTTAACGTTATCGTAGGCCAGGGTGTTGGTTACAAACACCTCACGCAAAAAAGGCACATTAGCAAACACCCAACGATAGCGCTTAGTTTTCCGCCAAAAATTATTAGCTAATTCCGCCTTGCTTGACCGATCCGCCACCGAACCATACCAGATCAGATCCTGCTCATAGTTCACTCGCGGCAATAATCTAATCACCTTTTTTAACTCCTCTTCAGACAGCTCACATCGCCACAGGTACCGGCGCAGCTCTTTTAGTTTTAAGGGAAACTGAAAATAGCTAAAGAAAATTATTGGTACCAGAACTGATTTTTTTAGTTCGTCCATCGAGTGATCTTACAGTTACATTATAGTATACCCCGTTAGAAGTCGCCGATGAGACCGACAAATGTGAGCCCGTTGTAAGTGAAACGATGTCCGTCAATTAATATTTTCAAACTATTTCCCAAGGCTTCTCCGGACTTCTAACGGGGTATAGCGGCCTTATCTAAACCGATAAACTATGATAGTTTTAGCTTATATGAGCAAGACCGTTCTATCTGGTATCAAACCGTCTGGTATCCCTCAGTTAGGCAACTACGTGGGAGCGATTAGCTATTGGGCTGAATTGCAAAATAAATACGACCGGGCTCTTTTCCCGGTGGTTGATCTTCATGCGATCACGGTGCCACAAGACCCCAAGGTATTAGCTCATCAAATCTACCTCACAGCTGCCATCATTTTGGCTTCGGGTATCGACCCCAAGAAATCAATCGTATTCGTTCAATCACACGTTCCCGCTCATAGCGAGCTAATGTGGCTACTCACCACCATCGCCACAATGGGAGAGTTGGGCAGAATGACCCAATATAAAGACAAGGTTCAAAAAACTAAAGATACCCAAAGCATCGGTGCCGGTCTGTTTAACTACCCCCTATTGATGGCCGCCGATATTATGTTATATCAGGCCAACGCGGTGCCGGTCGGCGAAGATCAAAAACAGCATGTTGAGTTAGCCCGCGATATTGCTGAGCGCTTTAACAAACGTTTTGGTAAAACCTTCGTGGTGCCAGAACCGCTGCTTAGAAAAGAAGGTACCCGGATTATGGATCTCTTGGATCCTACCAAAAAGATGAGCAAGAGCGACAACGATGTGGGCTGCATTCTGCTTACCGATTCTTCCGAGATCATTCTCAAAAAGATCATGCGAGCAGTCACCGATTCTGGCACTACAATTAAATTCGATCCTGCTCGCAAAGGACTGTACAATCTACTAACTATCTACAAAGTGCTATCCGGCAAAACCGAATCTCAAATTGAAAAGCACTTCGCCAAGAGCGGTTATGGTGATTTAAAAAGAGAGTTGGCCGAGATAGTTATCACCAAGCTCTCCCCCATTCAAAAGCAGATAGTCCATTACATGAAAAATAAAAAACTACTCGATCGCATCCTAAAGGATGGAGCCAAACGAGCAGACAAGATCGCCCAAAAAACCTTAGCCGAGGCCAAGCGTAAGATCGGCTTAATTTAGGCTAAATCACTAATTGCCGCGGATAGCTCGGCGGCTTTGCTATTCAAAAGTTCCTGCGACACCGCTTCCACATTGAGCCGCAACAGCGGTTCATTGGAGCTCGGCCGTACGTTAAGCCACCAATCAGGATAAGTTACCGTTAGGCCATCCAGCCAATCGACCTGGCCATCCGCGTATCGCTCTGCCAATTTTTCCATCACCAACTTAGGATCACCGACCCTAAAATTAGTCTCCGGAATCTGTCGATACTGTCGATACGGTTTCAAAATCTGACTTAAAGGCTGACGTTGTTGCGAGATTAAGGCCAATACCAACACCACAGCGATTAGTCCCGAATCACCATTGTAGTTGCGCTGGAAATAGTAATGACCAGAGTGCTCACCGGCAAAATAGGCCCCCCGAGTTTGCATATCCTTCTTAATAAAGCCAGTGCCTACCTTGGTACGGTAAGCAACGGCATGATGTTTACTAATTACATCTCGAATATTCCAGCCAGCGATAGCTCCGTACAACATGATGCGACTTGGATCCTCTTTCAACAACTGATCCATTACCATAGCTGTTGTTTCGTTGCCCGTTACAATCTCTCCTTGTTCATCAATCAAAAACATTCGATCAGCATCACCATCAAAGGCTATCCCTAAGTCCGCCTTCTCGATCACCACTCGCTGCCGAAGATCAGCTACATTCTGAGGCTCGATCGGGCTAGGCAGATGGTAAGGAAAGTTGCCGTCCGGCTCAAAGTACATCTCCACTATTTTAACAGGCAGATGCCTAAAGAGCTCCCGCACAATTGGCCCAGCGACTCCATTACCCGCGTCGACTACTATCTTAAACGGCTCAATCTTGGCTGGATCGATAAACGATAAAACATGCTTGATCCAGTCGGGCAGCAGATCGATCTTGGTCATATCTAATTCAGCTGGTCGGTAATCCTCTTCCGTGACCACCTCGCCGATCGCCAACACTTCTCCATCCCCTCCAATCTGTATCCCGCCCCGCTTATAAAGCTTCATTCCGATCCATTCCTTGGGATTATGGGAAGCAGTGACACTGATAGTAACATCAAAATCCTTAGCGCCAGCAGCCCAGTTCATCATATCCGTGCCAGCCATTCCACAATCAAATACTTCGCATCCACTGTCGCGAAATCCTTGGCAGACCGCGCGATGTATGGCCGGAGCGCTCAATCGAGCGTCGCGGCCGACTGCGACCGTGTGACAATTGGTATAACGCTGAATGGCTTTGCCCACCATATAGGCACCGCCCTCATTTAGTTCGGTCGGATAGACCCCACGAATATCGTAAGCGCGAAAGATGGAAGAGTTTAAGCCCGGGCGATCACTAATCCCCATACTTGTTTAGCTCCTTTCTGCCTTAATATTTTAGCGCACTCCTCAATGGTTGAGCCAGTGGCCACTACATCATCTACCACCAATACGATCTTACCGCTAACCGATCCCTGCCATCGCTTCTTCACGGCAAACACCCCTAAAACATTACTCTGTCGATTGGTTTTAGCCAAGCTAAATTGAGGTTGGGTTGATTTCTGACGCACCAACAGATCGGCTGTATTTACCCCTAACTTTTTAGCCACCCCAGTAGCCAAGATCTCTGCTTGGTTAAACCCTCGTTGCCAACTCCTCCGCCAATGCAATGGTACTGGCACCACTAAATCAATCGGCTCAGCTACCAAGCCCCAAGAGTTAACCATCAGTTCGATCAAATAATCAGCTAAAATCCGCAGGCGGCGATATTTAAGATTTAATATCAACCTACGCAGGGGATCCTGCCAATAGCCGCAAAAGATCAGCCGGGAGAGCCCTCCAGCCTTTCGACAACCAGGGCAAATTCTAAAGCCTGGTGAGATCCGACCACAGCGATAACACAGTGGCGTTTTAGCCAGCGCCAAACTCTGCCAACAATCTTGGCATAACCAATCACCTATTTTTTGACAGCCACTACAGCGCGGCGGAAATATAGTATCAAGCAGTTTCCGGCTAAGCTGTTCCCACACTTACACCCGTATAAAAATATTTTAGAATCTGCTCAGCGGTCTGTCCGGCTGACGCCATATTATAAGAGCTCCATTGGGATAACCCCACTCCGTGACCGTTGCCTTTACCACTTAAGATAAAGTCTGGTGCGTTGTTGGATCCGGTAGCGATGATGGTAAAGTTCATGCTCTTAACATAGTTGCTATCGGTTAGATAATCAAAGGTGTTAAGATCCATCGTCGCCCGCTTGCCCGTACTGGTAATCAAACTAATGTTCCGCAACCGACCCGACGGGTAACGATCATCAATCATCATACTGGCGATCGTCTCGCCGGCAGCGGCTCCCGCCTTAGTCAACTGATCACTGAATCGATTTTGAACATATCCTTGCGATAAGGTCGCCTCCCAAGTTACCGGCTTAGAGTACGGATCAGCCACTCCCACCAGATACGGGATAGCCTTAGCCGCGTTGCCGCTACTCCAGACATTTTCTACTCCCTCAGTCGCTCCTCCACTATCGGAATGATAGTAAGTTAAAGCTGGCTGGCCACCATACAGTACCAATAAGCTGGTGGTCGCATCCACCGCCTGCGAGATGCCGGGACGATTAGTTTCATGATTAAAGCCATAATAAACTTGATCACGAGTGTCATCGTAGATATCAAAGATATCGGCCTTGGGATCATTTATCCTCCGTACGGCAAACGTGCGTGCCGCAATCACTTGCGCTTTTCTGGCCTCCATCGGCCAACTCTCTGGTACCTCCGCTAACCCCCTGAGGTAATCCTCTAACTCCAACTCGTTAACCATCCAAACGTTACCGCTATAGCTCGATCGACGAACGGTCATAATCCCTCGGAATCGATTATAGCTACTGCTAATTCCATCATTACTAACTGTGATAATAGAGTTCTTGAGTGGGATAAACCGCAGATAATCATCAATCGAACGAGCTGACCCATTAATGTTGATCGAATAGCCACCGCTAATAGCCGTGACCACCACCAACTGATTGCCAGCTATTCTCTCCACCAACCCGCGGCTATCGCCCTGCCTGATCACCATCCCCCCACTGCTGCTGATGGTCATATTATTAGTGGTTGAGCTTAGGCCAACTCGGATTGGTCGCACCAATTTTAACTCCTCGTTTACTGTAATATCCCAGTAGATCCCTAAATCCTCCATCCAAGTTACATTTTCAACCACTGGTCTAAAATATTCCTTGTAAGCACCAACCTGTTCGGGGGCGCGGATGGTGAAGCTAAACCTACCCACCTCACCGGGAGCGGTATCTTTTTCCACCGCCACTACCCGATTTTTATTTAACCAGCTGGAGTGATAAAACAAACTTTCGCGATCTAAAACCCTGGCAGTTCCTAATTTAGTAGCATTATCGCCGGTGGCCCTCCAGGTGGTATTGCCTTTGTTCACCAACTCTACCCACATCGCCGCTTCAGCTCCTGGTGTTAGCGATACCGGCTCTGATTGTCGGACAAACCCCACCGAATAGATCGCTGGTTGAACTGTTATATCAACTACAAAATTAGTTTTTGGAACCCAGGCCAACCCCTCCACCACTATGGCAAAATTTTCTAAATATTTACCGGGCTTGTTCGGAGCACTGATCGTAAAGCTAAACTCACCCACCTCGCCCGGTGCCACCGAAGATGCTACCGTGGCCGCCCGATTATCACTCAGCCAACTGCCAGATTTAAACGAACTCTTTCTATCAAACAATTTGGCAGTGCCCACTTTCGCGGCAGTAGCCCCACTACTTAACCAGGTTAAATCGCCGGTATTCTTAACCTGTACGTTAACCAACTGGGTCTCACCCACCTTCATAACCACCGGCGTCAGAGTGGAAGTTAGTTCGCCAGTGATGGTCGCTGAGGTGGCATTAACATCAATATAAAACTCAAACCCCTCAAACCAAGCTAACCCTTCCGCCACTAACCCAAAATATTCTCGGTAGTTACCAGAGGTATTAGTACCTAACGTGATATCAAAAACGAATCGACCCACTCCACCCGGAGCCACTTCGGCCTCGGACATACTGGCTACTCGATTACCGCTCAACCAGGTAGTGGATCTTAGATTACTTTGCCGGTCCCGTTTACGCACCGTACCAACCTTTACGGCATTGTCGCCATAATTCTTCCAAGTGCTGGCACCCACGTTCTTGATCTCTATCCAAACTTGCTGGGTCTCTCCAGTTTTTAGACTAACCTTCTCAGCCTGAGCCACCCATTGGGCAGAATAGTCAGAGGCAGCCACTACCGGTTGAGGCAAGCTCACCCCTAACGCTAAGGCCAACAAAAATATCCCCGGAATTTGTGAATATCTCATCCTAACTAATCTAATTCTCTCTCTGTAATCCATCATAGATTAATCCGCTTAAATTACCAAAATGCTACCCCTTATATATAATGGTAGTACAGATGAAGATCGGTAATTCTGTTCAAATCTTTACCCGTCAAACCAACCGCCGATTACCGGCCAGTTTAGAGGAAGCCGAAATAGAAGAGCCAGAGATCAGTGAAGAATTAGAGCTACCCATTGATCTGTCGCGTCGAGGCCAAAACTTAATAATTATGGCTCCGATCGTGGGAGCCACGGCAGAAGACGTTAGCATCACGGTCAATCAAGATATCCTATTTATTCACAAAGGCTCCACCCCGCCCACCAACCGAATGGACACCTACTATACTAAAGAGTGTCACTGGGGGCCGATCGCCAGAGAGGTTCATCTGCCCCTATCCGTGGACGCCGATGATATCCAAGCATCACTCAAAGATGGGATCCTAACCATTACCTTACCTATAATTAGATCAACCAGTCGAACTAAAGTAATTAAAATACGATGAAAAAAATTACCAAGGGGGTTATTGCTATCGCTGGGTTTGGAACCAGGTTTTTGCCTGTCACTAAAACTATCCCCAAAGAGATGCTGCCAGTCGTCGATAAGCCGATCATCCAATATATTGTCGAGGAGATGGTAGCCGCCGGCATTACCGACATTGTATTGATCACGAGCGCTCAAAAGCGAGCAGTCGAAGACCATTTTGATCGCGCCTATGAGGTAGAGGATCATTTAGAAGCTGCGGGCAAGGTAGCCTTATTAAAGGAACTGCGAAAAATAGATAAATTAGCTAATTTTATCTACGTTCGACAGAGGGGCGGGTATGGTAACGGTGCCGCTGTGATCTCCGCCGAAAGCGCCATCGGTAACGAACCGTTTGTGTTAGCCTTCGGCGACGATTTGGTTAAGATCAAGCCTGGCCAACCATCCTTTAGCCAACAGATGATTGATGAGTACAACCAATATGGTTGCTCTATTTTAGGCGTTCAGCCAATGCCTATGAGCGAGGTACACAAGTACGGCGTGGTTGAACTTGATTCAAAAGGCTGGATTACCAAACTGATGGAAAAACCATCCCCCAAGGAGACTAAATCTAACTTAGTCAGCTTTGGTCGTTACCTACTTACTCCAGAGATCTTCGGCTATCTTAAAAAAACTGCAGTTGGTAAAGGCGGTGAGATTTGGTTAGCGGACGGTATCGCCGCTATGTTAAAGAAATATCCGGGACGAGTACGTCAAATTAAAAGCGGCCGATGGTATACTACAGGTGATCCCACAAATTACTTCCGCACCCTGTTGGCATATAGTGTCGATCATCCCGATCTAAAAAAAGAATTAAAAGAATTCACTAAAAAATTATGAAAAAGATCCGATCGTATCTGCCATTATCTTTGATGTTGATCTTAGTCTTGGGAGCTGCCGGTTGTTTTAATCGAACCGCCAATAACGTGGTGATCGATCAAACTACCCCGATCGTACTACAGTACGATCGCCTGTTTGATGAGAGCACCGCCCTGGACGAGATCGTTAAACTCTACCAGGAGGATCACCCCAACATTACCGTAGTCGTTCGCAAGGTTAGCCTTAAACCAGGCGAGACCGTCTACGATTATCAGGCAGATCTGATCAAGCAGGTTGCGGACGGAAATGGACCAGACATGTTTATGATCCACAACGACTGGCTACCATACAACAAAAACCACATCAGCCCGATGCCAGCGGAGATGATGAGCACCCAAACCTACTCGGAGACATTTTATCCGGTAGTGGTTAACGATTTTGTGGATGCCAACCGCATCTACGCCATTCCCTACTATTTGGATAACCTAATGCTTTTTTACAACACCAATATCTTTGACGAGTTAAATATCAAGCAACCGCCCAAGACTTGGCAGGAGGTAGTCGATCTGGTACCCAAACTCACCAAATACGGCAGCGGCGACACCATTAAACAATCCGCTATCCCGTTGGGCACCGCCGCCGATAGTATTCCTCGTTTTGCCGAGATCTTGGCCGCTCTAATTATGCAGTACGGCGGCGAGATGACTACCACCGATCACACTAAGGCCACCTTCGATCTGTCCGCTCCCAATTCGGATCCCGCTTATTTCTCTGGGCGAGAGGCGCTAAAATTCTATACCGACTTTGCCAACCCCAGTTCGTCAGTTTACACCTACACCGACGCCAAGAATAACGACGGATCACTTAAATTCCCCATGGATGTCCAAGCATTTATGGAAGGCAAAGCGGCCATGATGATTGGCTACTCCTACCAAGTCGCTAATATTAGAAAGTTTGCCCCCAACCTGACATTTGAGACAACATCCCTACCTCAATTGCGACAGGGCGAACCATTAACAGTTGCCAACTACTGGGGTGAAACAGTGTCTAAGAATTGCGCGCATCCAAATGAGGCTTGGGACTTTATCAAATTTGTTATCAAGAACCAAGGCAAATACTCGTCGGCCAGCAAACGCGTCCCGGCCACCAAAGAAAGTAACGACGCGTATGTCGACCGGCAGTACTACGGCCCAGTAGCCAGCCAGGCCGCCAACAGTACATCTTGGTATCGCCACAATTCCCCAGAGGTAGAGGCGATCTTCGGTCGCATGGTTACCAGTGTCTTGCACGACGGAGTGGCAGTTTCAACCGCCATCGACACTGCCGCCAGAGACATCAACCAACTTGCCCAGGACTAATGGAAACTATCTTAAACCTCGTAGATCGCTTAAGGGTCGTGGCCGAACAGGTGGCCAATACCCTACTTCTCCCTGCCGGTGGAGCTTTAGTAGTGTTGGCACTGATCTGGGGAGGTTTTCAATATATGCAAGGGAATGCTGAGAGTGGTAAAAAAATCATTATTGCCGCCATCGTTGGCTTAGTAATAATGTTTGTGGCTTCATTATTGATCGCTCTGGTCAACAATACTCTATTAACCTAAAACTACTCGATAGACCGTTTTCCTGATACAATGTTATTACTTTAATTTATTTTATTAAGAAAGGGGTAACTTATGGGAAAAGTTCAACATGCTGTCAGCGTAGCTATCACCACAGTGGCTACCGTTGGACAGGCTGCAGCCGTCTTCGCTCAAGTTAAGGCTCCTGCAGTTGGGCAGGTCGGCGCCAATACCGACATCATTCGCATCATCGTTAAGGTTGGCAACTGGTTGCTGGGATTGGCTGGCGCCTTGGCTGTTGTCTATCTGATCTACGGTGGCATTATGTACATCACCGGTGGAGAAAAAGGTGCTGAGAAAGCTAAGCAGATGATCATTAACGCAGTTACTGGGTTAGTCATCGTCGCTTTGGCCTCGTTGATCGCTCAGCTGGTTATCACCACCTTGGGCGCCACTACCTCCTAATTACCGGCGCAGATTCAAGTTTCAATCCAAAAATCCCCCAGCCGGGGGATTTTTGTTTCGTCAGTTGGTGCTTTTAGTCCAAATCATGCAATAGCCCCGAGGTGCAAACCTCGAGGCGTTCATGATTTGGAAAGGAAGAACAACTAAGCGGACCACAAGCGAACCGATTCCATCGGTTCGCGAGGAGCGTAGTTGTTCTGACGTGGTGCGCCCGGAGGGATATGGAACCCGTCGGGGTTCGGGCTGCCTCACCCCTCCTCGACACCTTGCGGTTTCGATTCTTCCACTACGGGGAAACTCCCGTTTCCCCGACCCCTTTCACTGGGTTCGAATCCCTTCTTGGCTCAATAAAAAACCACCACTCATCAAAAGATAAGTGTTAGTTTTTGGTGCGCCCGGAGGGATTCGAACCCCCGACCTATCGGTCCGTAGCCGATCGCTCTGATCCCCTGAGCTACGGGCGCATAAGACCTATATTCGCAGGATGCGATTGATCCTGTCAATCCAATCTTCTTTTTGATTGGGCGACTCAGGCAACCTGGAGCTGAGCGCCTTTCGCACCTTTTCTTCCAGACCCTGCGGTAACATCAGAGAGGTTACTGGCATAAATCTCTGAGTAGAAATTACATTAAGCTTGGCGACCCCCGCCGTTTGGGAGATCCAGAAACTTTTGATCTGACCGTACGTAAACATCTTGTCACTTATCGTTAACCCCTGGCCATCTATTCGGCAATTAACTTTCTCCGGTGACATCCTGCCGGATAAATATAATGCTACCCCCACCATTATCACTACCCCAGACAGTAACCAGCGATGAGTATAAATAGCAAAAATCAACACCAACACCAACACAGCTGCCATAATCAAATACCAGCTCAAACCTCGCCGATGGATCTCAAAACTTTCCGCCTCCCATTCGATCGGCTCTATCTCAATCGGTTTTTTAACTTCCTCTTCCATGGCTATAGATATTAAATGCTCTAACTATTATCTGTGATAGTAGTCCGCCAGACAGCGGATCGAACCTACATTATTAATTGGCGGAGGCGACAGGGTTCGAACCTGTGAGGGACTTGCATCCCAACTGGTTTTCAAGACCAGCGCCATAAACCACTCGGCCACGCCTCCGTGGCGGTGAGGGAGGGATTTACCCTTCCATATATATTCTATAAGTCGGGTATAAACCTCTCATCCCTCTGTCCGTCTTCACCAACGGTCTGCCCATCTCGCCAAAGCAAGATCGCCAAACCGTGGCGGTGAGGGAGGGATTCGAACCCTCGCAGGGGATTTCTCCCCTCTACCGGTTTAGCAAACCAGCCCCTTCAGCCACTTGGGTACCTCACCTTAAGATTTTTCAATGTGGGACTACCATATTATATACTGGCACCCCCGGCTCACCAAGCCCTAAAAGGCCACATATAGAAAATCTTTATAGCTGACCTTGCGACAGCTTTCGTTCATCCCCGACACACATCCCCCCACCGTTAGCTCGTGTAGCTTGTCATTGGCTGATGATAACTGCCCTGGCATCGTTAGATAGTTCCAAACAAAGGCGCCCACCTTTTCCCAGGTTGAGTCCTCTGGGCGAACTTGTTTGTAAATATAGTTAGCGCCATTTTTACTAAAGGTACCGTTATCGATCGGGGCGTGGCTAAACTGGCTGTCGGCATAATCGATTAACCCATTACCTACCGCATTGCCAGTAGTTGAATCAACCGACAGAGTCTCCATCGCTACTCCACCCGTATTGACCGATACAATCCCTCTGGGAAATACATCCACGTTCTCCAAGCCATTATCTAAATCATCCTCCGGCGAAAAAGTAATTATCTGTTTTGCTACCAAGCTACTATCAAACAACTTTGGGGTTCCTTCGAGCGAGGTGTCCCGTGGCATCACCAACAGCTCCGCCAATACCTGGCGGATCTTGTTGCGCGACTCATCTGCTTTAATCCAAGTCAGATCCCCATTTTTTTTCTTCTTGGCCCAGTTAACACTATTCTTAACCTGCGTGGCTTTATACACAAACCGGGCACCCGTTCTCATGGTGGCCAAACTGCCATCCGCCCCCAGCTCTTTGATCGTCTCCGCGATCTCCTCTTCAGCCATCCCACTATTTATTCCACTTACCAAGGTCACCAGCGATGCATAGCTCTCTCTCGCTTTTTGCAGATACGCTAATGCTCGAGAGTCCAACGCCTGGTCGCCCGAAAAATTATTCTGGCCATAGACTAATGCCCGATCAATCAGATCCACAATGCGAGGCAACTTGTTAAATGTCTCCTTGTATAGATCATAAGCACCGTCCACTGGTTCGCTTAATTTATATGCGCGCGCCACTCGTTGGATCGCCATCTGGTCATCACTTCCGGCAACTCCCTGATAAATAAAATAATTCTTATCCAAAAATCCTACATCATAAGCCAGTTCCTCCCAGATAGGACGGATGGTTTTTTCCCCCACCGTTCGTTGCCAACCAACCTCAATCGGCGCCGGCACCGGCGCGTTACAAGCCACATCGGCCGACTGCAGCTCCGGGATCTTGGTTCGGTCGATCTCCACTATCGCCATGGCCTGGCCAGTGGTAAAAGCCGACAAAGTCTCCTTCTGTTCAACTTCATCCTGGCCAGTCGAACTATACTGAGCCTTCTTTTTCAAAAAAAGATCCCGCACCAGATCTGGAGCGCCAGTCTTTAGCAGATCGATCCGAATACGATGTTTGTCGGTCAAATAATCTAAGGTCTTCAATAATCTAATGTCCAACTTATGAGTGTATCCACCGCTGGTCGGATCAACTTGCCAATCAATATCGCTAATTCCGCCATCATAAACCACCAGTTTTGGGTCGCAACCACTCATCTTTTCTTTTAGTCGGTTAACGATCTGCTGATGAGCGGGATTATTATGGTCGGCTGGCACAAAGATCGATCCGCCCGCCAAACTACTAATTTGGTTAACCGATCCCATAAAGATATTGAATAACACCATCACAATTACGATCACCAAAACTGCCGCTAAAACATACGGGTTACTCAAAAATTTAACTACCGCTTGGACTATCTTTTCGGTTGCCTTCGCTACCTTGGCCGCCACCTCTGCCGCTATCCTGGCCGCTGCCTCTGCCAACCTGGCTGTTGCCTGAACCGCCGCCTGTCTCCCCGCCTCAACCGCAGGCCGGGCGGCCGCTTCTGCCCCTGCTCGCGCTTTACCGGCAGCTTCACCTACCGCCTTTCCGGCTTGGCCAGCCCCACTCCCCGCTCCCGAAGGTTGAGCCGCTGGCTTAGTAGTCGGAGCGGGCTTGGGCTGCGGTTCACCGCTTGCCTTTTTATCTGCCCCAGAGGGCCGGCTGCCTCGAGGGATCTTTTTATCGTCGTCTTTGTCTTTTCCGGTAGGTTTTCCCGACTGATCCGACTTCTTGGGTTTGTCTTCGCTCTTTTTTTTGGGTTGACGTCTTGTATTTGAAGGCTGGTTCGAGTCATCTCGATCCTTTTGTTGGCGCTGATCGTCATCATCACCACTACCAGTTGACCACTGTTGTATCCCTCCTACTTCGTCGGCCATGTCGTTAAGCCTTCAGACTTAAAATACGTGTCTGCTCAACTACCAGCAATTGGTGATTAATAATCGAATAAAGTAACCGAACTGGCTCCAGCGCTCCCACCGCGCTAATAAATTGCACCGGCTTTTCTTTACCGTTGAGATCCCAATACCACAGGCTGCCATCATCCTTACTAACAATAAACCTATTATCAGTCTGCCACACAAACTGTGTACTCTCACCGATCTCGCTCTCAAATAATTTTTCGCGGGAGTTGCTGACCACGTTCCATACCGCCAACTTGCGACCGTTCTCTCCGGATATATACAAGATCCGAGTGCCATCCGGTGAGCTGGCCACCGGTGTATTTGCTATTCGATCAGGCATCACCGTATTAAGATTTTTACTCGCCAAATCAAATAACTGATCATTGCCGTCGTTGCCGTTGGCATCGATCATCAAAATGTATTGGTCGTTATTCAGCCAAACCAACTCCGGATCTTCCAAGGTTACCTCCAGCGCTACTCGTTCCCAATCCCCTCCGTCTGGGTGAGCCACCACTAACGATCGCTCGCCGTCAGCAGTGATATAAAGATAAACTATCCGGCTGCCATCCGGTGAAAAATCAAGATTTTGAATACTCTCGTTTAACCAAACTGGCTGCCATCCCTGAGCGGTTTGGCGTGCATCATCAAACAACCACGTGCTTATGCCCGTATCTCGCGGCGCACCCTGTACCGGTCGCTCGCCCAGCGGTACAAACCGACCCCGCACCCCTCGGTTATCGTAAACGTTGGGTAGTTTGGGATTACCACCGAGTTTGACTAAAGCCATCGGCTCACCTGGCGCCCAGTTGACCAATTGGGTCTGTGGGATTATCTCCCCACCAAACAAAGCGGCCTGCTCTTTAACGCTTAGATCTGTTACCGAAAATCCACTACCCGGCGTGAGGTAGGCCACCGCCGCCCCGTTTCTAACCAATTCCGGAAAGGCGATGTTACCCTCGATCAATACTTCGATATTTGGGGTAGGATCCAACTTTAAATTGATCTCTTTTGTCTCGCTGGCCGATAAAGTAAACTCCTGCTCCCAATCAAGATAACCTTCCTTAGTGGCTATTAGGGTATGTTCGCCCGCTTTTAATTTGATGTTCAACGAGCTAACCGACTGCCGCTTAAATTTACCATCGATCACCACGTCCGCCCCCGCCGGATCCAGAGTCAGTTTTAATGTCCCCCGATTGATCCCTAAATTAACCTTCCCCAACAGAAAATAGGCCGTTCCAGTTAAAAGCAACAGTACAAACAGGACAATACCGCCAATGGCCAACCATTTAGATCCGTTCCCCTTCTTTCGAGGTTCACCAGGGAGTACCGCCACAGAACCCAAACGATTTGGCTTGTCTATCCCCCCTCCAGACACGGCCACTCGGAGGTCGCTTGGCAACTGCTCCGACGACAAGCTGTCCATTTTTGGCGGAGTAGGCTCGGGTTTTGGATCAGTCATCTGCGTTGATTATCTAAAAACATTATACTACAGCTACTTTATTACATCACATATTGCCGATTTTGTAAAGAACACGAGGCACCCATCAACTGGCCAAAAACACACTCCCCGACCCTAATTCTGCTTATCGGTAAAGGGGTTGACTAAAATAAAAATATCTGCTATAATAAAGTAACGTCAAAACCAACCCAAACAGGTATGAAAAAAACAAATACCAAATACAATCCTTCCCTAAATCCCCCTTCGAGCCTCTCAGGGGGTATTAGCTTAATATCTCAGATCAGTTTTAACCCAGTAACTAAAACATTGTTATGAGCGACTTTATCACTAAATTGGGGATGGGACTGGTAGAGCTACTAAGCAGATTTATCGGTCTGCTCGCTGAGATGATCGCCGGCATTATTATGCCGATCGTTAACCAAATATTAGACATCCTGTTAGGCGAACCCAACTGGGTCTTCTCCTCCGACTCGGCGTTAGCCAAAACTCTGGACGGCGCCCACGCCGCCGCACTTAGTTTAGCCAACGGGTTTTTGCTCCTGGGGCTACTAATTGCCTCGATTGCTATTATTCTACGTATTGGTACCGGCACCTACAACATCAAAAAGTTTTTGGGGAGCTTTATCATCATGGCCATTTTAGCCAATCTTAGCCAACCTATCTTCTATGCCCTACTTGAGGTTGGCAATGCGCTGCTCAACAGTGTGTCCTATTTATTTTCCGCTACCGGAATTGGAGTGACTCTCACCGATATTACCACCTACCTAAAAGATCTGGCCGGCATCAAGATCACGGATCACTTTTTTCAGTTTAGCAATGGCACTGTTTTGGTATTAGTCGCCATGGTCATATCCGCCTGGGTATTGATCAAGTTAGCCCTACTGCTGATCGAGCGAGCTATCAACCTGTTTGTGATGTTGATCATTGCCCCGTTATCGTTTGGTTTGAGCGTGCTACCTACAACTCAAAAAATGGCATCTCAGTGGTTTGAGAATGTATTCAAGTGGTTACTGGCTATGCCAATCACCTACGCCATTCTGGCGTTGGGAGTATTTGTGCTTGAACAGATCGAAAGTGGTAAACCCAGTGAGTTTATTTACGAACTCAGCAACTCCATCAATGTACCCAACGGCTCACTGGGTGATAACATAAAAGATCTATTTTCCTTCATCATTGGCATGACTCTGATCTATATGGGCGGTACCGTGCCTAAGATGTTAAAGTTAGGTGGCTCTCTCACTGGATTGGTGGAATCACCCAACAAGATGATCAGCCTGGGTCAGAAAGGGTGGAAGCAAGCGGCCGATACAGTCACCGGCAAAAATCTGGCCGGGAAGGGCATTGGCCTAACCCGCAGTGCCACCGGTGGTCTGTTGAACTTAGCTACCGGTAGTGAAAAATTTGGAAAATTTAGAAACATTGGAACCCAAATAGGCGCTATCCCAGCAACTATCAAAAAAGCCCGGGAAGCACTGAAAAAAACCAGAGAAAGTGAATCTGGCATGGCAGCCGCTCGCGGTGTCACCCGTCTTGCGGATTTGAATATAGCTGGGTGGAATCCGTGGCGTCCTGGGTTAATCAAGGGTGTTCGCGGAGAGGTTCACGAAGAAACTGCTAAACGGCACGGCTATGCTGGGTATGACGCATTGGCCAAAACCCTATTAGACTCATCAGATAGCTACATCAACTATGCTACTAACGCTCGCGTGGCTGATGATGTAGTTCGTAACACCAGACTGGTTCCTAAGGAACGCTATAACGCCTACCGGTTGCTCCGCTCAATGCAACACGCCATACATCAGCAAGATCCAAAGATGAAAGATAGCCGAAGCGATCAACAAAAAATCACAGACGCCGACCTATATGGTGAGTTTATGGCCGATAAGAATGAGAAAAATAACCAGGGCTGGCTAACTTCCCGCATCAAACGTCTGACCACCTTCGAGAGAGATCGCTTAGTAGACCCAACCATGAAAGCCTACTATCTGGATAGTCGCGACGTGGAACCTCCAGCCGATAAAAGAGGCAACCAGTACATACCAACCCAGCGGGATGATCTGGATGATGAAGCTGCGGGAGGCATCTCCGCTCCCCATTACGCTTCCAGTAGCCGAGAGCTGCAGTTAGCTCAGGCAGAAGCCCGTTCAAAGATCGCTCGCGGCACACTAACCGCTGCGTTAAAACCGTTCCGCTTAGACGAACAGGCTATCGATACTATGATCGAGAGCCCCGCGATCGATAAACTATCTAAAAGTCCAGCCGCTCAGGCTGAATTAGAAAAAATTCGCCCTGAGATTCTCGATGCCTTGGCTCAACACGAAGATGGCACCGCTATTATGAGCGACCTTTCAGAGGGAAGAGCAATTGGCAAAACCCAGCTCCGCGTGGATATCCCTGCTATTAGAGAAGAAGAGATATCCGCCTTGGCCATCATCTCGCAGGAGGCTCAGATGTCGCCCGCCGATATCCAACTATCCCGCCAACTGCGAGATCGGGCTAAAGCCGGGAATATGACAATTGGACAACTGATCGATCGGATCAAACCTGCCTTAGATGAGACTCGCTCCGCCCAACAAACTGCTGGTGACCTATCCGCTCAAGTCAGCGCCGAGTTAGGAAGTGATACTACTCAAAGCTATCAACAAGCCGTTGATCTACTCATCCAAGAGCGGATTGAAGATGATCCTAAGTTAACCGTGGAAGCTGTTAGAGACAACATCCACACCGGAGCCAATAACATGTACGACCAGTTGATCAGCCGGGTCGGAGATATCGCCGATGTAACTGACGACATGACCGTGGATAGTGCGTTAGACCAGACCACTAAAAATAACTTAGATAAGTTCTTCCAAGATTCTGGCGGATTGGGCGCTGGCATGACCGGTACCACTTTAAACAACACTCGCTTATCGCAGGTCCTGCAGCGAGTTAGACTGATTCGCCAAAACACTAAGGCAGAGTTACCGCCACAAGAAAATAGATAAACATTATGGCTACTAAGATCCCTCAAAATATCGATAAAGAAGATAAGCTGGTAGGCCCGCTTACCTTAAAGCAATTCCTCTATCTATTAGGCGGCGCGGCTCTTACCTTTATCGCCTACCAGTATTACGCTATTGGCTATCTGTTTATAACTGAATTCGTAGTCATCGGTTTAGCTCTGATGGCTCTGGCCGTGATGTTAGCCTTTGTCCAGATAAACGGCCGGCCGTTTATTACCTTCCTGGCCAGCTTAGGATCTTTTCTAACTGCCCCCAAACAGAGATTCTGGCATAAGAATAATCATTTAGATAGTATGGCGGTTAAATTGGCCAAACCAACCGCTACCACTCCTACTGCCGCTAAGTCGATCGACAAAAGCCAACTCGAAAAATTGGCCACTATCTTAGATACGGGTGGTAAAATGGAGGTGGCAGAGATCTCCGCCACCCACGAAATTAATAATTTAGGCACAACCAAACCCGCCGCTCCACCCACCAACGAACGCGATTTGGGGGTAGAAGATGTCTTATCAGACACCGAAGTTTAAAATCCATGGCCAAAAAACAAAAAACATCCGCCAGTACTCAAAAATATCTCCCCTTCAAGTCCATTAAAGAAGGGGCGATCGTTATGAAGGACGGCAGCCTACGGGCCGTTTTAATGGTTAACTCGATCAACTTTAACCTTAAATCGCAGGATGAACAGACCGCCCTACTGGAAAACTACCAAAGCTTTCTTAACGCCTTGGGCTTCCCGATCGAAATTGTGGTCCAATCGCGGATCTTAGATTTAGATAACTACCTAACTCATTTAGGCAATATTAGCCGTGCGCAAAACAACGAACTGTTGCAGCTACAAACCCAAGAGTACACCAACTTTATCAAAGAGTTGATCGGCGTAGCTAATATTATGAGCAAAACCTTTTACGTGGTGATCCCCTACTCTCCCGGGTTAGCCGCTGCCAGTAACTTTTTTACTCGCCTATTTAGCAAACAGGCCGTTACCGTCAGCGGAAAATTTAAGGAGAACAAAGCCGAGCTGCTCCGTCGAGCCAATTTGGTAGTTAACGGATTGGCGCCCTTAGGGCTCAGCAGCGCTCTACTCAACACCGAGGAGCTAATCGATCTACTCTACTCTACCTACAACCCAGATTTAGCCCGCCGGCAGAAACTGTTTAATATCAGTGCCGTAGATGCAGATGTTATCACTAAGATGGCAGCCGAAAAGGAATCATAATGGCTTTATTTAAACGCAAAAAAGTCGACCCAGAAGAGGCTGCTGTACGCCGAGCGCAGGAGGTCTTTGAACAAGGCTTATTTTCTGTGCGCGATCTGATCGCCCCCACTTCAATCGCCCTCAAAACCAACTACCTCCAGCTAAACAGCTACTACGTCCGGACACTATTTGTGCTCACCTATCCTCAATATGTCGAGACTAACTGGCTTAGTCCGATCATCAACTTTGATATGGGCTTTGATGTCTCGATGCACATCTACCCAATGGAAAGTTCGGACATTATGCAGCTGCTCCGTCGCAAAGTCACCGAGATGGAATCCTCTCTTCGCATTAACGAGGAGAAGGGCGCGATCCGTGATCCAGAATTGGAGGTAGCGTATCAAGATGCCGAAGAGCTCCGCGACCGCCTGCAACGTGGGTTAGAGCGCTTCTTCCACTACGCCCTGTATTTCACTATATATAGTAAGAGTTTAGAAGATCTCAACTTAGCCACTGATCGGATCGAGACGGCCTTAGGTGGTCAATTGGTTTACACCAAGCAAGCTCTGCTCCAAATGCAAGAGGGGCTTAACTCTACCCTGCCATTGGCTTACGACCAACTGCAGGTGCTACGCAATATGACCAGCTCTTCTTTGGCCACTACTTTCCCATTTGTTTCCTCCGATCTCACCACTAACGAAGGTATCCTTTATGGCATTAACCGCCACAATAATAGTCTGATCCTGTTTGATCGGTTTAAGCTCGAAAACGCCAACATGGTTGTATTCTCCAAATCCGGTGGTGGTAAAAGCTACGCCGTAAAGCTGGAGATCATGCGTAGCCTAATGTTGGGTACCGATGTCTTTGTGATCGACCCAGAAAACGAATACGAGACCCTATCTAAAGCGGTTGGCGGTAGCTACCTATCGGTCAGCCTTAACTCCGATAAACGAATCAACCCGTTTGATCTGCCAGATTTAGGAGCCGACGCCGACGGAGAAAAAAATCTCCGAGGGGCTATTATCGCCATCCTGGGCTTGATGAACTTAATGTTAGGCGCGCTCACTCCCGAAGAAGACGCACTGATGGATCGCGCCATCCGTGAGACCTACGCTTCTCGCGACATCACCATCGATATTAATAGTCAAAAAAATCCTGCCCCCACGATGGAGGATCTATATAATGTGCTAAAAAATGTGACTGGTGCCGAGAGCTTGGCTCAGCGGCTCGACAAATATGTTACCGGTACCTTTGCCGGAGTATTTAATAAACCAACCAACTTCGATCTCGATCGTGGGTTGGTGGTGTTTAACATTCGCGACTTGGAAGAATCACTGCGACCGATCGGGATGTACATCATCCTCAACTATATTTGGAACAAGATCCGCTTCGAA
>JBAZHL010000001.1:0-46851 GCA_041652335.1 Patescibacteria group bacterium | reverse complement strand
CAGGCCGGAGTAATCAACAAAGATACCCCCGTCCATTATGTTTCACATAAGGAATTTAAGGACTTTATGGCTGACCCCAGCCACTTGGGGATCGGGATAATAATGGATATATCCGCATCGTCTGAGACCGACGTCTGGACCCCACTGTTTGAGGACGATGAAATAGAAAAATATCGGGATCCACACCGAGACAGTCTGGCCTCGCATTTGACTACGGTGATTACTCCAGACGACAAGACAATAGTTTTTGGCCGAATGTACTTTGAGCACCACGGGCGACAGTCTTCGCCCTACACTGGTTGCAGCGCCAAAAAAGTGTACGACTGGCTGATACAATTAGGAGCCTTGCCCGCGCCTGAGGTTCCAGAAGATAGATTAGCTCAAATGCCAACCGATGCCTATCTTAGTGTAATAAAAAGCGAGCGCAACCGCGGCGTACGGATTAAACACTTAGTGGATTTTGTAGACGCCCAAGATAACAAGAATTATTACCCCGATCGTAACTCTGGGGAACAGTTTGACATTAATCAGACGCTGACTAATGCTTTCGGCTTAATGAATGCCCGAGTGACGGATGAGCGAGGGGAAATAAATCCAAAGGACTGGTGGGGAAACTACAAATTGGGGAGCGGGTATCGGGAAGAATTTATGCGTTTGATGATGCTGACTGGAAGTAATTACAAAAGGCAGTTTACCCTAAAACAATTGGAGCAAGTGGTGGGGATGAAGCACCCGGAAAAGGTTTTAAAACGCTTGCGGCTGGATGTCGCTAAGGCACAGGCCAAGATCGAGGAATGGGAGAAAGCTGGCGATATTAGACCCACCCCAGGAGGGGATAAAGTGTTTACTGATAAGAGAAAGTGGCAGCCGGAAAGAGGCAGCACGGAGCCTGATCCATTAAAAATAATGGGCATAGATCCTACTGACATATTGATGGTCAACGGGGTGACCGGCAGGATTATTATGGGATTAGACGCGGCTGGCAGCCTATCTTCCGTTACCGCCTTTGCCCACGGCAACCCCTGGTTACTAAAGCAATTTAGGGAGATGCAGAGAAAACGCGGTGGAGAAATCCTGCGTAACAGTATGTATGTCTGGAATAAGGAGGAAAACAAATGAGTGGTCCGTTAGACCCCAATGATTTTTTGACGGAGCTGGGCATACCTCCAACCCCAACCGATCCGACGCCGCCCCATCGCGGGGACGATCCGGAAGAGTTTCTGACTAAAAGTTTAGGATTACCATCGCAGGCAACGGCGGCCGAGGCCGCTACCACCCAACCCTTGCGAGCGGAGAGGAGAATAGCCACCCCGGCGCCCACACCAGAGTCAGGTTCAGCTAGGGCGACTTTAGCGGAACAGTTTGGCGAGACTCACAAACAATCCCACCCCTTTGCCTGTGTGGTCGCTTGTTGGATGAACGCTCGTCAATATGTTTTTGCGGAAAAGGGATTAGAAAATCCCGATGGCCGGAAGTTACTCGAAGACACTTTGCTAAAAATGGCCGAGCGTCATGGTTTTGATGAAAAAAGCGGTATTAAATTAAATCAGGCAGGGCAATTGATCAAAGAGAATGGATATTTTGCCGAAACCACTACAGATCCAATATCGGCACACGAACATATTAAACAGGGTCGGGCATTAATCATATTAGTGGACGGGGGATTAGACAGCCAAGGACATCCGTTAAAACACGGGGTATTGATCCATATGGCCAAGGATCCGGCCACTGGTAAGCAGGTGATTTTAATGCGAGATCCGCGCCTCCAACCTGATCCAACAAAGCCAGGGATAAAACAGCTAACCTTAGCTGAGCTCGATACACTGTTATCCCCCCAGACCAAAAAGGGAAAAGGGAAGGCTGAGCCCAACCCGGTGTTAGTTATTGGGCCAAAGGGATTTAAAAAAGATCAGCAATCGTCCGTCGCGGAGATGCCGGATAGCAAAGATAAAAAACAGCTCCAGGAAGCCTCAGAAAAGATCGAAAGGAACGTAGACGAGCTGCGAAAAAAAATGCTGGGGATAGACCCCGAATCCAGATCGTATGAGAAATACCGCGAGCATCCGGCTGATCGCCTACGTTTATTAATGGAAACCTTCCGACCACGAGCTAACTCCGCTAATCGTCGGCTAAATGCGGCGTACAACTCTTCGTGGGAACAGATGTTTAAGATGGAGCTATACGGTAGCGCCGATGGGTCATACAAAGGAGTACTCAGTGGCCTCGAGTTGGATCTCAAGATGATCGAGGCCAGAATCAGGACAGAGGCTCAGACAACCGGCGAATCTGTCTCGGAAAAAGAACTGGAGATGCGCATTAAAACCACTTGGGAGGAAAATCTGTTAACCGCCCATGAGCGGATTGATCGGATTGAGCGGCGCTACTTAGGTGAGGCCATCTTTCTATCCGAACAGTTTACGGACTCTAAGATGGAGGATGCTGCCTATGTCGCATCATTAAAACAGACTGCCCAGCACGCCTTGGGCAATGCCTGGAGGATTTTGTCCGATCGCCAATTGCCATTACTGGTTGACTGGCAGATGACACCGATCCGCTTGGGGGAGGTTCGCAAAAACATGGAATACGCTTTTGGCCAAAGCCGACACTCGGCTGACATCGTCCGCGAAGAGGATAAGGAAACAGAGACTACAACTAACAACAAACTTTTGCAGATCCTGGATTCAGCGATAGCGAAGCTTCGCGAATCGACGCCGGGAGCTATCGATTCGGTTATGGAGCAGTTAGACAAACTCCCCATCAACCTACTGATCTCTCGCGAGGGGAGATTAGCCAGAGCTTGGTCACTGTTTTGGTGGGCAAAGGGATTGTATAAAATAGCTAAGCGCTATAGTCGGCGGCATGGTATCGATCTGGCCGACACTCGACTGTACGAATCGGATGGTAGCACTCGCCAACCGATCGGGGTATGGAGAGAGGTGCAAGATTTGCGACTTGAGTACTATCTAAGTGGAGGAGGGGTCGAACTGTGGGGAGATATTGGTCAGGAACAGGAGGTGTTAAAAGTACAGATTGATTTTGTTGAACAGTATTGGCCCACTGGCTCTAATCCCGAGGCGGGTACACTAAAAGATTTGGTAAACCAAAGGCTGGGGGGCTTGGCCGGTAACGGCGAGGAACCCCCAGAGATGGTGACCACCGCTTACTCCGATCTTGAGGGGATTATCGGAGAGTACGGCAAGATTGGCACTCGCTTAAGAATATTAGGTGAGCAGCTTAGCGATCCGATCTTGGCTGGTAGTGACGTAAAATTAATTGAACGAGTGCGGGAATTTTCCCGGTTGCAAGAGGAGATGTTTACTCTTAAACACCGCGCTCTAATCGACATATCCCGGCTAAACGCTTTCTTGTAAAAACGTGGCTTAGGGGCGAACTGTGGTCGGGCGATATTGCTACCGTAACTTGGGGAAGGGAACCTGAAACGCTCACCCCAGCTCTGGCCAGAGCTGGAGCCTCACAATGACGTTGGGGTTAGACTTCGATGATGACTGGAATGATCAGCGGTCGACGCTGAGTTTCTTTATATAAGAAGCTGCCAATCTCTTCTCGAATCTGTGACCTGACGTTGCTCCAGTCCTCCGGTGCTTTACCGCTATGCCGCGCAATGATCTGTTTTACTTCAATGCGAGTGCGATTAATCAACTCCTCTTGTTCGCGCATATAGACGAAGCCCCGCGAGATCAGATCGGGGTTGTTTACTAATCTGCCGCTCTTGCGTTCGATAGTAGCGATAATGACAAACATCCCTTCCTCGGCCATAGCTTGCCGATCGCGAAGTACGATCTCGCCAACGTCACCCACGCCTAAGCCGTCCACCATCACAATACCGGCCGGAATAGTATCCTTAAGCTTGCGAGCTTTACCTTCGTGAAACTCCATAATATCGCCGTTCTCCAGCAAGAAGATGCTATCTTCTGACAGGCCTATCCCGCGAGCCAATTTCTTGTGGGCAACCCGCATATGATACTCGCCGTGGATAGGAATGAAGTAACGCGGTTTGACCAAATTAAGGACGGTCTTGAGCTCTTCCTGGAAGGCATGGCCGGTAATATGGATCTGCATATTTTTGTTATGGATCACCTCGGCACCTTCACGACAAAGATTGTTGATGATGGCAGAGATAGACCGCTCGTTGCCCGGGATAGGGGAGGATGAGAGCACCACGGTATCACCCGGTTTGATCTTTACCTGCGAGTGTTCCCTAAAAGCCATCCGGGCTAATGAGGATCCTTGTTGCCCCTGGCTACCAGTGCTTAAGACCACCAATTTAGAATCGGGGATGTGACCAATCTCTTTAAGCGGCACCATAATCTCTCGCGGGTATTTAATGTAACCCAGCTTTGAAGCGGCTTCAAAGTACTGGATCATTGATCGACCAGAGATGGTTACCCTGCGGCCAAACTTAACTGCCGAGTTAAGCGCGTGTTGCATTCGATCGATCCTCGAAGCAAATGAAGCGATGATAATACGGCCAGTGGCTTTGGCAAAGATCTCGTCGAAACTGGCGCCGATAGCTTTCTCAGAGATGGTGTAGCCAGGAGTCTCGGCGTTAGTGCTTTCGGATAACAACAGTAATGGCTTACGACGACCGACCTCGGCCAATTTGGGCAGATCGATAACCAGTCCATCCGGCGAGGTGAGGTCGATCTTAAAATCGCCGGTGTGCACCACCACGCCTTCCGGCGTATCAATAATGATGCCAAAACTATCTGGAATACTGTGGTTGACCCTGAAGAACCTGATCTTAAACACACCCAGGCGAATCTCGTCTTCGGGTTGGTAGGTATTAATCTTGACGTGCTTGGTGCCTTTATATTCGCCCAAGCGGGTCTCGATCAGAGCTTTAGCCAATGGGCTGGCATACACCGGCACACTTAACTCCGGCACGATGTGGGGGATCGCCCCAATGTGGTCCTCGTGCCCGTGGGTAATGATAATACCCCGAAATTTAGCTCGATTCTTACGCAGGTAGGTAGCATCTGGGATAACGTAATCGATCCCTAACATCGTCTCGTCAGGAAACATCATGCCGCAATCAATGGCGATCAGATCGTCGCCGTATTCGAGCAAGGTCATATTTTTACCGATCTCACCAAAGCCGCCCAGTGGCATTACTTTTAATGCCCGCTTGGCTGCCGGTTGGGGACTAACCCCACGACGAGGAGGAGTATATTTTTTGTGACGTTGAGGGGCGCGCCCACGATCCTTGCCACTACGTTGGATTTTTTGTCCACGAACATTTTTCATATTTTTCATTTACCTAATTTAGATTATTTGATTTCAAACAAACTGGATTGAGTGATGTTGGGCTGTGATTTGTCCGCCACCGGCGGCAACTCATCAACCTTTTTAAGCAGAATAGGGATCTTGGCAAAGTCCTCTTGCAGATCCTTCATTAGTGGAGGATTGTGGAGTACCGCGGCTGGATGATAGATCGGGAAAAAGACTTTATCACCCTGCCTTTTGGCTCTCCCTCTAACCTTTCCGATCTGCTCGTTGGGCATAAACCAATGGAGAGCGTGGCGACCCAATAATACGATCAGTTTTGGCTTAATTAGTTCGAGCTCACGCTTTAAAAACTCGGCATGTTCGGCAACCTCGGACGGACTGGGGTCACGATTTTCGGGCGGCCGACACTTAACTACATTGGTAATATAGATATCCGAGCGTCGCAGGCCGATGTTATTCAGCAGGCCTTCTAACACCTTGCCGGCAGGGCCAACAAATGGTCTCCCTTGTTCATCTTCCACTTTGCCGGGTCCCTCGCCAATAAAAACTACTTCGGCTTCTGGGTCACCATCACCTGGCACAGCTTGGATACATCCGGCGCGGAGAGAACAAGTGTGTTCTCTAATGTCTTTAGAGATCTGAGCTAAGACTTCCTGTTTGGTCATTAGATGTGGGGGAGTAGTTGATTGCCTCAACTTGATAGGTATCAACAAAATACAGCAAGTAGATGGAGGTAACGATCGCCACAAGGGTCAGGGCGGTTACCCACCAAGCCCACGACGGAGCGGCAGTTGTGGGTTTGGTCGTGCGCATCACCATCCGACCTTCGAGACCGTCTAAAATATTCTGCGGGGGGAGAGCCACCCGATTTTTGGAGGACGGAGTTGGAGTCAGCGGGCTCGCGCAGATCATACAAAAGTTATCTTCTACGCGATTCCGATGACCACATTCAGCACATTTCATAGATGCCACAGAGTACTTATTGGCTTTAACGGCCGTCGTTCGGCAGGGTAGCCTTATGGGAGAGATTGATGCGTCCCATCGAATCGATCTCCACAACTACCACCGGCAAGGTATCGCCTACCTTTACTATATCAGTTACTTTATTGACCCGCTCTTTGGCTAACTGCGAGATGTGCACCAAACCTTCGGTGCCAGGGAAGATCTCGACAAAGGCGCCAAAATCCATAATCCGGGTGACCTTACCAGTAAACTTCTCACCCACTTCCACTTCACGGGTCATATTTTTGATCTCATCTACCACTTGGGTAGCATATTTGGCATTGGTCGACGACACATACACAGTGCCATCGTCTTCAATGTTGATCTCGGTAACCGCCTTACCGCCGGCACGGCTGATCATATCGTTGATCATCTTGCCGCCCGGGCCGATCACTTCGCGGATCTTGTCGGGATGAATTTTGATCACCGTCACCCGCGGGGCATACATTGATAGCTCCTTTTTAGGCTCAGCCAAACACTGCTGCATAATTTCCAAGATGTGCATCCGACCCTTGTAGGCTTGAGCAAAGGCCTGCTCAAACACCTCAAAGCCGAGGCCCTTTACCTTCATATCTAATTGCATGGCAGTGATACCATCACGAGTGCCGGCCACCTTAAAGTCCATATCACCGTTAAAATCTTCGATACCAGCAATATCGGTTAAGATCTTAAACTTGCCAGATTCGTCGGTGACCACACCCATGGCTATACCGGATACCGGTTTTTTGATCGGTACGCCAGCATCCATCAAAGACAGGGTGCTGCCACAGACCGATGCCATAGAGCTGCTCCCATTACTGGAGAGGATCTCGGACACCACGCGAATAGTGTACGGGAAACTATCTTTGGGCGGGATCATGGGGAGCAATGCTCTCTCAGCCAACGCACCGTGGCCGATCTCACGCCGACCTGGACCTCGCATCGGTTTAATTTCACCGACAGCAAACGGGGGGAAGTTGTAGTGATGCATATACCGTTTGGTGGTATCAAGCTCCATTGTGTCTATCATCTGTTCGTCGCCCGCCGAACCCAAAGTTACAATAGTGAGAGCCTGGGTTTCGCCACGAGTAAACAGAGCCGATCCATGAGGGCGGGGGAGTACGCTTACTTCGCAAGTGATCGGACGGACTTCGTCTAATTTACGACCATCTGGCCGTTGATCTTTTTCTAACAGATTCTTGCGGAACTCTTTGGATACAATCTTCGAAAAGACTTCGGCCACGGTCGCCTCGGGCGCCTCTTCGGACACAAAGGTCTGCCAGACCTGTGACCGCAACTCTTCTAAACGAGCATTGCGCTCGGTCTTTTCGGGATGATAGATCGCCTCGGCGGCCTTGCCACCAACGAATTCAGAGATCTTGGAGATCAACTGGTCGTCCGGCAGATGTAGGGGATAGTTCTTTTTCTCGGTGATCGCACGACCGGCGATCAGTTGATGTTGCAGATCAATACTGGGTTGCATCGCTTGATGAGCAAACTTGATCGCCTTTAACATAGTGGCTTCGTCAACTTCGTTGGCACCAGCCTCGATCATCATTACCCGATCTTTGGTACCAGCCACCACTAAATCGAGCTGACTCTCGTTTTCTAACTGCTCGTAAGACGGATTGGTTACAAACTCGCCATTGATCAGCCCTACTCGAACGGCGCCAACCGGTCCTTCGAACGGAGCGCCCGAGAGCATCAATGCTGCTGACGCAGCGATGATCGAAAGTATTTCCGGATCGTGAACTAAATCAGCCGATAACACAGTAACTACCACCTGAACATCATTATAGAAGCCCTTAGGGAAGAGGGGGCGCAGAGGACGATCGGTCAGGCGGCAGGTGAGAATAGCGTTCTCGGAAGCTCTGCCCTCACGCTTAATAAACCGGCTGCCGGAGATCTTGCCGGAGGCGTACATCTTCTCTTCAAAATCGACTAACAAGGGGAAGAAATCGATTCCCTCCCGCGGCTTATCGGCGATCGCGGCGGTAGCCAAAACTACTGTATCGCCCAAACGAACCGTGACCGAACCAGAAGCTAACCGAGCAAGTTTGCCGGTCTCCATCATTAGCTTGGAATCTCCAAGCGTCGTCTCAAATTTTTCCATCATGTTCCTTCCTATCCTAAGCAACCGGGCAAATGGGAGGAAAGAGACAGCACATAAAGCGTAGGACCGAACGAACCTGACAAAAAGATTCGCTGAGCTCTATGCTCTATGCTGGTTCTCTTAACCCACCCAGCCCTTACTTTCGGATTTTTAACTTATCAATTAAAGCTGAATATTTTTTAGGGTGCTTAGTCTTGATGTAGTTAAGCAACCTTCTGCGGTTGCCCACTATTTTAAACAGACCCTGGCGAGAATGAAAGTCCTTTTGGTGGACCTTAAGGTGCCGGGTAAGTTCTTTAACCTTCTCTGTTAACAAAGCCACCTGAACCTCAGCCGATCCAGTATCCTTTACATGCGCCTGGTAGGTGCCAATGATCTTCTTCTTTTTAGTAGTTGCGAGTGTCATATCTTTGCTTTATTATATCATTTTTACTCATTTTTGGCAAGGTCGGGAATCGCAGGCTCCAAGCCATTATTTCCTGATTCTTCCGGGATCTGGGTAGCCCCAGATAGCCGCTTGGCTTGATACTCCTTGATCTTGGCCACCACAGTAGCTGCCGCCTCTGGAATACCGCTATCTAACAGCTTAAAGCCGGCGGCCCCATGGTGACCGCCACCGCCAAACATTTTGGCGATATCGGCAGCGTCAACTCCCTTTTTAGTCCTAATGCTTCCCGAGACCACCTGAGGATCCCGCTCGGACAACAGAACTACTATATCAGCTTCTGGGACGCTCGTCATTAGTTCGTCAATAATCCCACTGATCTGCTCCCCAGTAGCCTCGGTCTCGGTGATATCGGACAAGGAGGCCGAGCTCCAGACCAGTCGGCTAATGGGGTCGTGCTGGACGTTAGTCAGGATTCGCCCCCAGAGCTTTAAGGTCGTAAAGGCTTTGGTCTTGAATAGGTATTGGATAATCTCCTGATGGCGAGCGCCAAAACCTACCATCTGGGCGGCAATAGTTAAGGACTTTGGGGTGGTGTTGGCATGCTGGAAGCTACCGGTGTCGTTAATGATACCGGTCAACAAAGCCGTGGCTACGTCCGCATCGATCAAAGATGGGCCCAACGCCTCGATCAAACCGACCAATAACTCGGCCGTGGAGGTGGCGGTTAGGTCAACTAAATTGACCGCGCCGTAGTAGTCGTTGCTGGCATGATGATCGATGTTAATGATCGGTACATTTTGAAATATCTTGGGGTTGTCCGTATAAAGCGAGCCAACTTGTTCTAAATCGGCAGCGTCTAAAGTGATCAAGCAATCGTACTGAAAATTGCCTTCGGAGAAACTGACATCGGTCGATTTAAAGACGCCAGCTTTAGGCGTGATAACAATGTTCAATTTTTCGTCCTGAAAGTTGTAGGCCAACTTATCGGCGGAGGCCGAAGTACAATCCAAGCTAATTACAAAATCGCGCAGGCCGTTAAACTCATGTTGTACCTCGTCTAAATTGGGCAGAAAGTTAAACTTGGGCGGCAGGGGATCGAGCACCACTAAACTGGCCTGTTTGCCAAGTCGAGAAAGGACTAAATAGAGTGCCAACCCACTACCAATCGAATCGCCGTCGGCTCGACCGGGGGCGATCAGAATATGCTTGGATTTATTGATCAGCTCTAAGGCTTGTTGTTTTGGGGTGAGTTCCATTTGGTGCTTTGAATAGTAAACGATACGACACCCCCGGGGGACTGTCAACCCCGAGAGCCAGTTTGACGGATGGAGCCAGCAGTTTACACTAAATGGTTACTTCACCTGCCAACTATGAACGGAAGGTCTGAACAACCACCCTCTGACGAATATGACATCGGCGAACTGGGACCGCCGCGCGATTTAGACGATGAGGAGCTCACACCGGATTACGAAGCACTGTATCCTTTGGAAACTGCCCCCACCACGCCGGTCAGTGAAATCAGGGCGCCGGGGGTGCCTGAGTTCCTAAACGGTGAGCCGTTCCGCCATCGCATGCGGACAGTGATAGATATCCAGAGCGTCGACAACTGCGTAGTGGTCTTACCCAGGAGCGAGTTTAACCAGGCGCTGGCCGACTACAATCTGCCCTTATTCCGCGATGAGCTTTTACTCCCTGGTAACGAAGGGTTGTTTTGGGAGCATTTTCGCTCCACATCAAAAATCGGCAAACACTTTTTACCACCTTATTTCGAGGGGAGAAAGATTGATTGGCCGGAGCCTAATGACCCACAAACAGAGCTAAGTTTTATCATCAATCACCTACCGGCCACTGACCGCGATCAGGTCGAGCGGGCAATTGCCGCAGACAAGCGCGTGACGGTTAGTTTAATCTGGGGGCCAAAAGATAAGATCACCCGATTTAACAAGAGGAAGATCGCTCACTACCAATACCCCCAGCCAGCACCCGAAGACCACGATCGGGCGATCAACCAGGAGCGGGGATTCTATGGCGCCAACTACCTGGCTTTTACTAAGATCCAGGTTGAACATGACCAGGCTGGCAACATCCGGATTACTGAGGATCTATTGGCTGAGGCGAACATTGGTAGCAAAACTGGCAACTATACCCAGCGGGATCGACAGGGCAACGTGGTGGGAAAAGTAGATCGCACATTGCCAGGCTTGATCAGCGGCAACCTGAGTGGCGAAGAATACCTGCCACCAGAACATTACCTTTATAACCACTGTACCGATTTGGTAGACGAGGTACCTACCGAAGACAAGTTATGGGTGCGTCGGCATTTTATTGAGTGGATCAAACAGAATCTTGATCGGGAATATAAGGTTAGCCATCATTGGCAACCTCATTTTAGCTTTGACAGTATGGGTGAGCTGTCAGTGAGTCAGCGCAATGGATCCAAAATTAAATACCCAAAGGCTTTGCGTATCAACGTTCACATGGATGGCTACCTCGCTCATATATTAATGGATCTGTCCAAGCACGACCATGCAGAAAGGCGATTGGAAAAATATAAATTATTTGAATCACAGTACTATCCGATATTCCGAAGGATATTTACCGAGCATGGCCCCGAGGGACTATCTAAGACAATTCTGACGAATAAAGAAGTGGCACACTATGTCCTCAAACGAAGTAGAGATCAGCAGTTGCGAAATTTATCATATTTGGTCTACTTTTTTGCTACTGATAAGGAACTGCCCGATGGACCATCATTTACAGCTGGCCTCAGTACTGCCGAGGCTATTATGTCGGCATTAGAGACGGAATACAATCGCCAAGCCAAGGGGGACAACCCTCAGGCATTAGACATATCGACCGCCGACTGGGTGGCTACCCTGAGGAAGGTGAAAGAGATGCTACGTCCTCACTATTTTTCACGCCGATCAGACGCCCATTGGTTGGGAGAACTGTTAGTCAGTGAGCCAACACTGTTTTATCATCCCAGGATGCAACCCCCCCAACCAAATTATGTTGGCGTTGGAAAAAAATTTAAACGATGGGTCAAGCCAGCACCTAATTTGGCTATCCGCTGTCAGCGGCCAAAGAAAATTTGGGCATTTGATATCCTCCCCCCCGAAACAACAATCGGAGAGCATCGTGACGAGCTTGCCAGATTATTTGTTGAATATGTGGATCAAATCGATAAAGAGGGGATGCTGCCTAATACCTACGCCCTACACCGCGATCGTGAGCCAAGAATCATTCAGGGTCAGGAAGTGGATGGTAACTATTTTTACAACCGTGGACGAGTGTTGTGGCGCGACATCAACACCCAGGAAGGTCAATCGTCCCAGTATGCGATCAAGCGCCTATTTAGCCATGCCCTAACATTATTGAGCCGCTATACTACCGATCCAACAGAGCAACAACGCCTCCGTAAACTGTTAGACTACGAGTCGATGAGCCAGATCTCGGGAGAGCTAAAACACGTTACTGGAAAAATGGGGGAGACATTTACATTACTGGCGATCGAAACCAGCCTGGCTAAATTATTGGGTATCGGCGAGCTACCAGATCAGTTAACGTATTCGATCAGATTTGCTGACATCGACCACCGCTACGGCGATGGGGTCAAGGCAGTTACCGGCCTCAACCGGCTCATCAAACAAAAAGAGAATATTATCCCCGATTTTATTATCGATCTGCGCGATCACGCCACGGGCGAGTCGGTCAGCCTACTGGTTGATTCTAAGGCCTATCTAAAACCGATCACCAAAGATACTGCCCAAAATATTGTGGAACACTACCAACCGCTGTTAGATCGCGGCCAAAAATTGATCGTTGTCAGTCATTCACCACTATCGACCATTAACCAGCAGGCGATTGAGGTATTCGCAAAGAGTGGCGTTATCCTCTGCAGCGGCGAAGATGTGGCGAGGGTACTCGACACAGTCAGTACAGAGAGATACCAGATTCCAGCAGGTAGCAACGCAAAAACGTTAGGGGAATTCTATGCTGGCTTTAGTCGACACCCAGGGGGCTTCGCTGCCCACGTCGTTAAGGGGAGCTTCGTAAACCAGGTCTATCTCAATATTTACCTTCACATCTTAAAAACTGGCGGCAGCCCCACGCTCACCGACCTTTACTATGAAACGGATCTAACATAGAATAGCAGAGTAAATTTATCGACTATGCCAATCATCAAGTCAGCGATCAAGAAGATGCGGCGGGATGCCCGGAGGCGGGTAGCTACCTCAAAGATCAAGGTAGCTCTCAAAAAGGTGGTGAAAACCGCCCACCAAAAGCCAACGAGCGCCTCTCTATCGGCTGCTCAAAAATCTTTGGATAAGGCCGCCAAAACCGGCCTGATCCACAAGAATAAGGCAGCTCGATTGAAGTCGCGATTAGTTAAGGCTGCCCGCAAAAGCGCTAAGCACTAACTACTTGCGCCGTTAGAATATCCAAACCCACTCGCGGTGGGGTTTTACCAGTTTTGATCGCCGCATCCACCCGTTGAAGCAGGTAAAACACTTTGGCCAACTCCGATATGGAGAACCGACGCGACAGCTCGGTCGTCTTTTGAACCACATAAGGATGAAGTCCAGTTTTAGCGGCCAGATCAGCCGGTTTAATTCCCTGGTCGAGCCAGGCCCGGATTAAAACGATATTACGAAACTGGTAGGCGATCATAGCGATTAACTGCTGCTCGGCCATCCCCAACAACAACTGCCGATTGATCAATTGATTAGATAGAGAGAAGTTTTTCCTGGCTAATGCTTCGATGGTCGCAAAGATATTGTCGGTAAGGGTTCGGGGAGTTAGCTGGTCAACTGTGGATTTTGTGATCGGTTGGTTAGCAGTAAAAGTAGAGAGCTTATTTAACTCACTACTCATTCTCCAGAGATCGTCGCTAAAACTTTCAACCAATATGCTGGTAGCTGCATCATCGATCGGAACGCCCTGGGCTCTGGCCCGATCTTGCAACCACTTCTTGGCCTCCGGAGCTCTGAGTAGTGGATAAGCTTCAGCCATAAATTTATTAAGTAGTTTAAATAATTTGGTGCGCTGATCTGGCTGCCGTTCGATCAATACTAACACCACCCCCTCCGGTAGAGGACGACCCAATAGCTCAACTAAACCATTACGAAGATCGTCGGCACCGTCCTCGATCGGCTGATTAATAACTATCAGCTTACTGATCGACAGTAATGATTGGGTCATTACCAAGCTGCTAAGATCGGCGGCAGTTAGGTCGGCCGCATCTTTGATCTGTATGTCTAAATTGGCATCGGTTTTAAGCAACCCCGCCCGGAGCTCGGCCAAGCGCTGTCTGATCCGAAAATCGTCTTCGCCGTACAAGAAATAGATCATAGCATTATGGATTAGCGGGCGTCTCTGGCGGAGCGATCTCCACTGGCGCCTCTTCCGATCCGCTGGACTCTGGCGGTACGTTCCCTAAATCGGTCGACACTGGCGGAGCGGCTTTAACTCCAACTAAGAACTTGGCCGGCCAGGGAACATAATAGCTTTTAAACTCGTCATGGCTGATCTCTTTACCCTTGGCATCATAGACTCGACGGTAGAGAACAGTGTTGGCTCCCCGATGAGCGGTATCGATCTGCTTGGTCTCGCCCTCGGGGATAGTGGACGTTTCAATATACACCGGTTCGGGGGGTTCGGTGATGTTAAATATCTTGGGGCCTTCGATCACCACCTTACGATCCATCTTAGTGCCATAGAAATCAAAGTGAAGATTATTGCCATCAATATATGTCTGCATCACAATGTGGCCTGGGCTATCGTTGATAAACCGAAGGTCGGGTGATGGGGGGTAGATGGTTGCGTCGGTGCCCGCCGGTTCGTAGTAAACCACCCGGTACGAATGATTATGCCGTTCCGTCACCGGATAGCCGCCGTTGAGAATGGCACGGAAGGCGGTAGTTGATACTTGGCAGAGACCACCGCCAAACTCCGGAATTGTCTCGTCGCCTTTGATCACTAACTCCGGTAGATAACCGGTGGTCTGATCGACCACGCCCAATGTTTTGTTAAAAGAAAACGGTTCGGCCGGAGCCACGATCACGTTATTAAACTTTGAAGCGCCGGTCTTAATATTATGGCGACGGTTAGCTGGGCTGCCTGCGAAATTAGATACTCCAGAGGCGACTAATTCGTTGACTCCCAAATTATTGAGATCGGCTAACTTAGTCTTTGCCTCCAGATAGTTAACCGCCAGTTCCACCTCACGAGTCTCACCTAAAAAGTTTTGCTGAACACCCTGGATGGCGTCCTCCGTTCGCAGTACCCGACCCGGACGATCTGGCTGAAAGGCCACTAATTTTTTATCGTTCATTTTAAAGATCGCATTCTGCATCGGTTGGTTTACTTTAGGCTCCAGGCCCCTAACAAACTTTTCTAACTCGGCTGGTTTGAGCCGTACCACCAACGCCGACTGATCGGTAAAAACTTCTAACCACTCCCACATCTCCGCCGGAGAGAGGGTAAACGATGCTTGGCCACGCGCAGTTAAAGTTAACTCTGTGCTTAAACCCTGATTAATATGATCGGCTGTAGCCGTAGCCACCTCGGTTGAGATCGCTGGGTTACTATCAACGATCGGTATGGTAAGATCGGTGAACCTAAGTTGCCCCATCCGCTCACCCAAAAGCTGCTTAAACGTTTCGACGGATAGTTGGAGCCCGGGCTGAGCAGGGGAGGCGATAGCTCGTTGTTGCTTAATATTTACCGTAGCCTCGACCGCCGGCTGATTATATTTTTTGGCTAAGTTATTAACGACTGTGTCAAAACCGGGGGTAAAACGATACACTGCGGCGAATGAAGCCAACCCCAAGGCTCCGCCAAATCGTTCGCGCAGATTAGTGATTAAATTGGTAGTCCGACCAAAACGATGTAACAGTTCGAGAGTAGCCGCTTGATCTAACTCCATCCCCAGTTGGTCGATCGTATAAGCGTAGCGATCCGACTGATAGGCAAGATTTAATTTGGATACCTTGGCCTTAATGATCATATCGGTGACTACTTCGTCTGCGGCGGTTAACGATAGCCCGCTAATTTGACGACCGCCCAAACTGACGCCCGGCATAACTCGGTTAGCATACACAATGTCAAAAGATACATACCAGCTGATAACTAACAAAAAGAGCACCCCAAGCGTAATGGGGGCTAACCAAACTAAATAACGATTGGTGGTCTTCTTCATTGGTTAATCTGCAATATCTCCTGCAATACCTGCCGAGCCAAGGCTGCTTTATCGGGCAGAGTGGGTTGAGGGGACAGGGTGAGATACATTACACCCGGCACCACCGACACATCCCGAACGGGCCATGCCACGCATGACCCATCCGGTAATTTAATGGTGATCACCCCCTCGGTCTGGGTAACAACAACTCGAATTTGATGGTCGACTAACCTAACAGTCTCCACTATTTATTTGATCAATAAACCAATGATGAGTAAGGCAACGATGTTAATAACCTTGATCATCGGGTTAATGGCCGGACCAGCAGTGTCCTTGTAGGGGTCACCAACCGTATCGCCAGTAACTGCCGCTTTGTGAGCCTCGGAACCCTTGCCGCCCAAGTGGCCAGTCTCAATATATTTTTTGGCGTTATCCCACGCGGCTCCACCGGTGGTCATCGATATCGCCACAAAGATGCCGGTAATAATGCTACCCACTAACATACCGCCCAAAGCTACCGGACCCAACAACCAGCCCACCACGATCGGAGCCACCACGGGTATTAACGCTGGAACAACCATCTCTTTGATGGCTGAGCGGGTAACAATATCAACCGCTTTGGCGTAGTCGGGCTTGGCGGTTCCTTCCATAATTCCTTTGATCGATTTAAACTGCCGGCGAACTTCTTTAACCACACTGCCGGCGGCTTTACCTACCGCTTCCATTGAGATAGCGGCAAATAGATAGGGGAGTAACCCGCCGATAAACAACCCAATCAGTACCTTGGGATCCCCCAACATAAAGTCGTAACTCTTACCGGCCAAATGCTGTAGCTCTTGGGCGTAAGCCGCGAACAGCACAATAGCAGCCAAGGCTGCCGAGCCGATAGCATAACCCTTGGTAACGGCCTTAGTGGTGTTACCGACCGCATCCAACGGATCGGTGACATTGCGCACCTTCTCTGGCAAATTGGCCATCTCGGCGATCCCGCCAGCGTTATCGGTAATGGGGCCATAGGCATCAATTGCCACGATGATGCCGGTCATAGATAACATCGACATCGCCGCGATCGCGACACCGTAGAGACCGGCTAATGCATACGCTCCCCAAATAGCAGCGATGATCACTAACACCGGCAGAGCTGTCGATTTCATACCAACCGCTAAGCCCTGAATAATGTTAGTACCATGACCGGTTTCCGAAGCGTTAGCAATACTCTTAACCGGACCGTACGAAGTAGAGGTGTAGTATTCCGTGATCGCTACCATCAACCCAGTAACGACCAACCCAATCAGTGAAGTGTAGAACAAACTCATCGGAGAAAGGATAAGGCCAGATAGTGTATTGATCGACACATAATAGAACCCGATGGCCGACAGGATCCCACTCGCCACTAACCCAACATAGAGCGCCCCCATAATGTTTTTACTTTTGCCTAATCGAACTAAGAGGGTACCAATAATAGAAGCCACGATCGAGACCGCACCTAAGAGCAACGGGTAGGTGAGAGCGGCAGGTGCCCCGCCTAAGACTAAGTTGCCTAATACGATCGTAGCTACCGCAGTAACTGCATAAGTTTCAAATAAATCAGCCGCCATACCAGCACAGTCACCCACATTATCGCCCACGTTATCGGCGATCACGGCTGGATTTCTGGGGTCATCCTCGGGGATACCGGCCTCTACCTTACCTACCAGATCCGCTCCCACATCGGCTGCCTTGGTGTAGATACCACCACCTAATCTTGCGAAGATGGAGATCAAACTACCGCCAAAACCTAAACCAATTAAAGCGGGGATGTCGCGAAAGATGTAGTAGAATCCGCTAACCGCCAAAAGCGCCAAACCCACCACAAACAACCCGGTAACGGAGCCACCCTTAAACGCCACATCTAAAGCTCGCGCCATACCGTGATTAGCAGCTTCGGTGGTTCGAACATTAGCGCGCACCGATACGTTCATACCGATCACCCCGGCTAAGCCAGACAGTATCGCCCCCACCAAGAATCCCAATGCCGTGTTTAGATCCAGAGTTAGGTATAGCAAGATCGCCAACACCACCGCAACTATAGCAATAGCAGTGTACTGACGCGTTAGGTATGCTTTTGCCCCCTGCTGAATGGCCAACGCGATCTCCTGCATCTTGGCGTTACCGGCGGGCAGTTTTAAAACCCAAATTATTAAAGCAGTGGCATAGAGCAGAGCTAAAACGGCTGCCCCTAAAGCGATCAGTAGTGCGGTATTGGTGAGGTCCATGCTGATTAATTTAACTAATATGACTACGCTTCATTATAGTATGCGCGTTTAACAAAACCAAAACTAAGATCTACTGCAGTACCTTCCGATAAACAGCCAGGGTCTCCTCGGCCATTCGATCGAACGAATAGAGCTTGGCCTGCCGAAGCCCTTTGGCTCTTAACTCTCGTTTGAGGGTGTAATTTTTGCCTACCTCGGCCATCGCCTTAGCCATATCCTCAACACTTAATGGGTCAAAGTAAATGGCTGCGTCGCCCAACACCTCTGGCATACAGGATACGTTAGAAGAAACTACTGGTGCGCCGCAAGCCATCGCCTCCAAGGGGGGCAAGCCAAAACCTTCGTAGAGGGAGGGAAATACAAAACAATCGGCGCCGTTGTAGAGATAAGGCAGCTCGTCATCAGCCACATAGCCAGTTAAGACGACATCATCCTGAAGGCCCAACTCTTTAATGGTAGCCATAACCTGAGGATAAACCGAGTCAACTTTGCCAACCAATACTAACTGATGGTCCAGCTGATAGCGCCGCCGCAACAGCGCAAAGGCGCGGATTAACCGAATCACATTTTTGTGCGCCCGCCACTGCCCAGTATATAAAAAGTAGGGTTTAGTGATGTTAAACTTCCGCTTGACCTGCTCTAAGTTGGCTGGCTGAATTAACTGATGATAGCGCTCGGAAGCCGCCTCGTAGACTACGGTGATCTTGGCGGGATCGATCTTGAGCCACTTAACAATATCCTGCTTGGTGGCTTCGGTGATGGCGATAATGTGATTAGCATTGCGGCAAGCGCGTCCTATCACTATTCGATACAACAGCTGTTTAATAGCCCCCTTCTGTTTACGCCCTGGGAAAAACCAAAGGGTTAGGTCATGAATAGTAACAACGCTTTTGATCTTCCTAAAAAAGATGGGCGTATTAAAGTTGGTGTAGTGAATTAAATCCAGCCCCGCACGCTTTAAGATATTGGGGTACAAGAACTGTTCGCTATAGGTATAGTGGCGAAATGGGACAACTAATTTAGTTAGATTTGGAGCATAGATCGGAAAAGTGGGGCCAGCCTCCCCAGTAACAAAAACCTTGTACTGATTGACAGCATCGTGTTTGACCAGATACCGCACCAATTCTTCGGCGTACTGGCCGATGCCGGCCGCTTGGGCGGTGCCGAACAGGCGCGCATCAATCCCAATTGTATTAATTGTTTCCGGCATGACTATGTTGAGAACATAGTATTATACCAAACGCCATCACCACCCAGAACAGAGCCGAGAGATCATTTTTCCAGTAGGCCAGATCCAGCATCCCGTGAGCCAAGAGGGCCGCCATCGCTGCCAGGGTGGCGGTGGCTAATACATCCCCGGCGCCGACTGCCGATCGCCAGATCCGCCTCACAAAATTAACTACCAGCCAGATAAATCCTATCCCCCCGCTCAGCCCGGTGTTGACCAGAAACTGCAACAAAATATTGTGGGAATGTAACATCCGCAGTTCGATCGGTGGGCTAAATAACCGCTGGGCAAACTCTAAGTACCTCTGCTCAAACAGCCCCAAACCGATCCCGGTAAAAGGATTTTCCTTGATCATCAGCAGGGCGGTCTGCCAGACCTGCAATCTAACGTGCGAAGACGACCGACCCACCAGATCGAGCATCTGTTGAAACTTAGGATGTTGCCACTGGGATAACACCGCCACCAATACTACACCTGCTGAGCTGATGGTTGCCAACCAAAAACGTATTCGACAAAACACCAGCACTGCGATCCCCACAATTAATCCTAACCAGCCAGCGTACGAAAAAGTCAGATACAAACCTCCGGCCATTATTAGAAGACACACCACTACCCACCACCGCCACCGTCTGGCGATCGATCCAAGTAGACCACACCCCAATACCATCACCGGGACGATAAATAACGAGAGGTAGTTGGCCGAGCTGAACACGGCCGAAGCGCGGTTATCAACGGTGATAAACTCTCCTGTGATCGCCTGATAGATCGCTAATCCCGAGAGGATGGTGGCCGGCAACATTAGGGCAACGGTCGCTTTTTTGATATGCAGCTGGCGATCCAACACGCTCGTTATTAGAACAAATAACAAAATTGGGTCAATAAACCATCCCTTGATTATGCCGAGTGAGACCATGCGATCGGCCGAGACATAGGTACCTAAGATCAGACCGATCAAGATCAATAACAGAGGGTAGCCATAAGCTCGAACTGCCGACCAGTTGATGAATGATCTTTTAAGCCATACCTTAATTAACCACATCAAGGTGGTTACATAGATCATTAACTCTAATAGGGTAGTGGGGATGGGGCCAAACTTGAACTTAATTAAATAGAGAGGTAACGCTATTAAGATCAAATAAACCCCAACTCGAAGATTGCGCCAACTCACCGCGGCGAAGACTAATAGAAAGATACCGAGATAGATAGTTAGATCGCCCATACTAAACCCAATATAATCCACCAGACCGTTAGAACCGAAGGGTAGAGCAAGCTGTTAACAAATAGAGAGTGAACCAGCAGGGCAAGGGTAACAGCCATAAAACTAAGCGCTACTGGTGCGGATGACCTTCGCCATTTCTTCCAAGCTAATAATAAAGCACTACCCAATAACCCCAAGTACGCCAACAATCCCAAGCCGCCAGTGGTAACGCCAACAGTTAAGAGGCTACTATCGAACCCACTGGCCGAATGCCCCGTAATGGGATAGCCATAGTTCGCGCGAGTGTAAGGCAGGGTATTAAAACCGACACCGATCAGAGGTTCATGTCGCATAATATTAACCCCCTCTACCCAAGATTCAATTCGGTAGCGCGCAGTCTGATCCATCGTTACCGCCCCCTTGCCTCGCTCCAGCCATCTGGGCGATGCCGCACAACTTAATATCACCACGATTAGGAGAGCGGCGGAAAATAATCGGTAGCGGAGGACACCAATGATCACAATAACAGCAAACAGCGCCAACAACGCACTACGAGAGAAGGTGAGGTAGATCCCCACTAACGATAGTAATAAGATTACCCCCCAATACCACCGGAGACGGGTGGTTTTGTTAGTTAGGAACTGGGGTATCGCCAACGCTACTCCGATCGCCAAAAATCCACCGACAAAATTAGGGTCTAAAAAGGTGGATACTAAGCGACCCTGATGGGGATCCCAACCAAACCTCTCTAAAAAGGCTAAATCGGGGACGATCAGCCACTGGAGTATGCCCAAGGTCGCGATCAGTCCAAACACTAAGCCTAATGCCGGTAGGAGCTGAGATGATTTAGCTAAGGCGTAGCCTAAATAAACCAACAGGGCGTAGGCCACCCATCTGATCAAATAGCTGGAGGCTACCACCAGCTCGGGCACACCAATAAAACGCAGCGCTCCGATCAATGAGACTACGGCCAGGCAGGCAAAACCGATGCTCCACCATAGAAAGCGGGGGGTGGGGTAGCGACGGAATCTGGTCAACAGACCCCCCAACCAAAAGATCGCCCAAGCCAAAACGGCGATGTCTAAAGCGGTGAGCGTAAAACCAAAGAGCGAGAATCGTAATAACTGCCCACCGATTAGGGCAGCACTAATAACGACAAAACTGACAAAATAAATTGATTTAGGCACTCCGTAAAGTTAACACTCTTAGTGTAGCATCGGAGGTTGCCTGCCAATTAAATTTTTTACTCTGGACTAAACCGGCCGCCACTAAACGTTGGCGCAGATCGCTATCGGTTAATACTTGGTTAATGGCATTAGCTAACTCACTGACGGAATCGGGACTAACCAAGATGGCCGCATTACCCACCACCTCCGGGAGAGAGGAGACGTTAGTGGTAACTACTGGTAATCCCAAACTCATCGCCTCTAACGGCGGCATCCCAAAACCCTCGTAGCGAGAGGGAAAAGCTAACAAGGTGGCGTGCTGGTAAAGGAAGGTTTTTTGTTCTTCGGAGACATATCCCAATACCTTAATGTCGGAAGTGTAGGGGCTACGATCGATCGCTAATTTGATCTCCTCGCTCTGCCAACCCCAACCGCCAGCTAATACTAAATTGCAAAAAACGTTCTGGCGGCGCAGCTGATTGAACGCTTCTACTAATGTCACCACATTTTTCCGCGGCTCTAAAGTACCCACAAATAAGATGATGGGAGAGGAAGGGAGATTAACTGGAGTAGCCTGAGACACCACGGCCGGTCCAATATAACTAACAGTAATCTTATTGGGGTTAATCCCAAAAAGTTGTACGGCGTCGTTTTTGGTGGAGTTAGAGATAGCCAAGAGGGATCGCGATCTATTTAAAGCCGGACGCATCCAAATCTTTTCGAACAATACCGCTTTTAATTTATGCCGATCGGGAAAGAGAAAGCTAACCAAATCAAACAGCACCGTTACTACCGGCACCCGCCAAGTTAACGCCGGCACTATAACGCTGGTAGTGGAGAGATAAACATCCACCCCGGGATAGAAATTGAGTTGCAGGATCATTAGCCCCTGCCACAACCAGCTGGGGGTATGCCAAACCTGGCTTCTAACATTAGGCAGCCGCCACTCGGGTGGAAGCTTTGCATCGCTAAATAGGACAAACTGGTGTTCGGACTGCTTGATCAATCGAGTTACCAACTGATAAACATACTCGCCCTTGCCGGCGTGATTTGGTCTAACCCCCTCTCTAACATCTATCCCAATAATCATAATCGGCGCAGTTTAGGCATCAGCTCGTAGATATCTTGGATCCGAACCGCTCGCATAATTAGGCTCGCCAATACATAGATAACGGCGCCCACGGCAATCCGCCACCAGAGGTTGAGGTCAGATAAGTACCAAACGGCGCCACCCATTAATAAACTGCCCACCAAGCATTTTAACAACACCCCAAAGGTCGGCGTTAATTTAAGTCGCTTGCCCACCAAGTAGCCAGCGGCGATCAGTACCCAGATCTCTGTTAGCACGGTAATAACCGCAGCCGCCATATAACTGTATTGCGGAATAAATATTAAATTAGCGATCAGATTGAACCCCACGGCGATGCTGTAGGGGAGCAACAATCGCCGCTGTTCGCCAGCCGCAATAATGGTATAGATCATCACGCTGTTTAACGCCGATCCAACCAGTTTTAACATGATGATCGCCAACACTGGGCCGGAGACGGCAAAGTCCGTCCCCGCGATCAATACCATAATGGGCGTAGCTAACAGCATTGTTCCTACCACCAACGGTAATGATACTAAACTCATAAAATCAAATGACCGCCTAAAGATACCTAAAGCATGCTCCTTACTATTCTCGTCCAGCGCTCTGGTCATTACCGGCAAAACGGAGCTCATAAAAATAGTGGGCACAGCTAATAGCACCTCTAAGATTTTGTAAGGCGCACCGTAGACCCCCACGTCAAAGCTACCTTTCATAATGGACAGTAACACCGTATCGATTCGGAAATAGACGGTGCTTAAGATCATCACCGCCCCCATCGGCAGAGCTAACTTTAGAATTCGATGCCAGATCGCCCAATCAAATCGGGGCCAGATCGGATTGACCGAGGCGGCCAACGCCATGCTGACAATAAAGGTGACAAAGGTGCTAACGGTTACCGCCCAGATCATCGGGATAAACCCTAACCCCGATTTGATAAACCACCACACCAAAACCAATAAGATTAGACGACCAGCGATATCGGCGATCGCTGCCCGATGCATAATTAAACGCGCCTGAAACAAACTAACCGGCGCTTGGTTAACTACCATAAATAATTGAGAGACCGATCCCACCAAGATACCCAAACGCACTACCGGGGGATAGGGGATAAACAACGACGCGGCGATGGCGACGGCAAACACCACTATTCCCACCACAAACCTAAGGCCCAACACGTTGCCTAATATCGAGCGCTCTTGTTCTGGGTGTTTAGCGATCTCTCGAACGCTGGTGACAAAGATGCCTAAATCCACCAGCACGCCAAAGATGCCTAAGTAGGCAAATACAGTGGTGTAATCGCCATAGCCGCTAACCCCTAAATACCGGGCTAAGTAGGCTAAGACTAATGCCGAAGTCGCGGCCGTAACCGCTTTGCTAAATATCTGGATGATAGTGTTACCAGCGATCCGGCGCGAAACGTTCATCTAAAACCTCCCTAAGCGGCAGGCTTAATTATTACCCGCCGGCCGGGCCCGACCCCGGAGCTCTCCGAGACAACTTCATTATCCGCTGCGGCCACCATATGCACGATCCGACGCTCGAACGAAGACATCGGAGATAGATAAACCGGAGCACCGTTTTGTTTGGCCTGTTTGATCGCATCCTCCGCCACTTTGGTTAGAGCGTCACGTTGACGTTGGTGAAAATCGCCGATGTTAACGGTGAGATGTACTGATGTTTCGGGAAATTTCTGCCGCACCATTAATCGGATCAAGTGCTGAAGCGCCAACAGGGGATCCGCCTTAGGCTGAACGAACAGCGCATCGTTGCTGGTCTTTAGATCTACCATCACAAAATCATCTTCCTGCGAAGCCTCAACACTAACCTTGATCGGCCATTCGGCAAACATCCCGGCCACACTCTCCTTGATGTAATCAACAAGCTTTTCCATATTATTTTTCGATTAACTTTCGACCTGCTGGAGTAATTACAAATAGTTGTTGTATGACGGTAAACACGGTCGTAGCTACCCAGTATAACGCTAATGCGGCTGGCAGGCTCCAAGCGATAAATCCAGTCATCACTGGGAAGATATATAACATCTGGGTGTTTATCATCTTGGCCATTCCCTCACCCTGGATGGGTTGAAACTTGGTGGTCAGCCAGCTCTGCAGCAACTGGGCTAATCCAGCCCCAATGGCTAAATACATATTGGGGTGGGCCAGATCGATCTGTAGCCACGAGACATGGGTAAAGGCCAAGAAGGTAGTATTGATCGTCTCGGGCACTCTGGGAAACCAGCTATATAAATGAGTAAGACTATCGGCAGTCAGACCAACTGAGAACACTCGATATAAGGCGTATAGAATTGGAAGTTGGATCAATAGCGGCAGACAGCTGCTTAAAGGATTAACCTTGTGCTCCTGATAGACCTTCATCATCTCCTGCGATTGTTTGGTCTTATCGTCTTGATGAAGCTTTTTGATCTCATCTAATTTGGGCTGGATCTTCTTTAGCGCCCACTGCGATCTAAGCGTCCCTAAATAAGACGGGAAGAGGATAGCGCGGATGATCAGCGTAATCGCAATGATCGCCACACCAAAATCGTGGCCCGGGATATAAACGTAGAGTAGCATCAGAATGTTTAACAGCGGCTTATACAGCAGCTTGGTCATCCAAGAGCTCTCGTTCAGGGTGTAGTTAAGGACTGTGTTATTCATAGTTTATTTTACCGGATCAATGCCGCCTCGATTCCATGGATTGCAACGGAGCAACCGCCAAATCATAAGGATAAGACCCTTAATCACCCCTTTACGCTCGATCGCCTGGTGGCCATACTCGGAACAACTGGGAGAAAAACGACAGTAACCGTATGGGTGGGTTCCTTTTAACCAACTATGATCGGGTGACAAGGTAAGTTGGTAGAGACGAATAAGCGATAGAGTTAGGTGCTTGATCATTTATTTATTAGACGAGCTAATTCGGATTTTAGTTGGGCAAAGGTCATGGTCAGAGCTGCCTTCTTAACATAGATGTGGGGCAGGGGACCACTCCCGATCGACTGCCAGATGTGACGCAGACGACGCTTGATCAGATTTCGCTGGGTCGCCTTTTTGGCCACCTTAGCACTCACCACGATCCGGATCCGACGGGCAGCATCTCGGGCGGGCGGGTATTTTAAAGTAAAGGCTGGGCTATCGGCGTATCCTTGGGATCCTCTATACATAGATTCCTCTACGAGTTAAGGATTACTCCGAGAGCTTCTTTCTGCCCTTCAGTCTCCGTCTGGCTATCACCTTGCGCCCACCTTTGGTGGCCATCCGAGCCTTGAACCCGAACTTGCGTTGGCGCTTGCGTTTTTTGGGTTGATATGTCCGTTTCATATGGTTGATTAAGGGGTACTACCTGTTTAGTATACCCCGTTAGAAGTTTACCGGACAAATCCCAAACCTCCAAATCGGTAAGCGAAGCATTTTCCGTGAGGCCAGACCAGAGGAAATTGGCCAGAAGGTCCGTCGGACTTCTAACGGGGTATAGCCGTAAAGCTTTAAAACGGTCAATTTAATTTGCCCCTTCCCAATTTAGCGTATAATGAGGCGTCAACACCGATTGTTGTTTGGGGATAACTGTAATAAAATTACCTTGTGGGTGAAGAAAGGGTAGTGGATAAACAGCGCTTGTGGCAAAACGTTTTGGGTGAAGCCGAAGTGTCTTTGAGCAAGGCCAACTTCAACACTTGGTTAAAAAACACTGAGATCGTAGACATCACCGACACTGAGGTGCTACTTCGCGTACCAAACGTATTTACTTTAGAGTGGCTACAGAAGAAGTACGAGAAAGAGCTACGACGTTGTTTAACAAAAAGCCTACCCAACCTCACTAATATCAAATACATGGTAGGCGGTTCACCCAAGCAAGAGCAGGCGACGTTATTCTCGGCGCCTATGCCGATCAGCAGCTCCGCCGCTCGCATCAGCACCGCTACCAAAACCACAACCCCCAACGACTCGATAGAGCGTTTAAACCAGCGCTACACTTTCGAAACGTTTGTGGTGGGGGAGAGCAACAAGCTGGCCAACGCCGCTGCTAATGCGGTGGCTAAAACCCCGGGTATCACCTATAACCCACTATTTATTTATGGTGGAGTTGGTTTGGGCAAGACCCACTTGTTGCAGGCGGTTGGCAATGAGATCCTAACTCTCTACCCTAAAAAGAAAGTGGTCTACATCACCTCCGAAAGATTTACTAACGAGTTGGTAGACGCTATCCATAAAAAAACCACTAAAGAGTTTAGGGAGAAGTACCGCAAAGCGGATTGTTTGATAATTGACGATATCCAATTTTTGGCCGGACGCGAAGCTACCCAAGAAGAGTTCTTTAACACCTTTAATACGCTTTACGAAAGTAACAAACAGATCATCTTGGCCTCTGATCGACCACCTAAAGCCATCCCCACGTTAGAGTCGCGGTTACGCTCTCGGTTTGAGTGGGGGATGATCGCCGATATCTCCGCCCCCAACTATGAGATGCGCTTGGCCGTGTTACGCTCAAAGGCATCGAACTTGGATTTCCAGCTACCAGACTACATTTTGGAGGCGATCGCTGGAAAGATCCAAAACAACATCAGAGAGTTAGAGGGAGCATTAACTCGCGTGGTGGCTTATGGGCAGCTTAACAACACCATCCCCACCAATGACGAGGTAGAGAATCTGCTGGGCGGGATCTTGTTCAGCCCGGGCAAGCGGATAGTCAAAGTTAGCGATGTGGTAAAAGCTATCTGCAAACACTACGACATTAAAAAAGATGAGCTGTTGGGTAAGAAGCGTAACAAAGAGATTGTCTTTCCTCGTCAGGTGCTGATCTTCCTGCTGCGCGAAGAATTAGATCTGCCATATAAGAGCATCGGGCGAGAGTTGGGGGGGAAGGATCACACTACTATCATCCACGACTACAACAAGATCAAAAACTTACTGATGGAGAGTAATGATTTAGAGAGTGAGATTAAAACTATTAAAGATAAACTATACGCTGTGGATTAGGGTGGGGAGAGTATTTAGCTAAAAACTTTATCAACAATCCATCCACCATCCATCACCAGGCCAAAACAGAATTTAGTTAAACTCAGCCATCAGAAAATTACTTATACGCAAATCCCCACTCTCTATTACTATTAGATTAATTAATTTATAAAGATAATTATTAATAAGAGGCAAAGGAAATGAAGATATCTGTCTCGTTAGAAAAGCTAAAAAGGGGGCTATTGGTCTTAGATAAGATCGTTGCCAGTAAAAGCACCTTGCCGATTCTTAATAATGTGCTGATCAAAGTGGACGAGAATCAGGTGATTCTCTCCGCCACCGATTTAGAGATGGGTATCAGCTACTATTTAGGAGGGAAGATCGAGCAGCCTGGTTCAATTACCGTGCCGGGTCGAGTACTGAGTAGTTTTGTAGGGAGTTTGGTGGAAGATAAGATCGAGCTCGAGGACAGAGAGAGTATCCTCTACGCCAAAACGGATAAGAGTGAGGCAAACCTTAATGGTATGCCGGCTGATGAGTTCCCCAGTATCCCGGAGGTTAAGGGTAAGGAGGTATTGGAGATCGACGGCAACCTATTAAAGTCGGCGATCAACCAGGTGGGGTTTGCGGCGTCGTTTGATGAGTCGCGACCGATTTTAACTGGTGTCTACTTTGTAGTTGGAAACAACACCCTAAAGCTGGCCGCTACCGATAGCTATCGGTTGGCGGAGAAGGTGCTATCCGTTCCTACCAAGGAAGAGGCTAAATTTATTGTCCCGATCAAGACCATCCAAGAGATCTATCGGGTGATCAGTGGAGGGGAGAAGATCAAGATCACAGTTTCGGATAACCAGATCATGTTTAGTTTCCCGGATATGGATCTGGTATCACGGGTGATCGAAGGCGAATACCCGGATTACACTCAGGTGATCCCCAAAAACTTTAAGACTAAGGCGATCGTTTCTGCCCACGATCTATTAGGGGTAGTTAAGACCGCCAGCTTCTTTGCCAGAGAGAGTGCCAACAACGTTAAACTTACTTTTGGCAAAGGCGGAATTAATGTGGAGGCCAGCTCGTCACAGTTGGGCAACTTTAAATCCAGCGTATCGGCCGAGGTAACCGGTGACGATAACGAGATCGGCTTCAACGCTCGGTACGTCTTGGATGCTCTAAACGGTATCGGTGGTGAGAGTGTAGCGGTGGAGATGGTGGGCAAGCTTAACCCAGGGTTGATCCGTCCGGCTGATGAGAAATCTGGTCTGACCTACATCATTATGCCGCTGCGGAGCTAATGAAGTGTGTCTCACTTAAGCTCGCTAATTTTCGGAACATCTCTACGGCTGAGATTAGCTTTGATGGCCAGAATTTTTTAGTGGGGGACAATGGCCAGGGCAAGACCAATGTATTAGAATCGCTCTACTATCTCTCGGCCGGTGATTCGTTTAGAAGTTCGCGAGAGGCTTGGGCGATCAAAACCGGCGAACTGTTTGCCCGGATCGAGGCCAGCTTCGAATTAGATAACGGCAACCCTCGCATTGTGAGTGTAGTGTTAGAGCGAGACGAATTAGGGATCACTAAAAACTTTCGCTTAGATAACGCCAAAGTAAGTAAGGCGGATTTTTTGGGTAGCTTTTTAATGGTGCTGTTTGCGCCGGAGAATGTTAGCTTAATGCGATTGCAATCGATTACTCGTCGTGCGTTTATGAACCACATCATTACCAAAGTGGATCCGACCTACTACGACGATCTGATGGCCTACGCCAAAGCACTTCGGCAGCGCAATCAGTTATTGGTGCAGATCAGGCGGCGCCAGGCCGAAGTGGAGGAGCTAAGTCCCTGGGATGATCGGATGTCGGCCTTGGGCTCGCTGATCATCAAAAAACGGCAAGCGCTGGTTGATGCCTTGGGCGTTTGGGTTGGCCCGGTCTATTCGCAGGTTTCTGGACAGCACGATAGCCGCTTTCGAGTAGTTTACCAGACGGACGCTGGAGTGATTACGCCGGAGCAATATATTAGCCGCTTGATCAAAAGCCGAGATGAAGATATCCGGTACGGCCATACTACCTTTGGCCCCCATCGGGACGATCTGGTGTTTTTACTTAACGATTTAGATGCCAAACAGATCGCCTCGCAAGGGGAGTTTCGCCTGATGATGGTAGCACTCAAATTGGCCGAGGGTGAATATATTAAAAAGCAGTTGCAAGAGCAACCGATCTATTTGTTGGACGATATCTTTTCGGAGTTAGACGAGAGTAATAGTAGGCGAGTGGTGGAATTTTTGGGTGACGCTCAGGTGGTGGTTACCACTACCGATCGACATAAAATATCTAAAGGTGCCAACGTGCTTAATGTGGTGGCCGGCGAAATAACCTCCTCTGTCATTCCTGCGAAGGCAGGAATATAACTCCCAGTTGTCATCCCCGATCGGAGCGGAGCATCCGGGTCGGGGATCCAGAAATAAAAATAAAAAATTTATGTTCTTGTCTGGATTCCCGCTTTCGCGGGAATGACTAAAAAATGACTTGGCAAAAACTGACCGAAACCATTCCGAGTGACGCTAAGAACATCTCGCAAAACGCTGCGATCGATAGTGGGCAGGTGTGTAAATTGTGGCAAGAATACGCGGCCAAATTTTTATTAGACAAAGCGATGGCTGCACACGAGGCGATCAACTTTCGCGATGGTGTTTTAACCGTATCGGTAACCGACGCGACCTATCTAACAGACATTCGTTATCAGCAACGCAAGATCACCCGTCTGATCAATCAAGCCCTCGGAACCAACTTAATTAAGACGGTTCGTTATCTGACGTAAGTGTTATACTGGCGAGTGGTAAAGGAGGTGGCCATTGAAAAAGATCTTAGTATTTGCTTCAGGCACTAAGAGCGGTGGTGGCTCAGGGTTTGAGTATTTGGCGCGGGATCCTCGATTTGTTGTGGTGGCGGTAGTGTCTAATCATCCGGCCGGCGGGGTCTATCAAAAGGCTCAGGATTTAGGTATCCCGTTCGAGTTATTTATCGGACCATATGATGAGGCCGGATATGGTTACTTTATCGAGAAATACAAGCCGGATTTGGTGGTGTTTGCTGGATGGCTAAAGTTAGCTGTTGGGCTTGATCCCAAAAAAACGGTCAACATTCATCCCGGCCCCCTGCCGGAGTTTGGCGGTCCCGGTATGTACGGGATGCGTGTTCATCAGGCAGTATTAAATTCTAACAGATCCCATTCGGCAGTTACCATCCACTTTGTTACGGCCGAATATGATGCTGGTCCGCCCATCTTCGTTTTCCCTGTACCTGTGCTATCTGGCGATACTGCCGAAATTCTGCAGGCCCGCGTCAACATAGCCGAGCATTGGTACTATGGTACAGTCGTTGATCTGGTGCTACAGAGCCATACCCATGTTAATCCGCAGGATCTTCCCGCCATACCTGAAGCTACAACCTAAGCCCCTGCAGCCACGCGGGGGTTCTTTTATTTCTGACAACTGGGGCAGAAGTGGGTGCCTCTACCATTCAGGCGGATCTTTTCGACTTTACCTTTGCAGGTGCCGCGGCAGGGGAGGCCTTTGCGATCGTACACTGCCAGGTAGCCCTGCATTCGGCCCATCGAACCTTCGGGGGTGCGGTGGGTGTTGATGCTTGTCCCCGAATATTTGATCCCTTTTGTTAGTACCTTTTTGATGGCGCCAACAAGCCTGGTGGAGTCCGGCTTAGTGATGGATCTGCCTAAGCGGGTAGGGCGGATGCGAGCATAAAATAGTGCCTCGTCGGAATAGATGTTGCCGATGCCGGTTACTAACGATTGGTCTAAAATGATGGCCTTGATATTGCTCTTGGGTCGACGTTGAATAGCCACATACAAAAAGGCGGGAGTGAATTTTGTATCGAACGGCTCCACCCCAAGCCCGGCAAAGAATTTATCTTTTAGGGCATCTTTGGTAGCAACCGATTTTACCCAGCCAAAACGGCGCTGGTCGTTAAAATAGAGGTTACCTTTTGATAACTCAAACCAAACCCGCGTGTGTTTGGAGGGCATGGTGTTGGTAAAATCGTCGGTAGGGTGGCCATAGTTGAGTCTTTTTTCGTCATTGCGAGCGTAGCGTGGCAATCCAGATTGCTTCGTCGGCTTACCTCCTCGCAATGACGGAACATATATAAGTTGCCCTGTCATCTTTAGATGGACCAGGATGGTTTGATCTTTGGCGAGATCAATAATAATGCCCTTGCCGCGGCGGGTGATCTTTTTTATCTTTAATCCCTCAGCCATTTTGGCTGTGCCTTTAAAGCTGGTTTTGGCTGGTATATGGATATGTTTTATTTTCTGCCCGACGATGTGTCGGGAGAGGCCGCGAACAACTGTTTCTACTTCGGGAAGTTCAGGCATAAAAAATAGTTAAAAGTGACAAGTGATAGGTGATAAGTTAATGAAGGCGGGTGATTTCGGAGCGGGGTTCGGATGCTTCGGGGAGTTCGGCGTATTCTAATTTGGCGTCAATAGCTCGGGCGGCTCTTTCTAATACTTCGTAGTATGGGTTCCAGCCCTCGACCTCGCGCCCTTTCTTGATGTAAGCCTCAATATCATCTACCCCTAATTTCTCCAGCTGCACGATAACTTCTGCGACTTTATCATCAACTTCCTCTTCAAGGAGAAGGTGGTCGTAGTGAGGGATCTCGGTGTCTGGAGTTAGTATGCCAAATTTGCCGGACAGGATTAAAACCGGAGTATTGGTACGCTCGCCCTCTTCGATCACCTGTTGCATAAATTTGGATTGGTAGCGCTCCCGAGCGGGGAGTAGCTCTTCCCGCGGATCCTGATCGTTACTGCAGAATGTGAGTAGGTATTTCATGACTCATTTTAAGTGTTATCGGTCGTTTCTTGCATATGCCTTTTTACCGCCACAGATATATTTTTTATTTCATCTCCTGGATATATATCATCTACGGGGATTAGCCGGTCATTTTTCAAATGTCCTCCCGCTTCTATGAGGTATGACATTGGAGATATCTCTACACGGCTTACGATGCCAGAGAGATTCCCAGATAGGCTACCAAGCCCGCTCTTGAATTTGAGCAATCGTTTGTTTAGATCATTAGGAACTTCTGATTGATTGCATTGACAAAGTTTAGCAAAACCATTCAAGAATCCATCATCCCTGCCTCGAAAATCAAAACTCATATTGTGCGCAAATTTATTTCTGATTTCGCCCAGTCCTTCTATTTGGGATGCCACGATGTTGTCCCGAGGCCGTGCTATCGCCCTAAATAATCTGACCTTATCGCGGAATTGAGTAGATTTATCTAATACCGCTTTAGGGTTAGGGAAAATCATTTGTATAATTCTACTGAGCTGTTCCTCTGCAAATAGGTGGAATTTTAGAGTCACAATTAAGAGACTATCCTCGTGTGCGATATGCTTTTCATAAAACTCATTAAAATATCGCACACGTTCGTCTGCGCTTTCGGTGGCAACTTGGATCGTATTTTGCGATTTATTCACCCAATTTTTCTCGTGTCGCCCCAACTGGGGCCGGATTCGATATTAACAGTTAAGGGTACATCTAACGGGTAGATGTTTTCCATAGTCTCTTTGACGAAGTCGGCTACCTTGGCCACTTCATTATCGGGCGTCTCAAATAATAGCTCGTCGTGGATCTGAAGCACCATCTTGGATTTGGGGCTGATCTTGGCCAAGTTCTTATCTATCTCGATCATCGCCAGCTTGATCAGATCGGCGGCGGTACCTTGGATCGGGGCGTTAATAGCCATCCGCTCAGCGGCTAACCGAACATTCACGATATTTGAATTTACTTCCGGGAGTTCGCGCTTACGGCCAAGCAGGGTTTGTACAAAACCCTTTTGTTGGGCAAATAGAATGGTATCTTTAACATATTTTTTAACGCCCGGATGAAGGGTAAAGTATTTATCGATATAGTTCTTTGCCTCGCCGTAGCTCATCCCGGTGCCTTCGGCTAAACCGTGAGCGCTGATCCCGTACACGATCCCGAAGTTAACGGCCTTAGCTTTGCGGCGCTGAGCTTTGGTAACCTCATCCATCGGTACGCCTTCGATCTCAGCCGCGGTAGCGGTATGGATGTCTTCGTTTTTGAGGAAGGTTTCGATCAACCGTTTATCCTGCGAGATGTGGGCAACTACCCGGAGCTCTACCTGCGAATAGTCGGCGGAGATCAGTTCGTAACCTTTGGGCGCGATAAATGCTTTGCGGATCTCGGCGCCCAATTCGGTGCGGATCGGGATGTTTTGCAGGTTAGGTTCGGAAGAGCTAAGTCTCCCCGTAGAAGTGTTCTGGGCAAAGTGGGTGTGGAGGCGGCTATCTTTATCTACTAATTTAGGTAGGGTCTCTAAATAGGTGTTCCGCAGTTTCTCTAACTCGCGGTACTCCAAGATGGGTTCGATGATGGGGTGAACACCTTTAAGTTTATTCAGTTCCGAGGCGGCGGTGGAAAATCCGGTTTTAGTTTTGCCGATGCCCTCGGTGGGTAAATGTAGTTTCTCAAATAGTACCGTCGCCAACTGGGAGGGGGAGTTGATATTAAAATCCTGATGGGAGTGTTTGTAGATCTGGCCGCTTAAGGTTAGCAGTTTTTCGCTAACTTCTTTGGTTAGCCGGTTCAGCCATTTGGTATCTAACAATACGCCGGCGTTCTCGATCCGTTTAAGCACGGGGTCGAGTTCGGCATCAATTCTATCCGCCTGATTTTTGATAGTTCTTTTGATTGACCCCTCCTCTCCTCCCCTTGATAAGGGGAGGTTGGGTGGGGTGGCCTCTTCAGCTAAGGGTAGAGCCATCTCGGCGTCGCTTTTGGGCAGTTTGTTCATCAGGCTGTTAAAGCCGAGTTTGTAGAACAGGTCGCGTACCTTCTTTTCGTCGTACTCTTTGAGCACGGCCTTGTTGAGGTCTAATTTGACCGGCACGTCTCGCACAATAGTAGCGAGCCGCTTGCTTTGGATAGCCATATCGCGATTTGCTTCTAATAGTTTGCGGTAGCGATCGGGGACTTTGTCCAAATTTTTATACAGGTTTTCGATCGAGCCAAATTCTTGCAGCAGTTGCAGTGCGCCTTTATCGCCGATGCCGTGAACGCCCGGGATGTTGTCCGAAGGGTCGCCCCGCAAACCTTTGTAATCTATCATCTGCTCGGGCGCTAAACCTTTGAGATTTTTTACCGTATCGGCGTCGAAGATGATCATATCCGAAAAGCCTTTGCGCGGAGCGTAAACGAAGGTGTTGTTATCCACCAACTGTAGAGTGTCCATATCGCCGGTGGCGATGTAGGTATCCAAATCCTTAGGCGCTTGGGCTGATAGGGTGCCGATGATGTCATCCGCCTCGAATCCTTCTTTTAAGAACATCGGAATATTAAATACCTCGACTAGCTCTTGGATGCGTGGGATCTGATCGTAGAGCTCTTGTGGCGCCTTGATGCGGGTGGCCTTATACTCCTTGTATTCCTCGTGGCGGAAGGTGGGGGCCTGGGTATCGAAGGTTACCGCAATGTAATCTGGTTTTAATCTACCCAGGATGTTGAGCAGGATAAAAGCAAAACCATAGGTGGCGGTGGTGTTCTCGCCAGTAGGGGAGGTTAGCCCCAGGCGGGAAAAGGCATGAAAGCCTCGGTGAACCAGAGAGTTCCCGTCGATTAGCACTAATTTTTTCCGTCTGGTAGCCATATCTAAGTTAATTATAACCTGTCTTTCACCTGTCATTCTGAGTGAAACGAAGAATCTAGGCCATAAGGCCGCTCCGCTAGATCCTTCGCTAGCGCTCAGGATGACGGTGGATGGAGTTTTCGCTCCCAGATTGACTTTTGGGTCACTTTTGCCATACTGGGGCCGAAACATGACCGTAACGGAGGTGCTGCTTTGACAGCTAATAGTGAAAAGATCGCCCTGATCACCGGTATTACTGGTCAGGATGGTTCGTACTTAGCCCGGTTCCTGCTGCATAAGCAGGGATATCATCGAGTGGTTGGGCTGGTTCGCCGGACCAGCGACGACGAGCCCGAGCAGAGGCTGCGGCTGCCCACATTGCGGGATTATCTGCAAACTGGCCGATTGGTGTTGGCCACTGGCGATGTGCTTGATCTGCATAGCTTGGTGACGGTACTGGAACAGTACGGTCCAGACGAGATCTACAACCTGGCAGCCCAGAGCCATGTTGGCAAGTCGTTCGACCTGCCAGAGATGACTATCGCCACCAGCATCAACGGCGTGCTGAACATTCTCAAGGCCGTGGCCATGACCGACTTCGACGTGAGGATCTACCAGGCGTCTACCTCCGAGATGTTCGGAGACGCAGCGAAATCTGTCACGCCACAAGACGAATGCACCCCGTTTTTGCCCGTCTCGCCTTATGGCGCGGGCAAAGCGGCAGCCCATCGGCTGATGGTGATGGCGCGCAGTCGTCGGGATATCCCGCTCTGGGCGTGTTCCGGGATCCTGTTCAATCATGAATCGCCGCATCGCGGATTGAGGTTTGTCTCACGTAAGATCACGCTGGCGGTAGCACAGTGGTTATGTGGGACGAGAGGTGTCGTTTTGCGGTTGGGCCATCTGGATGCCCAGCGCGATTGGGGCTACGCGGGCGACTATGTTCGTGCGATGTGGCAGATTCTCAATCAGCCGGTCAAAAATCCGTACCATCTGCGAGACTACCTCGTGGCCACGGGAGAGACACACAGCGTGCGGGATTTCGTGACAGAGGCCTTTAAGGCTGCCGGGAGACTATCCGGTAAAGGAGAGCCGTCTCTCAAGTGGGAGGGCGAGCTCAAGAAGGAACACCTGGTGGTAAACGGCGAGGTCTGTGTAGCGGTTGATCCGGCTCTTTATCGCCCCAACGAGCTCCCCGCGTTGCAGGGTAACCCCAGACTGATCAAACAGGATCTGGGCTGGGAGCCAACCATCACTTTTAACCAGATGGTCAGAATGATGGTGGCTCACGATGTCGCTGCGTTGTCGGCCGGGGTCCGATAAACTGGTTCGCGCGCATACAAAAGGGCGCTCCAATGCGGAGCGCCCTATTTTTATGTTATTTTCTGCCTGGGTCCCCGGGTCGAGCCCGAGGACAAGAGGTGTTAGTTGAGAGAGTAGGTGATGGTGACGTTAGAGGTAATAGCCATGCTGCCTTCCTCTAACCCAATGCTGGAGCCGCCGCCCATTCCTTCGGCATACTTTGGTACTACTCCACCGTCCAGACTGGGGGTGTTCTCGCTGATCGAGATGATGTGACCCAACTTGGCGCCGCTTAAGTTAGCCAACTGTTTGGCTTTTTCTTTGGCGGCATCGATAGCTTTTTCGCGAGCCTCTTTTTGGATATCGGTTGGATCATCCACGGTAAACTGTACCTGGCTGATCTCGGTAGCGCCGGCGTTGCCCAAGGTCTGCACCACGCCATCCGAATCTTCTAATTTGCGCACAGTTACCCGAACGGTATGACGAGTGGTGTAGCCGCGGAGGATCGGTGCGCGATTAGTGATGTAGTTGTACTCCGGGTTGATGGTGTAGTAGAGAGTTTTGATATCCTTGGCTTCGATATCGTAACCTTGCAGGGCATCTTTAATTTTGGCGATCGCCTCGCTGTTAGCTTTTTGCGAATCGGCCAAGTTCTTGGCCTCGGTGCTAACGCCAAAATCGATCTTAGCTACATCGGGTGTAACGTAAGCTTCGCCTTCGCCGGTAACGGTAAGGCCTTGATCGGTAGTGGCTGATGTAGTGGCCTGCTTGTTGCCCAAATTGGCAAAGAAACCAATTACGCCGATCACTACGCCGATCAACACTACTATCGTCAAAAGATCCCAGAACCGCTTAACCACATTACCGCCGTTCATTGGGGGGCGCTGGGGGGCGAGTGGTGGCGGAGGAGTTACCGGAGGCCGGGGCGGAGCGGGAGGGGTTTGAGGCCTGGGTGGTTCCGGTGCGGGTTGTGCCGGCTGTTGATAATTAAAACTGGGGCCCGCCGGGGGAGGGGTCTGTTTCCAATCGGGCTCCAACGGGGGTTCGATCGGATTTAGGTTCTCATCAAATTCCATCTGATCTCCTTTCTTTTATAGACAGTCTATTATGACATAGCCCTTAGAGCATCTTCAATTGTGGCGCGTTCGCTATACGGAACCTTGCTGCCACCCTTCGCCATTACTGTTTGGGCCCCCATAGAGAGGCACAGCACCAAGTCTCCAGTAACTGCTATGGACAGGGCTTTTTTGATCGCTTCTTTTCGATCGATAATGATGTGCAGATTTTTATCGGCTTGAAACTTGTTAGGATCTAATCCCACGCCGATCTCTTTAACTATCTCAAACGGATCTTCGCTGGCCGGATCCTCTTCCGTCAGAATAATTTCGTCAGCAAAGTGAGAAGCGATCTGTCCTAAGATGGGCCGTTTGGTTTTGTCGCGCTCACCGGAAGCGCCAAACACGGCGATGATCTTGCCGCTGACGATCGGTCTAAGCGCTTCAAAAACTTTTTGGAACCCATCGGGAGTATGAGCGTAATCGATGATGATATCGATTCCTTTAGTGTTGGGTACATACTCCATCCGACCAGGAACCTGCCATAAACTATCTAAGCCTTGTTGGATTTTGATCAGAGGGATGCCCAGAGCATGTGCCGCGGAGGCGGCCGCTAAAGCGTTGTAAACGTTAAACTTGCCGGGCAGGTGCAGAGTAATGTCCGCACTGCCATTTGGTGTGTGCAGAATAAAATGAGTAGCGTCTCGGTCTTCTTTTACATCAGTTGCCCAGAGGGTTTTGTCTGGTGTCGCGGGTGTGTTGATATCATCAATGGCAAAATAAAACTTTTGGTCGGTGATAAACTGATCAAAATATTCACCCGCCGGATCGCTGATGTTAATGATCGCGGTTTTGGGTAGGTTGGGCTTGCGTAGGCTATCGGCTAAATTCTTGAACAGTAGGCCTTTAGCGGTTTGGTATTGTTCTAAGGTTTTGTGATAGTCGAGATGGTCGTGGGTGAGATTGGTGAATACCGCTACATCATAGAAGATGCCCCAAGTTCGATGCTGGTCGAGCGCGTGTGAAGTAGTCTCCACAATGGCATAGGTACATTTGTGGTTAACCATTTTGCGCAGTAGCCCTTGCAAGGCGAAGGGGGAGAGGGTGGTCATCTTGGTCTCGTTGATCCATTTGCGATTACCGGTCCAGATGTTAACGGTGGTGGCCAAGCCGACCCGTTCGCCGTTAGCTTCGAGAATATGCGCCAGCATATTACAGACGGTGGTTTTGCCGTTGGTGCCGGTGACGCCGATCACTCGCATCTTGGCCGAGGGGAATCCGTATATGGTAGCCGCTGTCATCCCACGCAGATGGTGATAGATATCAAACATCCAGGGCGCTGTCTGGCGGACGATGGGGCGAAATATCTTTTTGATAGGTTCCATTCCCGTTAGAAATCTACTTAGCGTATATATTCATTTGCGTTGGGTTAAGTTGATTGTCCCGGTAAGTGATTTCTAACGGGACGAGTTAGTTGCCTCGCAATATCTTGTAGAAGCGATACCACAGACGAGAGAGCGGAAGCTCTAAGACGCCTACATATTCTACTGCATGTCCTCCAAATCCTTGTTTAAATCTGGTGATGCCAGTCCAGCTGGGGTGAGTCCCATCCAGATCGATCCCGCCAAAATCGTAAGTGGCGCAGCCCCTAACTTGGGCGGTCTGAATAGCTGTCCATTGGATAGCGTGGTTGGCCATTGCCTCTCTGTATTCGTTGCTGGAAGCGCCATGTAAGTAGGTAGCCTTATTACCAAAGAAGGATACCAAAATAGCGGCGATCGGCGTCTGTTCGAGGTAGGCGATCAATAGTTCGAGTTCGCCGTTTTTCCCCAATGTCTCAAGTTGTTTCTTATAGTAACCGTCGCTATGCGGGGTAAAGCCGTCGCGAGTGGCGGTGTCTTTGTTTAGCTGATTAAAGATCCGGATATCTTCTAAGTTTTTAGAAACAACTACTCTAACCCCTTTCTTTTCTGCTAAGCGGATATTGTAGCGAGTTTTAGGTTTCATCGCGGTTAGCAGATTATTGGCACCGGCGGTGATATCCAATACCCAATTGATCTGAGGTTGGATCGATTTTTTGCTGCGAATAAATCCCAAAGCTTTATAGATGGATAACGCGGTGGTGTCCCCATTTTTGAGGGGAGGGTCGGTGCGCCACAAAATCGCCCGTTCTACCCGGCCAATCTCTTTCATTTTTTTTACGATCAACTCCATGGCGTCTCGTTGATGTTGGATGGGGGCGGAACTGTTGATCAGCACCTCCCGCGGAGTGTAGATAATAAATTTGCCAAAGCCCAAACTAAGCTTGAGCGCCAGGAGTTGAGCCAGCACCTCGTCGTCGCTGCCAATTACTTGGAGCCGCCAGACGGGGTTGCCTAAAGTCTCCTGAAATTCGCCCCAAGCCCAGCTTTGGAGCAGGTTGCCCTCGGGGTGGCGAAGGATAAACTGATCCCAGCCCTGGGGGTCGAAATTGGTATTAGTATGGAGTTTCATATCATACGTATTATACCAAGCGCGCTCAATTTTCCGCTACGGGTGTGATATATTTTATTTGATGATAATTTTGGGAATCGAAAGTAGCTGTGATGATACGGCCGTGGCTCTCGTCAAAAATGGCCGGGAGGTTTTAGGCTCTTTAGTGTCTTCGCAGGTTAATCTTCACCGTAAGTTTGGCGGGGTAGTACCCGAGGTGGCCTCTCGTAAACATTTGGAAAACATTCTGCCGCTGATCGATCAACTGTTAGGTCAGGCTAAGATCGGGATCGGCCGGATTGATGCCATTGCAGTAACGAGCGGGCCGGGGTTATCTGGGTCGTTGTTGGTGGGGGTAAACACGGCCAAGGCACTAAGCTATCTTTGGCAGAAACCGTTGATAGAAGTAGATCATTTATCGGCGCATATCTATAGTAATTTTATTGAGCGAAAGTTTCCCGCCAAATTCCCGATGTTGGCTTTGATCGTGAGCGGAGGGCACACCGAATTAGTGCTAATAAAAAGTAAGACCAATTTGATAGTGGTGGGTGCTACTTTAGATGATGCGGCGGGCGAGGCGTTTGATAAGGCAGCCAAGTTGTTAGGCTTAGGTTATCCAGGCGGACCAGCTATCGCTAAGGCAGCTCGCCAAGGCAGGATCGACCCACTGCCTCGGCCGATGTTAGAGAAGGGTTTGGATATGAGCTTTTCTGGATTAAAAACGGCGTTGGGTCGAGTAGCTAAACCAGCCAAGAAGGCTGAGTTAGCCTACGAATTCCAGGAAGCGGTAAAGGACGTGCTAACCACTAAAGTAACTCGAGCGATTAAAAAGTACCAACCAAAAGCTTTGTTGTTAGCTGGTGGGGTAGCGGCCAATAAAGTATTGCGCGAAAAGTTGGGCCAGGTCGCCAGCAAATTTAAGCTGCCTTATTACATTCCGGAATTTAAATATTGTATGGATAATGCAGCGATGGTGGCTCTGGCAGCATATTTTTTGGGTAAGGCAGACAAACGTGGGTGGTATAATGTGGAGGTTAAGACTAACAGTTGGAAGCTAAAGTATGAAACCCGAAACGCCTAAAACATTTGATCCCAAAGTGTGGGAGAAAAAGATCTACGAACAGTGGGAGAGTTCAGGTGGGTTTACGCCCAAGATCGATAAAGCTAAACAGCCCTACACCATTATTATGCCGCCGCCCAACGCCTATGATCGGCTGCATATTGGGCATGCGCTATTTGTCACGTTGGAAGATGTGATGGTGCGCTATCATCGGATGAAAGGGGAGCCGACACTATGGCTGCCGGGCGCAGATCACGCTGGGATCGCCAGCCAAGTATTTTTTGAGAAGATCTTAAAAAAGGACGAAGATAAAACTCGCTACGATTTGGGTCGCGAAAAGTTTGTGGATCGCCTCCGGGAGTTTGTCTTAGGTAAACGGGGGATTATGGAGGAACAACTGCGGCGTTTAGGAGCCAGTTGTGATTGGACGCGTAACAAGTTTACGCTCGATCCTTCGTTAAGCGCGGCGGTCTACCACACGTTTAAAAAGATGTACGACGAAGGGCTGATCTACCAGGGCGAACGGATCATTAACTGGTGCCCGCGATGTGCCACTGGTCTATCGGATTTAGAGGTAGAGCATAAAGAGGTTGAGGGTCAGCTGACTTATATAAAGTATCCGTTAAGTGATGGGTCGGGGTTTGTCACCGTAGCTACTACTCGTCCGGAAACGATGTTGGGGGATACGGCGGTAGCGGTGAACCCGGACGATAAGCGTTATAGCAAGTTAGTTGGCCAGATGCTTAAGTTGCCGCTAACTGATAGAGAGATCCCGATCGTGGCGGATGAGGCGGTCGATAAAGAGTTTGGGACTGGGGCGGTCAAGGTTACTCCGGCACACGATCCAACTGATTTTGAGATCGGTCAGCGCCACAAATTGCCGATCATCTCGGTGATTGGGCAAGATTATAAGATGACGGAAGCAGCCGGGAGTGAGTATGCCGGACTTAAGATCAATGCAGCGCGCGATAAAGTATTGGCCGATCTTAAAGAACAGAATTTGATCGAAAAAGAGGTGAAATATCCTCATAATATTGGCCATTGCGAAAGATGCAAAACGGTAGTGGAGCCGCTGATCTCCCAGCAATGGTTTGTAAAGATCGCTCCGTTGGCTAAGCCTGCGATCGAAGCGGTTAAAACCGGCCAGATCAAATTTATTCCGGAGCGATTTGAAAAGACCTATCTCAACTGGATGGAGAATATCCGGGATTGGAATATTAGTCGGCAACTATGGTGGGGGCATCGCATACCGGTTTATTATCTTAAAACAGACCACAGTAAATTTGCGGTAGCGGAGAACGAGGGTGAGGCCGCCAAGGCGTTGGGGGGCGAGGTGGAACAAGACCCGGACACCTTGGATACTTGGTTTTCTTCTGGTTTATGGCCGTTTACCACTTTGGGCTGGCCCGACAATACGCCAGATTTTAAATATTTTTACCCCACTACCGTGATGGAGACGGGGCATGAGATCATCTTTTTCTGGGTAGCTCGGATGATCATGTTTGGGCTCTACTGCACTGGCAAAATTCCGTTTGAGCTGGTCTACCTTAATGGGATCGTGCGCGATAAAGAAAATCAAAAGATCTCTAAATCTAAAGGTAATGTGATCGACCCGATCGAGATGATCGACAAGTATGGTACCGATGCTTTGCGGATGGGTTTAATGATGGGTACAGCAGCTGGTCAGGATACCCACGTGGATGAAGATAAGATTAGGGCTTATCGCAACTTTGCCAATAAGATCTGGAACGCCGCCCGCTTTGTTACATTAAAAGGAACAGGTGGGGATATCGCCACTGCCAATTTAAATGATCGCGATAAAGAGGTTCTATCTGAGTTCGGCCAGAAGACAAAAGAAGTGATCGGGATGATGGACAAGTACCAGTTGGGTCAAGCTGGCGAGCAACTCTATGATTATTTTTGGCACACCTTCTGCGACAAGCTGATCGAAGAATATAAGACGCAACTGGACGGAGAGCGGGCGGAGGCGGCCACCGCAGTGTTAGGCCATATTCTAAAAAACAGTCTAAAACTGTTACATCCGTTTGTGCCGTTTGTGACGGAAGCAGTGTGGCAGACCCTGTACGAAGATGAGGGCCTACTGCTGACTCAAGAACTGCCCACCGTTTGATTTGGCGATTTTAAGAAAGCCGCCGGACGGGAACTTAACAAAAGCCCAGGTGGCGGTTTCGGCTACGACTTTGCCGTTATAGTTGGTTAAGTAGTTTGCTAAGGCATTGGCGGAGCTGATCGGATCGTAAGCCAAACGGTCTTGCTGCCAATTGGTTTCTGAGCCGTCCGATTTTAAAAAGCTGTGCAAGGTGCCATCGGCCATCATCACGATAACGTTATCGTTCTCGTCATACCAAGCGTATCCGCCCTTGGCGTAAGCTTCGAATAGGGGGGTGCCGGACGGCGGGATAACGCTCCCAATAAATGGTTGATCCTGGGTGGGCACGGGTGATGTCGATGGGCTGGTGTAACCAGTGGTTGGGTTAACGGTGGTGCGAGGAGCGATGTAATTATAAGAGAGTGAGCTGGTGGTATCTCCAGCGACGGAACCTAAGTTGGTGGGGATGGCGATGTCGCTAAGGAAGTCTTGCTCGCCAGCCACCGCCGCGTTAGTGGCGGTGGAGTTAGAGCTACGTTTTAGCCAAGACAGGATCAGTTCGCTCTGGGTAAAGGGTTCATCTTTGGAGTAGGCGATGCTGTTTTGTTCTGATCTAAGAGTTGGCAAAAACTCAGCGTAGATAACGCCTAAGATAAGAAAGAAAAATATCAGATGGAGCGGTTTTGGCATACAAAAAAGAAGGTTATGGCCACTTCCCTAAGCGGCATCACCTCCTAACGATTTAATTATACCTTAAATAGCCGATCAAATAGATTCCTGCCTGCGCAGGAATGACGAGGGGGCGGCGGCTTCCCGTCTCTACTCGTGGCAGGCAAGTCGCGGGAATGACAAATTGTCATTGCGAGGGCTTTAGCCCGTGGCAATCTCAGAGATTGCTTCGCCCTCGCTCGCAATGACAGGGAGGGGGGTTAGACGGTCGCTTCGCCGGTTACCCGTTCTACCTCATCCAAAGTGGTAACACCGGCGATAACCTTAAGGATCCCATCCTGTTTTAGGGTAACCATCCCGGACTCAACAGCCAAACGTTGGATCTCTCCGGTGGTTGATTTGGCTAACACCGATTTAATGATGGCGTCGTTGGGCTGTAATACTTCGAAGATACCGATCTGACCTTTATAACCTGTGCCATTGCAGCTTGAGCAGCTCTTGGCTTTGTCCGCATGGATACGCTTAATTGTGTTAGGCGCTGTCGGTTTTTCAATATTAGCTGGCCAGGCGGCTAACTCCTGATTAATGATCGCCAACTCCTCATTGGTGGGAGCGGAGTCTTCGGCACAGTCGGGGCAGATCCGGCGAACCAGTCTTTGGGCGATGATCGCCAAAATCGCTTCGATGAAATATTCTGGTTTTAATCCCAGATCGCCCAAACGAGGGATCGCTCCAGCCGCATCATTGGTGTGCAGAGTGGATAGTACCAAGTGACCAGTGAGCGAGGCGTTAATAGCCACTGCTGCCGTATCGTTGTCGCGGATCTCTCCCACTAACACCACATCGGGATCCTGACGAAGAATAGATTTTAATCCATTGGCAAAGGTATAGCCTTCGTCCACATTAACCTGACTTTGGGTAATACCGGCCAAGCGATACTCGATCGGGTCTTCGATGGTGATAATTTTTTTACCAGGCTCGTTGATCTCGGCCAACACGGCGTAGAGGGTAGTGGTTTTACCAGAGCCAGTGGGACCGGTGTTCAGGATAAGCCCGTTAGGTTGGCGGATGACACCCTCGATTATCTCGGCATTATGTCCGGTTAGGCCCAGTTTAGTTAGGCTGATAAATTTACTTCCAGATTGAGGGAGCAGTCGTAGTACTACCGATTCACCGTACGCGGTCGGCAGAATAGAAACGCGAAGGTCGTAATCGGCGTCGCCAGCCTTGATGCTAAAGCGACCGTCTTGGGCAGAGTCGGTAATGTTTAGTTTTAGACTCGCCAATAATTTAACCCGGGAGACAATATTGCGCAGTAGCTCGTGAGGTAGATCGGCCATATCGTTTAACACGCCATCTACCCGGAAGCGGAGATGAACACTGTCTTTGGTTGGCTCGATATGAATATCTGAGGCGTTGAGATAAGTGGCACCAGAGAGTAGTGTCTCGAACAGGTTACTAATGGCTAAGCGTTTTGCCTCATCCCCCAAAGAGCTCCAATTTTGGATAGTGTCTAATGCCTGTTTTTGTTGATCGGTAGTCAGGTGGATATCTTCTCTGACCACCTGTTTAGGAGCAAAAATATCGTATAACGCGGCTAAATATTTAAGACTGGACTCGGAGACTAAAGCTGGGACAAACTCGTACTCGTCCATTGCTTCTAACTGTTGCAGAGCGGCTAAAGTGGCTGGTCTCCGCGGATCGGTAATGGCTAAATGGATCTTCTGTCCCTCCTTTTTAAAAGCAAAGACGCCACCACTTTCTACCAATTCTTTGGGAACGATCTCCACCACGCCAGGTTCGGGCTGGAAGTTGACCAAATTTAGATAAGGCAACCCCAAGCTGGCGGCTGTTTTTTGGGTCTGCTCTTCTTCGGACTTCCGCTGGATATCGCTAACGATCTTGCCGATCGGAGCGTTCTCGGGATCGGGGGCAGGGGTCTGATTGGAGGGGGATTTGCGGGGAGCCATTGATTAATTAGTTAATGGGTACGAATCAATCGTAACAAATGCGACGTCAGTTTTCCGATCATTGTTGCTGTCGGTATCTACCCAAGCGAAATTAGTATCGACTACCACTTGATTGGGTTGGTCCAACTCCGCGGTGGCGGTAAAGCGAATCTCCACGATCTTAGTCTGTCCGGCCGGGACCTTAATAGTGTAGCCGTTCATCCAACTATCGCCCGCGAGAGTTTGAGGCAGGCTGTGATTGATCTCGACGGTAGCCGAGCCGCTGTATTCTAAGTGGGTTGATTGTAGCCGATCGGTAATAATGGCCTCATAAGTAACGTAATCGCTGGTGTTGGTCAGTTCGGCGTAGATAATAAATGCGATCTGGTCGCCGGGGCGTGATTCGGTGTGGGTGGCCCATTGGGTGGCACCTCGACCAAGGTTACGAACGTTGGTGTAGAAATCGCCCACTTTCAGTTCACCCACTTTTTTAGTATCGACTGGCGGGGTGGGGATGGGGGTAGCAGTTTGTCCCACAGTGGGATCCACTGGAGCTGGATCCTGTCCATCGGCTAAGCCGTCGCCGTCGGTATCCGGGTTGTAAGGATCGGGATCGGTGGCGTTGGGGATGCCATCTTCGTCAAAATCGTTTGGGTTGCTGCCGGCCTGAGTATTGATGGGGGAACCGCTAACCTCATCATCATTGATGATGTTATCACTATAGAAGCCGTCCTCGGTGATGAGGCCGCTGTTGAGGTAT